>CAJUAC010000064.1 GCA_910583885.1 uncultured Oscillospiraceae bacterium | reverse complement strand
AGGACACCTTGCCGATGGGGCAGTGGATGATGTTGGTCTTGTCCAGGCGGTACTCGATCTTACCGGCCTTGACCTCCTGCACGGCCTTGGCCACGTCGGGGGTGACGGTGCCGGCCTTGGGGGAGGGCATCAGGCCCTTGGGGCCCAGCAGCTTACCCAGACGGCCCACAGTACCCATCATGTCGGGGCTGGCGACGACCACGTCGAACTCAAACCAGTTCTCCTTCTGGATCTTCTCCACCATATCCATATCACCCACATAGTCTGCGCCGGCCTCGCGGGCGGCGTCAGCCTTGTCACCCTTGGCGAAGACCAGCACGCGGGCGGTCTTGCCGGTACCGTGGGGCAGGACGATGGCGCCGCGGACCTGCTGGTCCGCATGGCGGGAGTCAACGCCCAGCTTGACATGGAGCTCCACAGTCTCATCAAACTTGGCGGAAGCGGTCTTGCAGATCAGCTCAAAAGCGTCCCTGGACTCATAGAGGTTGGCACGGTCGATCTGCTTGGCGCTGTTCTGATATTTCTTTCCTCTAAACATTTCTCAAGCCCTCCTTTATTCACCCACGACAACGCCCATGCTGCGCGCGGTGCCGGCGATCATGCTCATGGCGGACTCCAGGCTGGCGGCGTTCAGGTCGGGCATCTTGGTCTCGGCGATCTTCTGCACGTCGGCCTTGCTGATGGTGGCCACCTTGGTCTTGTTGGGCACGCCGGAGCCGGACTCGATGTTGCAGGCCTTCTTGATGAGGACAGCTGCGGGAGGGGTCTTGGTCACGAAGGTGAAGGAGCGGTCAGAGTACACGGTAATGATGACGGGGATAATCATGCCCATGTCGTTCTTGGTGCGCTCATTAAACTCCTTGGTAAAGGCGGCGATGTTCACGCCGTGCTGGCCCAGGGCAGGGCCGACAGGGGGGGCGGGCGTTGCCTTGCCCGCGGGGATCTGCAGCTTGACGTAGCCTACGACTTTCTGTGCCATATTCAGGCACCTCCTTGAAATAGTGTGGTGGTGGCGGGGTATGGCCCTGCTGCGGGCGTCCCCTCCCACGCCGCCGCAAAGCGGCGGGAAAAGCTTTTGCGGTTTGCGCCCCGCAGGGCGCGGATCGTGTTAAGAAATAACCTCGACCTGGTCGAGCTCCATTTCGACAGGGGTTTCGCGGCCGAACATGGACACCACGACAGTGACCTTGTTCTTCTCCGCGTCGATCTCCTCCACTGTCCCGGTGAAGGACTCCAGGGGGCCGTCGTTGATACGGACCTGGTCGCCCTCCTTGTAGCTGACCACAATCTCGTGCTTCTCCATGCCCCACTCGATGACCTCGCTGTCACTGAGGGGGATAGGCTTGTTGCTGGCCTCGCCGACAAAGCCTGTAACGCCCCGCACATTGCGCACCAGGTGCCAGGTGTCGTCGGTCATGACCATCTTGATGAGCACGTAGCCGGGGAACACCTTCCGCTCCACCTGCTTGGCCTCGCCGGATTCGCTGATCTCGGTCACAGTCTCCAGGGGGATCTGGATGTCCACAATCATGTCCTCCAGATGGCGGTTGGTGACGAATTTCTCAATGGTGGTCTTTACGGCGTTCTCGTAGCCGGAGTAGGTGTGGACAACATACCACTTAGCGTTTTCGGACATGGTTTCCGCCCCTCTTACGCGAAGATGGACAGGAGTGTCTTGATGAACAGGGCGGCCACGCCGTCGAGCACCCAGATGCACGCGCCGAACAGTACGCTGTACAGCAGCACGGTGCCCGTGTTTTTGGCGACCTTTTCCGGCGCCGGCCACACGACCTTTTTCAGTTCGCTCCGCATCTCGCGGAACCAACGGCCCCGGTCCTTCTTGACGTTCTTTTCTTCAGCCATAGTGAAATGTTCCTTTCCTTACTTCGTCTCAGAGTGGACGGTGTGCTTCCTGCAGAAAGGGCAGTACTTCTTCATCTCCAGACGATCAGGGTCGTTCTTCTTGTTCTTGACCGTGTTGTAGTTCCTCTGCTTGCACTCGTTGCATCTCAAAGTGATCTTGACGCGCATTCCTAACGGCACCTCCTTATTCATGTATGCAGGCTCAGGGCCTGTACCGATTTGCCTCCCTGTTGGAAGGGGCTGCCTTTTCGGACAGAAGCGAAAAGCGCGCAAAAAGAAAACCCATTTCCACAGGTATGTTTACTATACCACTAGTTATCCCCCGGGTCAACATAAAATTTTCAAATTATCTACTTTTTTTTCCTGTTCGGATATTGTATAATGGGGGAACCTGCGGCCTTAGCCGCAAAATGGCAATAGTTGACAAGGAGGGCAGCCATGCGCATCATGGCGATTGATTACGGGGACGCCCACACCGGCGTGGCGGTGTCCGACAGTACCGGCCTGCTGGCCGGGTACGCCTGCACCATCCACAGCCGCAGGCGGGAGGAGCTCATCGGGCGGATCGGGGGGCTGGTTGAGGAATACGGCGTCACAGAGCTGGTGCTGGGCCACCCCAGGAACATGGACGGCACCCTGGGCCCCAGGGCGGAGAAGGCGGAGGCCTTCGCCAGGGAGCTGGAGGCCGCCTTCGGCCTGCCGGTCCGGCTCTGGGACGAGCGCAGGACCACCATCGACGCCCACAATATTTTGGCGGCTTCCGGGAAAAATGCGAAAAAGAGGAAGCAGTCAGTGGACGCCGTGGCGGCCTCGCTGATCCTGGAGGGGTATTTACAGTTTCAGAGAATCAGGGGGGAGTAAGCCCCCCTGCCGCAAGCTAGAAAGGAGAACCCATGAAGCAATACATCAAGACCCATTCCCTCCTGCTGGCCCTGGTAGCAGCGGCCGTCCTGGCAAGCCTGACGGTCATTGCCGGGCGCTGGCAGGCGGAGGCGGGGAATAAGAGCTATGACATTGTCCTGGACTACAACGAGCTGGAGCTGCTGGCTGAGCAGAGCGATGAGGACATCGCCTGGTGGCTGGAGCAGTTCCGGGATATGGGGATCACCCGGGTGGGGCTGACGGAGGAGAGCCTGTCCACACTGATGGAGAACTCCCCCCTGGCTGTCACCGCCACGGTGATGGACACCGTGATCCAGGACTCCGACTGGGCCGAGAACTACCCGGCGGCCTTCATCGGCGAGCTGGAGCGACGGGGGTACGACCGCTTTGACGTGCTGGTCCACGTGGTGGGGCGGGAGGCTGCCGGCTTTGTGGTGGACGCCGTGGAGCGGCGCTTCCACAGTGAGGACGTGACACTGCTCGACCAGGGGGAGGAGGCCTTTATCCTGCTGGACGGCTCAGTCAACGACACCCTCTACGGCGGGAATACCCGCTACTTCACCACCTTGGACAAGGGCTTTGTCGAGCGCAGCGAGATCAAGTCCTCCAAGCTGATGTATGTCTCCCTGGGCCTGATGCCGGAGAAGGTGGAGGTCATCCAGTCCCTTGGCATGGAGATCATCCCCCGCACCCTCTGCTATAATGGGCGCAACGACACCCACTATGCCCAGGCTGTGGTGGAGGGCTATGAGAAATACGGTATCATCCCCTCCTATATCATTGCCGGCGGGGAGGCGGTCATCGGCTACGATGATGACGGCAGCTTTGCCCTCGACTACATCCTGGGGAATGATATCACCATTGGCCTGATCGAGACCAACGTCCAGCGGGAGAATATCATGCAGTCCGGCGTGGAGGACATCGCCAGGGCCACGGGTTACAACACCGTGCGGGTGTTCTCCCTCTGGGATTATATCCAGTACCGCTATGCATACTATGGCTATACAGGGGCGGAGGAGATCGAGAACACCCTCTACCGTGCCATTGTGGAGCGCAACATCCGCATCATCTATTTCAAGCCCATCAAGCAGACGGACAACCACTACGCCTATATCACCGATATCGACGTTTACCGGGACATGTTTGACAGCCTGAACCAGCGCCTGGCCGCCCACGGCATCACCCAGGGCCGCGCCTCGGTGCTGGAAGATATCCAGGTCCCAACCCCGGCCCTGCTGGCTGTGGGGCTGGGGGCGGGGCTGTGCGGGGTGCTGCTGCCCGCCGCCTGCCTTCCTATGAAGCGGAAGTGGACCCTGCTGCTGGCAGGGGCCGCTGTGGTATGCGTAACAGGCGCGTGGTTTGTGATGCCCAACACCTTCCGTCTGGTAGCCAGCCTCGCCAGCGCGGTGGTCTTCGCCAGTCTGGCCGCCGCCTTCTTCCTGAAGGCCGCCAAGCAGGCCGGTGAGGCGCTCCCGGCGGATGCGAAGATACGCAGCATCCTCCCACGGGCCGCCTTGATCCTGCTGGTGGCGGTGCTGATCTCCCTGGCTGGGGCGATGATGACCGCCGCCCCCCTGTCCTCCACCAGCTTTATGCTGGAGCTGGGGATCTTCCGGGGCGTGAAGCTGGCCCAGCTGCTCCCCCTGGCCTTCTTCTGTTTGCTGTATGTGTCCTATTACGGCCTTTTTGAGAAGGAGCGGAAGTCCAACACCCTACAGCTCCGGGATATTGCCGGCGCCCTGCGCTGGACTATCCCTGTGTGGGCGATGCTGCTGGCGGCGGCGGTGGCCCTGGTGGGCTACTACTACCTGGCCCGCACCGGCCACGAGTCAGATGTCAAGGTGGCTACAATGGAGATCGTCCTGCGCAATGACCTGGAAAACCTGCTGCTGGCCCGCCCCCGGACCAAGGAGTTCCTGGTGGCGTTCCCCAGCATCATGCTGGCCGTGTACTGCGCTGTGCGGCGGCTGCCCTTCTGGACAGCCCTCTTCGGCCTGGCCGGTACCATCGGGCTGACCAGTGTGTGCAACACCTTTATGCACATCCGCACCCCCCTCTACCTGGGGTTTGTCCGCACCGCCTACTCCGTTGCCCTGGGGCTTGTGCTGGGTGTGGTGTTTATTGGCTGCTTCGAGCTGCTCTACCGGCTCTACCGCGCGGCCGGGGAAAAATATAGAGAGACGGAACAGAAATAGATGTATAACATACTGATATCGGGCTATTACGGCTTCAACAATATCGGCGACGAGTCCATCCTCCGCACAGTCATCGACAATTTACGGGAGAAGCTGCCCAATGTGGACATCACCGTCCTCTCCCAGGACCCGGCCCAGACCAGCGGGAAGTACGACGTCAAGGCGGCCCGGCGGATGTCGCTGTGGGACATCTTCCGCTCCGTCTGGCGCTGCGACCTGCTCCTCTCCGGCGGGGGCAGCCTGCTCCAGGACGCGACCTCCGGCCGCAGCATCCTCTATTACCTGTTCATCCTCCGTCTGGCCCAGCTGCTGCGCAAGCAGACCTTCATTTACAGCCAGGGCATTGGCCCCATCACCGCCCCCCGCAACCGCCGCCTCACCGCGTCGGTGCTGCGGCGGGCCGACGGCATCGTCGTCCGGGACGCCAAGAGCCGGGATCTGCTGCTGGAGATCGGCGTGCCGGGCAGCCTCATCCATGTCACCGCTGACCCGGTCATCCGCGTGAAGAAGGCGGACACCGCCATGGGGCGGGAGATCCTCGCACGGGAGGGCTGCCCCCGGGAGCCGGGGCACCTGACGGTGGGCTGGGCGGTGAAATCCCGCAAGCCCAACAAGGCGTTCCTCCAGGAGGTGAGCCGGTGCGTGCTCTGGCTCAGGGAGGCCTATGGCGCGCAGTCGGTGCTGATCCCCTTTTTCCATGACGAGGATCTGAGCGTATGTGAGGCTGTGGCGGGGCAGCTGGGCGGGCAGGTGGGCTGCCTGCGGCAGAAGTACCTGTCCGAGGAGACGCTCTCCATCATCGGGTGTATGGATGTGCTGGTGGGGGTGCGCCTCCATTCGCTGATCTACGCCGCCGTCATGGGGGTGCCCATGGTCGGCATCTCCTATGACCCGAAGGTGGGCTCCTTCCTCTCCTCCATCCAGCGGCCTACCCCCTTTACGGTGGAGGACTTTACGCTGGAAAAGTTCCAGGCTGCTTTCCGGGAGACCATGGAGCAGCGGGAGGAGATCTGTACCACAACAGCCCAATGCCTGGAGGGGCTGATCTCTAAATTGGATCAGAACGAAGAGCTGATCCGCGCGATTATGGAGCGAAGAAAGTGAAACGGAATCAACGCAACCAGACAGTTAACGTCATCAGCACGGTGGCCCTGATTACCCTGTTTGCCAAGCTGCTGGGCATTGTCCGGGAGTCCCTGCAGGCCCGGGCCTTCGGTACCCAGGCGGCGGCGGACCTGTACACCACCGCCAACAACACCACGGTCTACCTCTACACCACGGTGGCCTACGCCCTGTGCATTGCTGCCGTCCCCATCCTCACCCCCCGGCTGCGCCGGGACCGGCGGGAGGGCTATGCTGCGGCAAGTAACCTGATTACCCTCACAGTCCTGCTGAGCGCGCTGGCGGCGGCCGGGTGGATTGCCGCCACCTTCACCCCCTGGGTGGGCTCCCTGTGGGAGGGCACCGCCCAGGAGACGGCCCAGCTAGCTTCCTATATCCGCATCATGGCCCTCACCCTGCCGGTGATTGTGCTCACCTACCTGCTGGTGGCCCTCTTCCAGTCCCTGGAGCACTTTGTCCTCCAGGGCAGCATGTCCATCCCCTACAATCTGGCCCTGATCCTGTTCCTGGCCCTGTTCGCCGGGCGGCTGGGGGTGGGCGGCTACGTAGCGGCGGTGGCCTTGGCATGGCTGCTGCAGCTGGCGATGACGGCGCCTTATGCGGTGCGGGAGAGGTTCCTGTTCCGGCCTGCCCTGGATCTGCGGGCAGACTATGTGCGTACCTTCCTGAAAACCGCCCTTGTGACGGTGCTGACCACCTCCATCTTCCTCTTCTGCTATTTGCAGGACTCCGGTATGACGGTCCAGCTCACGGGCAGCCCAGTCAGCGCCTTTTACTACGCAGATAAGCTGTTTACGCCCCTGACCACCACCTTGATCTACAGCATCAGCACGGTGCTTTTCCCCAAGTTCAGCCAGGAGTACGCCAGCACAGACCGGGCCTCCTACCTCCGCTATATCTGGAATGTGCTGCGCAGCACCCTGCTGCTGATCCTGCCGGTCTCTGTGGTGCTGGCGGCCTTTGGCACGCCTATTGTACAGGTCCTCTTTGAGGGCGGCAATTTCGGCGCGGATTCTACCGCTGCCACCGGCTCAATCTTTGCCATCTACGCCCTGTCCATGGCGGGCTTCTGCACCTTGGACCTGCTCAGCAAGGCCTACTACACCATGGAGAAGACCCTGGAGCCCCTGCTGGTCAACGGCGGCATCCTGGTGTGCAACTGGGGCCTCAACCGCCTGCTGGGGCCCCGCTGGGGCGGGGCGGGCCTGGCCGCTGCCACGGCCATATCCATCACTGCCGGCGGCATAGTCATGGCCTGCCTGCTGCTGCGGGGCGCAGGCCCCATCCACGCCGCGCAGCTGGCCAAGAGCCTGCTGGCCACCCTGCTGATGGGCGGGGCGCTGTACTGCGCCACAGGCATGGTCCTCAGCGGCCTGGAGGGCAAGGCGCTGCTGGTCGTGAAGTGTGCGGCGATGGGGGCTGCGGCCATGGCCCTGTACGCCCTGCTCATGCTGCTGACACGGCAGGAGGATTTCCTGGCGCTGCTGCGGCGGAACAAATCCACATAGGATAACAAAAAGTGACAGACCTCCAGCCACAGCGGCCGGAGGCCTGTCACTTTTTAAAGAGCTTTCACAAAAAATATCTCCATGGGCTGTGCAGCGCCGGGAACATCCATCACCAGGCAGCCGCAGTCCCGGTACCCGATTTTCCGGTAGAAATGCTGCGCCGTCTCATCGGTCCGGGTAGAGGTCAGAGCGGCCGGGTATCCCTGCGCCCGCAGTTCCTGCTCCCAATACGCCATCAGCTGACGGCCATAGCCCCGGCCCTGGAATTCCGGGTCAATGAAGAGCATGGAACAAAAGGGGGTGTTGTCCCAGAATAAGTGGTAACGCAGAAGGCCAACGGGGCGTTGGCCCTCTAACAGGACAAAGCCCCGCCTGTCACGGACCTTGGCTGCAAACTCATCTTCCGGCAGATGCCGGTCAAGATGATACCAAAATGCCTGGTCGGCCATCTGGACATACCTGATTTCTGCCATGGCAGTTCCTCCTGATTCGCAAGTCCGTTTGCTGTAAAATAGAGGTCCATTCTGGCAACTGGGAATCCGGCTTAGATACTGCATTCAAATAAAAACAGTTCCGCCCGATCATCAACCGCCGTATCTTTAGCGAAAGATGAATAGGTTTTGATGGACGGAAAGCCGGCTTCTCTTAAATACTGCTCCATTTCCCCCGATCGATAGAGGTGGGTTTGAAAATCCATCTCTTCGCTTTGCAGCAGTGTTGTGCCTTGGTATAATTCATAAATCCCCGGCGAAAATTGTGTTTGGCTGGCTTCATCATACGTGTTTTTGCTCCGCAGGACGAGATCAAGCCCCTCCTTTGTCTTGACAGAAACAGAGATGTGATAGCTGCTGTCATTGGGACAGCGGTTGGCTACCGTATCTACTGCAAAAACGAACCTGCCTTTTGGCGCCAGCAGGCTTTTGAATTGGCGTAAGATTTTCCTGCACGAATCCATATCTGTAAAAAGGGAGACAGAGTTGGAGGAAATAAAAATGTAGTCAAATGTTTCATCAGGGCAATATTCAATTATGTCCGTCTGGACAACATGGGCATCCGGAGCCTTTTCTTTCAGCTTGCTTAACATTTCTTTGGACAAATCAATTCCGGTGATATTAAGCCCACGCTGCAAAAATGGGACAAGGAACCGCCCGCTGCCGCATAATGGTTCCAAAATTTTTTCCCCTTTTTTCGCATAGGAAAGATAAAAATTCAATTCATCTTCCGGCGCGTCCTTATGCAGGATCTCGTAGAGTTCCGTACACAGGCTGCCATAATAATTTTGCTGATGTTCACACATGTTGCGCACCTCATATTGCCAATGTATTGTTTTGATTATATCATAGAGCGTGCTGAGGATCAATCATGCTGTACGGAACCGCCGGGGCCAGGTGGCGGCAGCGGTGCTGCAAGGGAGATACGGGAAGTCCCTTTTGATAAAAGGGTTGCCGGACGGTAGCTCCGGCGGATTTCCCCAAAAGAACATGGATAGGATTTCCGTAAATCGGAAGTTCCAGAGGAGTAAATTATGTGTCTACATGACTTAATTGTCAAGGAATTTGAGCGAACGAACTCATTATCAGCTTTGATTTATTTAATCGAACATGGGCGAGAAATAGAATTTTTATTTGAAGGAAGAGGATATTTCTTGTCCCGCAGCAATTCTCAAAAAAGCGTATCTCTTTGGAGCAGCCAAGGTCAAGAAGAACAGTGCTTTGATAATATAGAAGAACTGATTGAAAAAGCAACGATGTTAAATGGTGCAGCCCTGTCAGATGTTCTGCCTCACATTCAAGTAGAGACCATATTTTAACGTCTTCCGGTTTGCGTTGGACATGTTGACAAACGGTTTGGCGAAACGGCTTTCAGCAGCACCAATTTGAAAAGGGAGGTACGGGAAACCTTCCCTTGCAATTCTCCGCCGGATGCCCTACAATAGGAGGGACAGGAAGGGGGCTGCACAATGGTCCGGACACAAAAAAACGATTTTTCACAGGGCGGGATTGCCCAAAACATCCTCTCCCTGGCAATCCCCCTGACAGTGGCGCAGCTGACGGTGGTACTCTACAATGTGGTGGACCGGGCGTTTATCGGCCACATTGACGCCGTCGGGCGGGACGCCTTCACGGGCATCGGCCTGGTGATGCCCATCACCTACATCATCAACGCCTTTTCCAACCTCTGCGGCACCGGCGGCGCGCCCCTGTGCTCCATCGCCAGGGGCCAGGGGGACGGCAAACGGGCCGCCCGGATCATGGGTGTCAGCTTCACGTTCCTGGTACTGCTGGGGGCGGGATTGACTGTCCTCTTCTACCTCTTTCACGAGCCCATCCTCTACCTGGTGGGCGGCAGCCCGGAGACAGTGGTCCACGCCAAGAGCTACCTGCTGATCTACCTGGCCGGCACGATCCCCGTGATGATTGGGCTGGGCATGAACCCCTTTATCAATGCCCAGGGCTTTGGCAGAACCGGCATGATGACAACCCTGCTGGGGGCGGTCATCAACCTGGCCCTGGATCCCCTGTTCATTTTTGTGCTGGGGATGGGCGTCCGGGGGGGCGGCCCTGGCAACTGTGATTGCCCAGACCTGCTCCGCTGTGTGGGTACTGGCGTTCCTTACAGGGGGCAAGGCGATTTTGCGCCTGGACCGGGAGAGCCTGGGCCTGGACTGGCCGATCCTGCGGCGTGTCTGCGGCCTGGGGCTGACGGGCTTCACCTTTTCCGTCACCAACAGCATGGTCCAGGCCCTGGGCAACGCCCAGCTCCAGGCGTATGGGGCCCTTTCCGGCGGCAGGGGCGACCTGTATGTGGCGGCCATGACCGCCATCACCTCCGTGCGGGAGATCGTCTTCCAGCCTATCCGGGGGTTGACCCAGGGGGCCCAGCCGGTGATCGGCTACAACTACGGCGCGGGCCAGTACAGCCGGGTGCGGGCGTGCATCCGCTTTCTGACAGCCGCCTGCCTGGGCTATAATGTGGTGATCTGGCTGCTCCTGCTGGCTTTCCCCCATGTGTTTATCCTGCTGTTCAACGACGACCCGGGCCTCCTGGAGGTGGGTGTGGAGACTATGCGCGTCTACTACGCCGCCTATGTGATGATGAGTTTCCAGATGATTGGGCAGAACACCTTTGTTGCCCTGGGCAGGGCGAAGAGTGCAGTATGCTTCTCCCTGCTGCGCAAGGTCGTGCTGGTGACACCCTTGATGCTGTTCCTGCCCCGCCTGTGGGGGCTGGGGGCCTACGGGGTTTTCGCGGCGGAGCCGGTCAGCGATGTGATCGGCGGCCTGGCCTGCTATGTGACCATGATGTGTACCGTTTGGCGGGACATGAAGCGTCCGGATGCCCCCCTTGCGGCAAAATGAAAGGAACTGAGGTAATACAATTATGAGAAAGCTGGCAGTGTGCGTCAATTTTATGAACGAGTCCTACCGCAGCCGGATCGAAAAGGCGGCGGCAGGTCTGGGCTTCACCCCTGTCTTTTACCGTGACAGCAGCGACGGGCGGCTGGGGGAGGACGCCGGGGCGTACGAGGTGATTTTCGGCCACCCCGCCCCGGCGGTGGTGAAGCAGGCGGAGCGGCTGCGCTGGCTGTGCAGCGACTGTGCGGGCATCGAGGCGTATCTGGACAGCGGGGTGTGGCCCCATCCGGACTGCCTGCTCTCCAACGGCTCGGGGGCCTACGGCCCCACCATCTCCGAGCACATCCTCATGGTACTGCTGATGCTGCTGCGGCGGATGCCGGAGTACCAGGCCGCTGCGGCGGAGCGCCAATGGCCCTATCTCAGGCCCATCCGCTCCATCGGCGGCAGCCGGGTCATCATGCTGGGAACCGGGGACATCGGATCCCACACTGCCCGGCGTTTGAAGGCGCTGGGGGCCCACGTCACTGGCGTGTGCCGCAGCGGCCGGTCGGAAGAGCCCGCCTTTGACCGGGTAGTCCCCCTGGGTGAGCTGGACGGCCTCCTGCCCCAGGCGGACGCGTTGGTGATGGCCCTGCCCGCTACGGCGGAGACGGTAGGGGTTCTCTCCCGGGCGCGGATTGCCCTGCTGCCACCCACGGCCTATGTGGTGAATGTGGGGCGCGGCTCCGCCATCGACCAGGAGGCCCTGGTAGAGGCCTTACAGGCCCGGCGGCTGGCTGGCGCGGCGCTGGATGTGATGACACCGGAGCCCCTGCCGGCGGACCATCCCCTGTGGACCTGCCCCAATACGATCATCACGCCCCACATCTCCGGGAACATGGCCTTGGGGCTGACCTGCGATTTGTCGGTGGATATCTTCTGCCGGGATCTGGCCCGCTATGCGGCAGGGGAGCTGCCGGAGGGCCTGGTGGACCGGGTCCGGGGCTACTGATGGGGAGCCTGCCGGAGAGCAGCTTGTATGGCCCGGTGCGGGACTATCTGGAGGGTCTGGGCTACGAGGTGAAGGGCGAGGTAAAGGGCTGCGATATCACCGCTGTGCGGGATGGAGAGCTGATTGTGGTAGAGCTCAAGCGGGGGTTCACCATGGAGCTGCTCTACCAGGCCGTGGACCGGCAGCGGATTGCGGACGGGGTGTATGTGGCGGTTCCCCTGCCTGGGCGGGGGTACCTGTCCCCCCATATCCGGGACATGCAGTCCCTGTGCCGCCGGCTGGAGCTGGGGCTGATCTTCGTGGGCTTCACCAGCCGGGGGACGCCGCAGCTGGATGTAGCAGTCCACCCCAAGGAGGCGTCCGCGCCCAGGCGGGACAAGCGGCGCCGCCTGGCGGTGATCCGGGAGCATGAAGCCCGCACGGGCAGTGTCAACACTGGCGGCGTGACCAGGAAGAAGATCCTGACCGCCTATAAGGAGCAGGCCCTTTGGGTGGCGCGTCTGCTGCGGGAGGAGGGGCCCTTGACGGTAGAGGAAGTCAAGCGGCGGGGCGGACCCTCCAACGCGGGGGCGATCCTGGGCCGCAACGTGCTGCGTTGGTTCGACCGGGAGGCCGCGCCCGGCGGACGCCGCTACCTGTACCGGGTGAACCCGGCAGGGCTGGAGGCGCTGGAGATGTATGGGGAGCTTCTATAAGGCAGCCATTCTTTATGATGCGAAAAAATAAGAACTGAGGATTTGTCCTCAGTTCTTATTCTGCTGACATCAGAGCCACACCATTACGGCAATACTGCCTTTGAAATAATAGGTGTTCGTCCAATGTCCATCTGGTGGCCCTTGGGAGAGTTTATAAGAACTCCCCCAAGGTCAGAACCACCTCCCCCAGCAGTCTCTTTCAGCGAGGACGTCAGCACATTCTTCTCACCGCTGTAGTAATAGTGAACCTCTATCTTATCGTCCCAGAGGTACACAGCTTTGACGAAAGTATCAAACAGCCGCTTTTGATAGTCCTTGCTGGTCACGTCTCCGTCACGGAGCTGCTCCAGCGTCCAGATGATGCGCTCCTTCTCCATAACTGTCTCCTCGCTGGCAGCTCTGGCGATGGCAATAGATTTCTCCAATGTGGAGATGTCCAGCTCCAACTCCAGGAGTCGATCCTTGGTCATTGCGGTGAAGATTCCCTGCTCGATGGCGTTCATGATGTTCTTGGCGGCTTTCCGATCTGCGGCAAGTTCGGACTCCATAGCGGCAATCTCCGCCTCGCTGCTGGATTGGGCCAGGACTTCCATTGCGCTGGCGGCGATCCACTCTATCACATCGTCCTGTAGGATAAACCGCTGCGTGAGTTCGGCAACGGTCTGCTCGATGTAGTCCTTTCTGACATTCTCTTTTTTGCAGGGGCCGCCGGTGCGTCGGTCATTGCAGGTGTAGTAGTAGTGCTTATCGCCCGTCTTGCTGGTACCGGAGATCCCCACCATGAAGGACTTGCAATAACCACAGTGGAGTTTTCCCGTCAGCAGATAATCATTGTTCTCCCGGTGCCGCCCCCGAGGATTTTTCTTTGTGTCCAAGTGCCTTTGCATGGCGTAAAAAACCTCCTTTTCCAGAATGGGCGGTATGCCCAGTTCATTGACATATCCTGAGTGCCGATAGACACCAATGTAATTGTCATTTGCAAGCAGGCGGTGAAAGCTGTTCTTATTCCAGAGTCCTTTCCTTTTGGTCTTTATGCCTCGGCCATTTAGGTCATTGGCGATGTCCACGAACGACTCGCCCTCCAGTACCCTTTTGTAAATCTCCCGGACGATGGCCGCCTCCGTTGGATCTATGGCGTACCGGCCATCAGGCCCTCTTACATACCCCAAAGGGATCGCACCGTTGACCTTACAGTTTTCTGCGTTGTCCCTCATACCGCGCCTGATGTCCTCGGCCATGTTTTCAGAGTAGAACTGATTGACATTCATCATCGTGCGGAGGGCAAACCGGCCGGCGGCAGTGTTGCCAAATTCTTCTTTGGCGTAGAGCGTTTCAATACCAAAGCGCCCCAGCTTGTCCTCATAGCTGAGGGCGTTGAGCATATTTCGGGCAATACGGTTCGACTTGTACGCCACCACCACAGTAAACTGCCGTTTCTCCGCGTCCCGCATCATCTTCTGGAATTGGGGTCGCTTGTCGGTTTTGCCGGAGAGGGCCTTGTCAGAGTAGACCTGGATAATCTTGATATGGTTGAGCGCGGCAAAGGCCATACATTCTTCGACCTGCTGCTCTATGCTTTCCTCTTTCTGGTTGTGGGATGAATACCTGGCATAGATGACACCGATTCGCTCGGCGACCTCTGCACATCTTTTCCGTGGAGACATTCGGCACCTCCCTGTCCCTATAGTTCTCGCTTTTATCGGAAAAACCGTGCCATTTCAAGAAAAAATTTAGAAAGCACCAGTTTTTGGCAGAATTGGACAGATTTTTGTGGTATACTGCATTATGCGCAAATACATACCTTGGCGCCAGGGCGGAAAGGGGCGTACCATGTCCAAAGAGGAAGTCTATCAGGCCGCGCTTGGTATGAGCGCAGAAGATCGGGCACAATTCAAGGCTTTTCTCCTTGCTCTGCTTGAAAACGAAGATACCGTTCTACCTCTGGCATCCGATCAGCAGGAATCCGTTTAATTAGAGCTACCAGTTCTGGATCAAGCCCATCCCCGGAAACGGGGGTGGGCCTTTTTTTGTTGTCATCCGCTTGAGAAATATTATTTTTGCTATCTTGTGCAAGCACCGAAGCCATGGCGGAAGTTGTCATCCATCCGCCTACCACACGATGGAGATCATCAACGCCAACACTGAGATCCACCAAAACACTCACAGGAATTTTCAAAACATCGGATAGTTTTGAGAATGTCATATTAGTGATGTTGACACGCTTTCCTGTCCTCGGGTCATAACCCTTTTCAATGCAGTCAATTGTAGTGTGGCTTATTCCGCACATCTCTCCGAAAGCACGCAACGACAGATGATTTTCCTGGCGATATTTTCGGACAACATCTCCAAGCAAATAGTCGTTCATAAACGTCACCTCCAATTTTATTGTAATCTATAAACAACAGCAATGCAAGAGGGAACTCCAAAATTGTTGTTGTTTATGCTTGACAATCCGGGTGACGGGATGTAATATAAAAACAACAACCAGATTGGAGGTGAGGTCATGGCAATGCGAATTAAATCATTAAGGGAGGCGGCAAATCTCACACAGGTACAGTTGGCGGACAAATTGGGAGTGCTTTCTACAACCGTATCCAACTGGGAGACTGGGGTGGCACTGCCCAAAACTATAATTTTGCCCCAGTTAGCTGAGATACTTGACTGCACCATTGATGATCTCTATGAGCGAGATTCTCCGGAACATCATCAAATGACAAACTGAAAGGAGCAGACCAATGAATGAACTCGAAGTAAAAAAGGTGCCCTTCATGGGCACGGAACTCATGGCAGCCCGTGACAACAACGGGCAGATTTGGGCGGGTGTCCGCTGGATGTGCCACGGCATTGGTCTGAGCAAGGCCCAAAGCAAGACCCAAGTGGAGAAAATCAATGAGGACACGGTCCTTTCCAAAGGGGGCGGAAATTTCCGCCTCCCTACCAACGGAGGTATGCAGGACTCCTTCTGCCTCAAACTGGACTACGTTCCCCTCTGGCTGGCGAAGATCGCCATCACGCCCAGGATGGAGCGTGAGACCCCGGAACTGGCGGCGAGGCTGGAGCAGTACCAGCTCAAGGCCAAGGATGTGCTGGCAGCAGCTTTCCTCCCGCAGAGCAAACAGCAGTCCACTACTTCTGCCCCTGTGGAGCAACGGGCACTCACAACCGACGACTACATCATAGCGGCTCGGCTGACCGCTGACTGCCGCAACGAACGCCTCCCCTATGTGTTAGGCTTTCTGGAGAAAGGCGGTTTTGATATTCCCGAGGTCAAAGAACTTCGTCGGGACAAGCCTTCTTTTAAGCTGAGTGTTGAAAGGACCTTTATCAACTTGGATGATTACCTGTAAACAAAAAGACGCCCTGTCAAGTGCAGCGAACACCTGACAGGGCAAGCGACCCAATGAAACACACCAAAAGGCCACAGTCGGATTATATCACATCCTTCTGCTGGCTGACAAGTACAGAAAAGGAGCTAATTAAAATGAAAAATACCTTATCCATCGACATCAGCCAAATCCCGGACTTCCGGCGCGAGGAACTTGCGAAAGGGGCACTGGCTCTGACTGAGCAGGTCTTTTCGATGCCGGGAGCAGAGGAACGCTACCAAGCCTGGCTCAAAGAGCGCAAGGCCAAACAGAAGAGGACGGCTCGGGCCGCCCGGTAATAGGAAGGTGATTTACATATGAAACCGAAAAGGAGCCTTGCATCGGTGGTGCTTGA
>CAJUAC010000063.1 GCA_910583885.1 uncultured Oscillospiraceae bacterium | reverse complement strand
TCCACTCCCTGGCCAAGTGGAAGCGCCTGGCCCTCAAGCGCTACGGCTTCTACCCTGGCAACGGCCTGTATACGGACATGAACGCCATCCGCCGGGATGAGAGCCTGGACAACATCCACTCGGTATACGTGGACCAGTGGGACTGGGAGAAGGTCATCACCCGGGAGGACCGGACGGTGGACTACCTCAAATATACTGTCCGCTCCATTGTAGGTGCGGTGTGTGACACCTGCGATGCCCTCCGCCGGGCTTTCCCCCAGCTGAATGTCAAGTTGGAGCGGGACGTCACCTTCCTCACCACCCAGGAGCTGGAGGACCTCTACCCGGACCTGACGCCCTCCCAGCGGGAGACAGAGCTCTTAAAAACCCACAAGACAGTGTTCCTTATGCAGATTGGCAAGAAGCTGCGCAGCGGGGCCCCACACGATGGCCGTGCGCCGGACTACGACGATTGGGAGCTCAACGGCGACATCCTCATGTGGAACGATGTGCTGGGACGGGCCTTTGAGATCTCTTCCATGGGCATCCGGGTGGACGAGGAGAGCCTGGACCGCCAGCTGCGGCTGGCAGGCTGTGAGGACCGGCGGGCGCTGCCCTTCCACAAGATGCTGCTGGAGGGCCAGCTGCCCCTGACCATGGGCGGCGGCATCGGCCAGAGCCGCCTGTGTATGCTGATGATCGGCTGCTGCCACATCGGGGAGGTGCAGGTGAGCCTCTGGGATAAGGGCACCATGGATGCCTGCGCAGCCGCAGGGGTACTGCTGCTGTAATCCGGTAAACATTCTTTTTCAAACACCTGGTAGCCCGCCAAGCCAGGAGCTTGCATGTGGCTTGGGCCGGATGCCCGCATGGCGGCATCGTCCGCCGTGTCCTGCAAAAATCCTGCTCCAGGCGCGATTTGCAATTTTGAGCTTGCCGCACTACCAGGGAAAAGAATCATAAAAATATGGACCACGAAAGAGAGGACGTAATGATGGAGAAGCAGGTTTTAGCGAATTTGGAGCCCAAGAGCGTACTGCGCTTCTTTGAGGAACTCACCCGCATCCCCCACGGTTCGGGGAACACCGCCGCTGCCAGCGATTGGGCGGTGGCGTTTGCCCAGGAGCGTGGGCTGAAGCACCGCCGGGATGGGCTGGGCAATGTGGTGATCTGGAAGGACGCCTCCCCGGGCTATGAGGGCCATCCCGCAGTGATGCTCCAGGGGCATCTGGACATGGTGTGCGTGAAGGACAGCGGTGTGGAGCACGATTTCACCAAGGACCCGCTGGAGCTGTATGTGGATGGGGACTGGATCAAGGCCCGCGGGACGACCCTGGGCGGGGACGACGGGATTGCTGTGGCTATGGCCATGGCGGTGCTGGACGATGATACCCTCCCCCATCCGCCCCTGGAGGCGGTGTTCACCGTGGACGAGGAGGTGGGGATGCCTGGGGCCATGGCCCTGGACTGCTCAGATTTAAAGAGCCGTTACCTGCTGAATATCGACTCTGAGGCAGAGGGCGTGCTGACGGCAGGCTGTGCCGGCGGGGCCCGGTGTGATATTGCGGTGGATGTATCTGCCAGCTGGAAGCTCAAAAAGGGTGTGGTCTGTGAAATCCGTTTGGAGGGGCTCTCCGGCGGCCACTCCGGTACGGAGATTCACAAGGGCTATGCCAACGCCAACAAGCTGCTGGCCGAATGCCTCCGGGAGCTGGGGTATCCCCGCCTGTGTGCATACCAGGGAGGCGATCAGGACAATGCCATCCCCAAGAGCGCCGCTGCGGTGGTGTTGGTATCCCCCAAGGAGGAGGATGCCCTCCGGGCCCGGGCGGAAGCTTGGGCAGAAAAGGCAAAGGCCGCCTGCCCCTTGGATCCCGGGTTTACCCTGCTCTGGACCAGGAGGGGGGAAGTGGAGAAGGTCAGCGCCCTGTCCAGGGCAGCCAGCCGCAAGGTGGTATGGATGCTTCTGGACGCGCCCAACGGGGTGCTGGCGATGAACCCTGACCTGCCGGGGCAGGTACAGACGTCGCTGAACCTGGGGGTTGTGCGGTGCGGGCCGGAGCCGCTGAAGATGACCTTCTGCATCCGCAGCAGCGTGGCAGCGGAGAAGGAGCAGATGGCAGCGGGCCTGAAGGCTTTGGCTGCCGCTAATGGCGGTGTGTTTGACCAGCATGGGGATTATCCCCCCTGGGAGTACCGGAAGGACTCCACCCTGCGGGAGACCATGGTGCGGGTATACCGGGAGCAGTACGGCAAGGACCCTGCTGTGGAGACCATCCATGCGGGGCTGGAGTGCGGCGTGCTGTCGGCAAAGCTGCCGGGGCTGGATGCCGTATCCCTGGGGCCGGACTTGGTGGAGATCCACACTGTCCGGGAGCGGATGTCGATTTCCTCCTTGCAGAGGACGTGGGCATACCTTGTTGCGGTACTGCGGGAGCTGTAATTCCCTGACGGAATACGATCCAGCAGACCGGCAGCCACTTGGTTCACAAACAGCGCCCAAAGGCCGGATGACGGCCCAAGTAAGGAAAAACGATCAACAAGGAGAAGATTCATGAAGTTTACAGAAATGCCCTATGAGAGGCCAAACTTCGCGGAATTCAAGGAAAACGCAAACAGATTGCTGGAGCGGATTACCTCCGCCGCCTCCGCCCAGGAACAGATAGACGCCTACCTGGAGTTCGAGGCGCTGGAGAAGGCCGTCAATACCGCCTGTTCCCTGGCCTACGTCCGCCATACCATTAATACAAAAGACGAATTTTACGACAGGGAAAACAGCTATGTGGACGAGATCAGCCCCGCCCTCCAGGAGACCAGCCAGAAAATCAATCTGGCCCTGCTGGACTCCCCTTTCCGGCCTGCTCTGGAGGAACGGTTCGGGAAGCTGCTGTTTACTAACCTGGAGATCAGTGTGCGCGCCATGAAACCGGAGATCATGGATCTGATGCAGGAGGAAAACCGGCTCCAGAGCGAGTACCAGAAGCTCTATGCCTCTGCGATGGTGGAGTGGGAGGGGCAGTCCCTGCCCCTGCCGAAGCTGGGGCCCTTCAAGCAGAGCCCTGACCGTGCTGTCCGCAGGGCGGCCTTTGAGGCCGAGGGCCGCTGGTTTGACCAGCACCAGGAGGAGCTGGACCGGCTCTACAGCCAGCTGATTCAAAACCGCACCGCCCAAGGCAGGGCCATGGGGTATGACAGCTATATCCCCCTGGGCTATGACCGGCTGGGCCGCAACTGCTACGGCCCCCAGGAGGTCGCCGCGTTCCGGGAGCAGATCGCGGGCGATATGGTACCCATTGTCGCCCGGGTGAAGAAGGAGCAGGAGAAGCGCCTGGGCGTGGAGAAGCTGAAATTCTACGACGACCCGCTGGTCTTCCCCGACGGCAACGCCGCCCCCCAGGGGACAGCAGACGATATCATGGCTGCCGGGCGGGAGATGTACCGCGCCCTCAGCCCGGAGACGGCAGAGTTTGTGGATTTCCTCTACGACGGTGATCTGCTGGACGTGCTCAGCAAGGAGGGCAAGGCCCCTGGCGGCTATTGTACGGAGTTTGCCGCCTACCAGGCGCCCTTCATCTTCTCCAACTTCAATGGCACCAGCGGGGATGTGGATGTGCTGACCCACGAGGCTGGCCATGCCTTCGCCTTCTACCGGGCCGCCCGGCACGGGTACCTCTCCGCCCTGACCAGCCCCACGATGGAGTCCTGCGAGTGCCACTCCATGTCCATGGAGTTTTTGACCGCGCCCTGGCATGAGAAGTTCTTTGGCCCGCTGACCAGGAAATACGAGATTGGCCACTGCTCTGACGCGCTGATCTTCATCCCTTACGGGTGCATGGTGGATGAGTTCCAGCACAGGATGTACGAAAACCCGGAGCTGACAGCCGGGGAGCGCAACCAGGTGTGGCTGGAGCTGGAGAAAAAGTACCGCCCCTGGACGGACTTTGACGGCCTGCCCTTCTATAGCCGCGGTGCGGGCTGGCAGCGGCAGCTGCACATCTACCTCTACCCCTTCTACTATATTGATTACTGCATGGCCCAGACCGTGGCGTTCCAGTTCTGGATGGCGTCCATGCAGGACCGGCCGGACGCCTGGCAGCGGTACCTCCGCTTTGTGGATGCCGGCGGCACCAAAACCTTCCGGGAGCTGGTGGAGGCCGCCGGGCTGAAGCTCCCCTATGCCCCCGGCTGCATCCGGGAGATCGGCCAGTCCATCTCCGGCTGGCTGGACCGCAACCCGCTCTGAAGAAACACCGCCCTTCCTGGGAACGGGAAGGGCGGTTTCCCTGTGTGGACAGGTTTTTGCGGGAAATTTGCGGAAAGTACTTGACTTTCCCCCTGGTGGAAGGGGTATGCTAAGCGCAGAAAAGGGCCGCCGGGCAGTGTGGCGGCCGGAAAGAAGGGTTGATATTGAGTGCTGCAATGATTGTGATGGCCTGCAACGCGGTCCTGACGGTAGTGGTCCCGGTAGGGATCATGCTGTTCCTTCACCGGCGGGGCGGGCGGTGGTCCAGCTTCGCCGTGGGTGCGGCAACATTTATCCTCTTTGCTATGGTGCTGGAGGCAATCTTCCACAACCTGGTACTGGGAAGCTCCCTGGGGCCGGTCATCCAGGACAACATCTGGCTCTATGGACTCTACGGCGGCCTGGCGGCTGGGATATTTGAGGAGGTGGGCCGCTTCCTCGCCTTCAAGCTGGTGCTGCGGAAACAGCGGGACCGGGTGACAGCCCTCAGCTATGGTATTGGCCATGGTGGGATTGAGGCGTTTCTGCTGCTGGGGCTGACGATGGTGAACAACCTGATCCTCCTGTCCACATGGACCAGCGGTGGGGCGCTGGCCCCGGAGCTGGAGAGCGCGGCGGCAACGCTGGCATCCTATCCAGCCTCCGCCTTCCTGTGGGGAGGGTTCGAGCGCATCTCCGCCATCGCGTTCCATATGGCCGCCTCTGTGCTGGTGTTCACCGCCGCCACCCGGCCCGGGAAGCTGTGGCTGTTCCCTGCGGCCATCGTGCTCCATTTCCTGCTGGACTTCCTTGCCCTCGTATGCAACGCCTACCTGCCCATTGCGGTCCTGGAGCTGTTGGTAGCGGTGTTTGCTTTGGCGGTAGTTTGGCTGGCGGCACAAGTCTACAAAAATTTGCCCGAAAAAGTGGAAATTGCTTGACCTTCCCCCTGGTGGAGGGTGTACAATTGGAGTGAAAAGGGAGGTGGGGCCGTGAAGATCAACGAGGTGGAGGCCCTGGTGGGCATCACCAAAAAGAACATCCGCTTCTATGAGGAGAAAGGCCTGCTCTCCCCCAGCCGCAACAGTGAGAACGGCTACCGGGACTACGGCCAGGGGGAGGTGGATGTGCTGCGGCGCATCAAGCTGCTGCGCAAGCTGGGCGTCCCCATTGAGGAGATCCGTCGGATGCAGGAGGGGACGCAGACCGTCGGCGACGGGATGCGCCGCCACCTGGTCACCCTGGAGCGGGAGCGGCGGAACCTGGACGAGGCGGCGCGGCTGTGTACGCTGCTGAAGGAGAGGGAAATCCCGCTGCGGGAGCTGGACGCGGAGGGCGTGCTGGAGGAGATGGAGAAGCTGGAGCAGTCCGGCACTACCTTCCAGAACAAGCAGCGCCAGGATGTACGCATCCGGTATGTGGCGCCTGTGGTGATTACGGCGGCGCTGGTGGTGCCGCTGGCGGCCCTGGCGGCGGTGATGCTCTGGAGGTTCTGTATCAACCCGGCCAACGCGCCGCCATTGGCGGTCCTGCTGGTGATGGAGGCGGTGCCGCTGCTGATGATTGCTGGGGTGCTGCTGGCTCTGTTCCAGCGGATCAAGGAAATCGGAAGAGGGGAGATTGACGATGCGAAACAATACTAAAAAGAAGATTGCCCCCATTGTGGTGGCAGTGCTGGTGGCAGCCTATGTAGGCCCCTTGGTTGCGCTGATGGCCTACGCCGCAGGGCTGCTGGGGGCCCAGCCGGAGGCCCGGGCGGCCCTGCCCTTCCTGCTGCTGTACCTGGTGGCAGGCGGCGCGGTGGTTATTGGCGTAGTGGCCGCTATGTGGCAACGGCTCCGGGAAATTGACGGAGGGGAAGAGGATGAGGCCAAAAAATACTGAGGCCCAGGCGCGGCGGCGGAAAAACGCCGTGTGGGGCGCGGTATCCTCTACCCTGGTGCGGGTGGTGGCGGCACTGGTGCTGCTGTGGCTGCGCGCCGGGCTGGACCCGGCGGGCCTGACAGCAAAGCTGCTGGCGCTGCTGATCGTGTTCGAAGTGGGGACAATCCTCCCCATTTGGATCAATTTAAAGACAAGACTGAGAGAAATTCAAGGAGGAGAAGAAGATGCTGCTGCTCAATATTGACCATATCCCGGGGAAGGAGATTGAGGCCCTGGGGATCGTGAAGGGGACCATTGTACAGTCGAAGAACTTTGGAAAGGATTTCATGGCGGGTATGAAGACCCTGGTTGGCGGGGAGATCACCGGTTACACAGAGATGATTACCGAGGCCCGCCAGATCGCCACCAAACGGATGGTGGACGAGGCGGAGGCCTTGGGGGCGGATGCGGTTGTAAATGTCCGCTACGGCTCGTCCTCTGTGATGCAGGGGGCGGCGGAGGTCATCGCCTACGGTACGGCGGTCAAGATCCGCTGACAGGGCGGATGGAGAACCAACAGGCAGCGGCCGGAGGGATCCGGCCGCTGCCTGTTTTCCCGCAAAAGGGTGTGTTGCGGTTTCCAATATAGGATGGTACAATGGAGGTACCACATGTATAGTAAGGAGAGGGGACGGTTGTTATGGAGAAGCGGTCCAACTATGAAAAGCAGTGTGAACAGTGGAGGGAGCGGTTCCTGGCTATGGACCAGGCCGCGCTGTGCCGGAAGCTCCCCGAGCTGGAGGCGGACGGGGAGCAGCTGCGCCTGTGGCATTTTGGCCGGCAGTTTGCCGTTGGCCGGGCGGACGGGGTGATCCGCTGCCTGACAGACACCAGGCCTGTCACCTATACGGAGACGATGAACATCTACACGCTCTTCCACTACTGCACACCGGGCGCCCGGCTGGCGGGGCAGTGGATGCCCTTCCGGGACCTGCGGCACGCCTCCCCCTTTGCCGCTGCATTCCAGCGGGGGACGATCCTGCCCCTGGCCAGGGCCTTCTCCGGCCACGAGGATCTGCTGCCTGGGGCGGTGGAGCGGCTGCGGGGGATGGCCCTCCCCGGCGGTGGCTACCAGCTCCCTGCCTTTGCCTGCATCCCTATGCGGCTGTATTTCTGGGATGCCGACGATGAGTTTGAGGCCCAGGCGAACCTGCTGTTTGACCAGAGCGCCACGGATTTCATCCATGTGGAGAGTGTTGTCACGATTGCCGGCGAGGGGGTCTCCCAGCTGGTGGATGCCGCCGGGCTGCGCCTGGTGCATTAAGAGGAGGGCAGATATGCGATAATTAGGCGGGGTTGTGGATGGGGCTGCCCCGCCGCAGCGGATTGAGAAGAAAGGAGCAAGAGGAAAATGGAACTGTCCCAGAGGATTCTGACCTACATTGACCAGCATCAGGAGGAGGCCTACCAGCTGCTGCTGGAGCTGGCCCAGATCCCCGCGCCCTCCAACCACGAGGAGCGGCGCGCCGCCTTCTGCCAGGAGTGGCTCACCCGCCAGGGGGCCAAGGGGGTCTACATGGATGAGGCCCTCAATGTCATTTACCCCATCGGGCCCACGGACAAAGGGCCGCTGACGGTCTTTATGGCCCATAGCGACGTTGTCTTCCCGGACACAGCCCCCCTGCCCTTGAAGGTGGAGGACGGCCTGATCAAGTGCCCCGGCATAGGCGACGATACGGCCAACGTCGTTGCCCTGATGACCGCCGCTAAATTTATCGCCCGGGAGGGGCTGGAACCCTCTGAGGGCGGTATGCTTCTGGTCATCAACTCCGGCGAGGAGGGGCTGGGCAACCTGAAGGGCTCCCGGAAGATTATGGAGACCTTCGGCAGCCGTATCGCCGAGTTCTTCACCCTCGATGGTGTGGACTGCGCCATCACCACCGGTGCAGTGGGCTCCAAGCGCTACCGGGTGGAGGTGCTGACAGAGGGCGGCCACTCCTACTCTAAGTTCGGCAACCAGAACGCCATCGCCTATCTGGCCTCCCTCATCGACAGCCTCTATATGATTAAGATGCCGGAGGAGGGCAAGACCACCCAAAACGTGGGGGTGATCCAGGGCGGTACCTCCGTCAACACCATTGCCCAGCAGGCGGAGATGCTCTACGAGTTCCGCTCGGACCGGCGGGAGAACCTCCAGCTGATGGAGGAGCATTTACAGGCAGCCGTGGCTTTCTACCGGGCCAAGGGTGCGCAGATCAACGTGGAACTGATTGGCGACCGGCCCTGTAGTGGCAGCGTGGACCCGGCCCGGCACAAGGCTATGATAGACCGGACGGCGGCAGCGGTTCGCCGGCACTTCGGCGCGGATCCCCGGCTCCGCACGGCGTCCACTGACTGTAATATCCCCCTCTCTGTGGGCATCCCCGCCATCGGCGTGAGCTGCTATTCGGGAGGCGGGGCCCACACCCGGGAGGAGTTTGTGCGGATTGACAGCCTGCTGCCCGGCCTGCGCCTGTGCTTTGAGCTGATTCTCCACTCGTTCCCCAACAGCGGGAACTAACTCCGCCAGCAAGCGGTATCATGAAAAGAGAGGGAACCTGTTACGGCCCATACAAAGAAAAGCGCACAAGCCCCCATCAGCTTGTGGCCCAGTTTGGTGTCGCAGCCCTTGACCAGATGCCGGACAGCCTTCCCGGCGTGGCTGTAAAAATTCTGGCATCGTTGTCGCGATTACCATAATAGCAGATGCAGTCCCTGGAAATTGGGGGGCTGCATCTGTTTTTATGACAGGCAGCCCTCTGGGGAGGCGGCAGGCATGGCCAGTTTTGGCGGGAAAGAATGGGAAATAGCGGATTGTTGCACAATGTGTCATTATGTAAACTGAAATAGAGAGTTGGAAGGTAGCGAAAATCTAAGTCCAGACTTTTCCATTTTTTGGAATATACTGAGAATATCGTTGAAATAAAAGGAAAAAATTCTTGTGGAAAACCATGTGGAAAATGTGTATAACTTGCTGTACTAAAAATTATTGAAATACTTATGTAAATCTGCTGAACAAAACGCTGTGTGAAAACATATAGGGGAAATGCACACTCCTTGGCAGATTTTTGTGGGTTTAGTCGGAATAGGGCACCTTATGTAGGCAGCAGCCAGGGAGGAGAACGGTCAGTACCCCGGAAGTGGCAGCCATTCTGCAAGAAGAATTGCAAAAATACGGATTGTTATCAAAGGTGTGAGCTGGCGGCGGCAGCCGCCAGCTCACACAGGCTTGTGCAGGCAGGTGATGACATGGCGCGGGAAACGCCCTGGCCGGCATATCTGGAGGATCTCCTTGTATCTTTTCAGACAATAGAGGCGGGCTGCTCCTGCTGGTGGAGGAAGTCAGCGCACAAAGCGAAGCATTCCTGGTTGGCAGCAAACAGCAGGCGGTATTGTGGGAGGTGCTCCTGGAGCATCTGGTGGGATTCCCCCGCCTCCAGGAACCGGTCCTGTTCCAACTGGTATGCGCCGGAATCCTGTTCAAAGCAGGCGGCGGCCCGCTGGACTATGCTCTGGGCGATTTCCCGGATGGCAAAGCGGACGATGTCATCCATTGCGTAGAATTCGGTCCCAAACATCAGGCCTGCCGCGCGGAGCAGCAGCCGTTCCCCAATAATCAGGAGGAAACGCAGCGCCGGGCCCTGCTGGACACGGTAGGTCAGCTCATAATACTGTGCATCCCGGATCACGTCTGTAGGGGTATAGTCGCCGATGAAGCGGACGCCCCGTCCGAACATCTCCTGTAGGGGGTAGACAATCACTGTGCGGATCATGGAGATCTCATCGCCTGGCTTCGGCGGGGCAAATTCACTGGGGACCATCCCGGTGATGGCGCGGTCTTCAATCATGATGTGCCCTGTGAGCCATCCGGTGCAGACACCGATGAAGTGCTGTACCGCTTCAGTGGAAAAATCCGTGCCGTAGAGTTCCTGTTCCAGTGCGGGAAGTGTTTCCCGCCGCATCCTGTCGTGAAGCCGTTTGTGGGCCAGGTAGCCGGGGTAGCCGATTTCACGCATGTATGCCTCCTCCTCAGCAAAATGCTTGAGGGCATAGGCATTGAAATATTTGATCCCTTCCACACAGGCAAACTTGCTTTTGTGCTGTTCAACGTAGAGCTCCATGATTTTGCCGACAATGCTAAAGAGCTTATGGTGTGCTTGATCCACAATTTCTACGCCAATATTGAATCGATCCTGCCATTGGATCTGCTGCATAGTGTATCCTTCTTTCCTACCGCCCGCAGTTTGCGGGGCGGGACAGGGGTATTCGCAGTGAAGATGGAATGTGTCCACTTAAAAAGCCAGCAGCACTGGCTGTTATCAGTATATGCTGCGGAGCGGAGAGGGGCGATTCCCGTGCGTGCCAATTGGAAGGACAGGATTGACAATTGGACTACACTGTGTTATCATACGGTTAGACTACAACTTGTTATGTTAGGAAGGGGACACATGATGGCCATACAGCAGATATCGGATTCTGAGCTGGAGTTGATGAAAATCATCTGGGCTTCTGGTGGAAAGGCCCTGTATGCCGCAATTATGGAGGAGCTTTCCGCTGCGGGGAACTGCTGGCAGAAAAATACTGTCATCACACTGCTGTCCCGGCTGGTGGACAAGGGGCTTCTGAAAACAAGCAAAATCGGGCGCCGTAATGAGTATACCGCCATCATATCGGAGGCGGACTACCAGGCGGCGCAGACGCAGACACTGCTCAATAAGCTCTACGAGGGCAGTGCCAAGGGGCTGGTATCGACGCTCATCCAGAAGGAGCTGCTCTCCGCAGAGGAGTATGAGGAGCTACGGCAGTTTTGGGAAAAACAGGGGCGGGCACAATGAACGGTCTGATGAAAATGGTTCTGTCCCTCTCCGCCTCCGGCTCCCTGACCATCCTGGTGCTGTTCCTCTGCAAACCCTTTCTCAAAAACAGGATGGGCAGGCAGTGGCAATATTACCTCTGGCTGGTGGCAGTCGCCCGCCTGCTCCTGCCCTTAGCGCCGGAGGTGAGCCTGGTTGGGATGCTGTTTCAAGACAGCAGCCCGCCTGCCGTCCAGGTTCCCATGGCCGCCCCTCCTGGGGAAGACAGGGCCCCAGTCCTGCCCTCCGGCGGCGGGAGCTTTGAGGAGGAGTCATCCGCGGCTGACAGTGAGCCGTCTGCCGGCCCGCTGGCAGTGGATATGGGGGTGGTAGTATCGCAGAACCTCTATCTGGTATGGCTGGGCGGGGCATTGGCCCTGCTGGTCCGGAAAGCCACAATGTATCAAAGCTTTGCCCGATACGTCCAGGCTGGATGGGAGGAGGTCTCCCAGGTGGAACTGTTGGACCGGCTGGCCCAAATCGGGGCTGAGGCTGGCGTCAACCGGCCGGTGGAGCTGTATGTGAACAGCTTGGTATCCTCCCCCCTCCTCCTGGGCTTTTTCCGGCCCTGCATCGTCCTGCCCACAGCCAGCTTGCCGGAGGACGACTTTACCTATACCATCCGCCACGAGCTGACCCACCTCCGGCGGCGGGATCTGCTGTACAAGTGGCTGGTCCAGCTGGCCGTCTGCCTGCACTGGTTCAATCCGCTGGCCTGGCTCATGGGCCGGGAGATCAGCCGGGCCTGTGAGCTGGCCTGTGATGAGGCGGTGCTCCTGTCCCTCAATCCAGAGGAGCGGCGGGCCTATGGAGATACCCTGCTGCGTGCCGTGGGGGCCGGGGGCGGCTACCATAATTCCCTGGCATCTGCCACGCTCAGCGAGAGCGCGGAACAATTAAAAGAAAGGCTATGGTCGATTATGAATTACAAGAAAAGATCGAAGCTGGCTACGGTGTTGTCCCTCCTGTTTGCGGCTGTGCTGGCCGCCGGGGCGGTTGCTATGGGGGCCTATAGGGAGCCTGTCAGGGAGGCGGTGGATGCCTCTGGGCCGTTCCGCTATACCCGGGAGGGCTACTATCAGGCGCCGTATCTCTTTGAAATTGGCTGGAACGTGGGTACCAATGCGGCAGCAGCCTACGCCCATACAGAAATCCCCCTGCCCGGCGCTGGGGAGATGACCGTGTGCTTTACGGATGCCTGCCAAGAGGATTTAAAGGATGAGGCGGTATATTCCGCATTGTCTGCCCTGCTTGCCCGGCTCTGGCGGGAGACACAGGAGACGGAGTGGCCGTTGACCTGCCCGCTGGTGGTCAGCGTGCAGGACATTGGGGGCACGGACCCCGCATCCCTTGCGGCGCAGTATTATAAAGATGGTGCGCTGCCCCAATTTGGCGCAGCCTTTGCCATGATGGACACAGCGGGTCAGAGGGCGATGGCAGAGGAAATCTACGCAGACAGGCAAATTTCGTTCTTCTCTGCGGCCTTCAACCAGCTGGATGCGGGGAGCCCCCTTGTGGAGGATTTTGCTGGGAAGGCCTATGCAGACGAAAACATCAGCTTTTTCTCCATCCTGGCCAACGGCCATATGGACAGGGAGACGCTGGAATCCTGGCTGGACAGGGCAAGGCAGGACAAACGCGCCAGCTTCCAATCGGTGCTGCTGACCGCCCTGGGCAAGGATCAGGAACTGGAGGATATGAAGCGGCTGTTGGAAAAGCAGCTGGCCGAGGAGTACGCGGCCTGCGGTGTTACCAAAAAAGATGCGCTCTACTACTACCAGGGGCAGCTGGTCAACATCTTCCTGGATCTCCGGCCAAACAGCTCCTTTGAGACCTTGCATATCAACGGGGATGGCACAATCAATATTAAGGTTGTCCGCGGCGCGGATGGAAAAATCCAGGCTGTGGAGCAGATGGGTGATGCGGAAGCCGCCGCTCTGTTGGCAGATATGGAAGAGGACGATGATGGGGAGGAAGCGGGGAAGGGCAGCCCCAGCGGATCCCATGTGGCAGAGATTCCTGTAGCGTTTCGCAGCATAAAAAAAGGGGAGGTGCTCTGGCTGGGGGAGTTTGACCTGGACTATGGGGACCGCATTTGGTATGACGTCTCCGCAGAAGCGGGAAGCGACCTGCAAGTCGGTTTCGCCAAACCGGGGGATGAAGTGTTGGACAGAGTTTACTATTCTGTGCATAACAGGCGTGGGGAGGAGGAGGGGCTGCGGTGTACTGCCCAGTTCACAGTTACCCCCTCCTCCTCTGTGAAGCCGGGGCGGTACCAGCTGTTCCTCCGGGCGGCAGAGGGGGATGTGACAACTGTCAGCGGAAGCATCGCCGTCTCGGCGGAGGGGGATTCTGTGGCCAGCCTGTCTGTAGGGGAGCTGCCTGCCGCTGTCCGCAAGGCCATGGATCACTGCGCTGTCCGCAAGTGGTATGTCCTCCGGTACAACGGACGGCAGTATATCCGGTACAACGGCTTCGCTTGGAGCTTCGGCTATCAGCCTGTGCAGACAGCGGACGGCTGGCAGATCAATATTGTAACGTTCCAGAAGAAGGCGTCCGGCGAGGTGCTGCTGTCCGTACCGGACGGGGAGCTGGACATTCAGGTGGATGGCAATCCTGTGGAATATACCGTGTTGGACTGTGGGTGACATCAGACGCAGCAGGGCAAGTGATGGTTCACTTGCCCTGCTGCCATTTATAATATGTTTGATACCTGGGGGAAGGACCCAGATGTGCTGCGAGCTGTTAGCGCCGGAAGAACTGGTTCCGGTATGCCTTGGGGGTGTATCCGGTCTGTTGCTTGAACACCCTGGTAAAATGGCTCTGGGAGCTGAAGGCCAGGGTTACAGCAATCTCTGCATAGCTGTCTGTAGAAAATTTCAGCATATTTTTTGCCGCTTCCATCCGTTTTGATAGGATGTATTCGGACACGGATATACCAGTCTCCTTTTTGAACAGGGTGGACAGGTAGCTGGCGTTCAGCCCTGTGAACTCCGCCAAACGGCCCAGGCGGACCGGCTCATGGAGATGCTGGTAAATATAATCCAGGCACAGGACGACTGGCTTGGAGTAGACCTCTTTTTTATCCAGCTTCGCCATCTCCTCTGTATAGTACGCAAACATCTCCGCATGAAGCTGCTTGATGTCCTCTACACTGGACAGCTGGTCCATCTTCAAAATGTACAAATCGCTGATACTGTAGGCCCGCTCCGCCTCCATCCCCCCTGCAATGGCGGCACGGCTTGCCAGGGTGATGCAGGCCACAAAGAGATATTTATAATTGCGCACCGGGTCGTCCGAAACGTTCCCGGGCAGGCTGGAGGAAAACATCCGCACAGCCTCCTCCACGGCCGCAGGGTTTCCCGTGCGCAGCAGCTCGTATTGCTGTAGATCCTCCGCCTCGGTATGATGCCGGCTTCCGGTTTCCCTGCGGAGGAATTCCATATACCGGAGCTTCTTTTCACTGACGGTTGTTCCTGCCATCGGATCACCTCTTTGAACAATAATTATATAATGGATCCAATAAAAGTGCAATACTTCCTGCCGCCTTTTCTCTATAATCGGGAGATACTCAGATTTGTGGAGGTATCCGGTCATGCAGATAAAAGAGAGGCCCGCTCCCGTCATGCGGATCCAGGACATGACAGAGGGGGAGCCCATACGGCTCATCCTCCGTTTTGCGATCCCTTTATTTATTGGAAATATTTTTCAACAGGTCTACACCATGGTGGATACCATGGTGGTGGGCCACAGCCTGGGGGATGCGGCGATTGCCGCAGTAGGTGCGACGTCATCCCTGTACGGGCTCCTGGTGAATTTCGCCTCCGGGATGAACAGCGGGTACGGCATCGTCGTCACGCGGCACTTTGGCGCGCGGGATGATGAGGGGCTCAGGCGCTCCATTGCAGGGATGCTGGTGCTGAACATCACGGTGACTGCCCTGGTAACGGCGCTCGCCCTGCTGTTCCTGCGTCCGCTGCTGGGGTATATGAACACGCCGGAGGCGATCCTCCCCCAGGCGCACACCTATATTGCCATCCTATGCGGCGGGATGATGGCGACCATCTGCTATAACATGTGTTCCGCTATCCTCCGGGCGGTCGGAAACAGCCGCTCGCCGCTCTATTTCCTGATCATTTCCTGCTTTATCAACATCTCACTGGATTTGCTGATGGTCATGGGCTTCCATCTGGGGGTTGCTGGCGCCGCAGTTGCCACAGTCATTGCGCAGAGCGTATCCGCCCTGCTGTGCGGCCTCTACATCGTCAGGAACTACCGGGCAATCCTTCCAACAAAGAAAGACTTCCGGATGATCGGGCCCATCCTGCCTGAGATGCTTTCCACCGGCTTCGCTATGGCGCTGATGCTCTGTGTGGTGGATCTGGGCTCGACGATTTTCCAGCGGGCGAACAACCTGCTGGGGGAAACCTATATTGCCGCCCACACCGCGTCAAGGCGGATTATCGGGATCATGATGCAGCCGCTGTCGACCATCGGCACGGCCAATTCCACGTTTGTCGGCCAGAATTGGGGCGCAAAAAAGGTGGACCGGATCCGGTCCACTCTGAAAAAAGTGATTGGCTTGGAATTGATCTGGGCTGTGTTTGCCTGCGGGATGATCTGGCTGTTTGGCGGGGCCTTGGTCCGCTTCACCACCGGCACCACCAGCGAGGCAACCGTACAGAATGCCGTCCTGAGTCTGCGCTTCCACTTCTCCTGCCTGCCCGCCCTGGCGGTCCTGCTCTGCCTGCGCACCTCTATGCAGGCCATGGGGAAGAAAACCGCGCCTGTCATTTCCAGCTGTATCGAGCTTGCACTGAAGATCGTCTCGGCGTGGTGGCTGATCCCGCAGGTCGGGTTTATCGGGACCTGCATCACAGAGCCGGTGATCTGGGTGGTGATGATGCTTTTTCTTATCGCGGCCTATCAGGTGCAGGGCAGGAGTATGCTGGCATCTGGGATCGGGAGGATCGCAGGCTCCGATGCCTGCTGACCCCATTGGGGGACTGTTTGGCAATTTTCAAACAGGTTCTAATCACCGGGGGATGCACCTGCTTTTTTGACAGGCGCTCCCCATGGGGCAGGGACCCAGGTCATGAAAAAAATATAGGATCCCCCCTTGCGTTTTCAGACGTCATTTTGTATAATTGAAAGCATCCTTTTTTGGATAAGATATCAAATTGTTATGATGAGGAGCGTGACGGCATGACCGAGGAAAGCAGGCCCCCGATCACAGAGGAGGCAGAGAGCAAACATTTTATCCACCAGTTTATTGATGAGGACATCGCGCAGGGGGGCCGGTTCCAGGGCATGGCCGTCCATACCCGTTTCCCGCCGGAGCCCAACGGCTACCTGCACATCGGTCACTGCAAGGCGCTGTATATTGACTTCGGCACTGCCGAGAAATACGGCGGCCTGTGCAACCTGCGTATGGACGACACCAACCCCGCCAAGGAGGACGTGGAGTACGTGGAGGCCATCCAGGAGGA
>CAJUAC010000062.1 GCA_910583885.1 uncultured Oscillospiraceae bacterium | reverse complement strand
AGTTGGCCGCCATGGCCTCCACGCCGCCCCGGGCGGTAATCATGGCGGAGATGGCCGTATTCATCACCAGATAGGCGATAGCGCCGGACAGGGCCGCCACCTCCTTCTCCTTTTTCGCCATACCGATGGCCACGCCCATGGCAAACAGCAGGGCCAGGTTGTTGAATACGGCGCTGCCGCACTGGTTCATGATATCCAGCACGGTGTAGAGCACGCTGCCCTCGTAGATCACGCCGGTGAGGCCGTAGGCCTCCAGCATGGTCTGGTTGGTGAACGAGCTGCCGATCCCCAGCAGCAGCCCCGCCACAGGCAGCAGGGCGATGGGCAGCATGAACGAGCGGCCCACCCGCTGCAGGACGCCGAAAATTTTGTCCTTCATACAATAGACCTCCTTCAATATTTGGCTCATGTATATAAAGTTGTAAAGGGTGAATGTGAGATTTCACCTGATACAACATAGCGGTTTGCTTGTTTGTGGTGGATAACAGTGCTGGCGGAGTGGAAGCAAGTGAAATACATAACCGGCAATATCCAAGTCCAGGTTGGCGTTGATGAAAAAATTTTATGATACTCGAAACCTCCGGCTGTTTTTTGCGACTATATAAGCGAAGGCCCTTCAACGATACCCTGAAAGGAGGATGATCCATGGAAGGCTGTGCGATGATCGGTCTCTACTGGTCTCGAAACCCGGAAGCGATCTCACAGACCAGCGAGAAATATGGGAATTGCTGCCGCATGTGGTCCGGAACAGCTTGCCGGACCAGCGGGATGCGGACGAGTGTGTCAACGGGACCTGGATGAATGCCTGGAACGCCATGCCCGGCCATGGGCCTGATCCGCCAGAACGGGAATTGGCATTTGGACGGGTCTGGTATTGAGAAAATATCAACAAAGACAAGGAGAGAAGAGGATGAAAAAACGTTTGGTATTCTGCTTTGTGATTTTTTGCATGGTGCTGTCAGGATGTGCCGGAAATCAGCGGGAGGATCAGAAAACGGGGCCGCTGGAACAGGAGGACGCCCGGCAGGAAGTTCAGGATGGAGCATCTGCGGCCCCCTCTCAGGCAGAAGGGACAGAGCCCCCTGCAAACCCGGAGCCCACGCCGGAAGATGATGCGTTCGCTGGGAGATGGCAGGCTGTTGAGAGTCCGCAATATTATATGGACATCGCCAGAGGGGACGGGGACATCTATACGCTTGAGATCGTCTGGGCCGGCGCTTCCCAGGGGGATATTGTCTGGCAGGCGGCTGGGAGCTACGACAAGACCTGGGGAGGCGTCGCTTATACCGGCACAAAATATGAGGACGTTGTCAAAGAGGATGGGACAATTGACCGGACTCCAGTACCGGAGCGGGAAGAAGTGACCGGGATGGTTTACCTGGAGGATGACGGGACCTTGCACTGGATTGATGACTTTGATCATACGGGGGATGATATGAGCTTTGAGAAAGAATAGCCAGGTGATTGACCCGTTTTTCACTGCGAGTGGATCCGCTGGTTGTTTCACAGGTGAATCTGATATACCCCCATGACAACATCTTTAGAAAGGCCCATACCAGGCGCGCGGGATCTGGCCCGCCTGGTATGGGTTTTGCCCGCCCTGCGGTAACGATCCCGGCCCCCTATTTCCCGCCAGTATTGATCCGCTTGAGGTGGATGGTCAGATAGATGAGCTCCTCCTCTGTGAGCTCCCTGTGGTAGGTGTTGCGCACATAGTCCCCCACGCACTGGGCGCACCGGTAGTGCTGCTTGCAGCTGCGGGCAATCATCTGCCGGAACAGCGCATCATTCTCGCTGGCGCTGTCCGGGATGGCCTGCCCCTGGAACAGCCGCTGGGCAAAGTAGCGCAGATGCACCACAAAGCGGCTGAAATCCAGGGATTCCCGGTCATAGGTTTTCTGGTAGTAGTATTCTACCACCGCCAGCGTCCCTTCAATCAGGCGTGTAATCTCATACATATCGCTCATGTTGGTATTTAATTCCGCATTGACGATATGCAGGGCGATAAATGCCGCCTCGCTCTCGCTCAGATCCACCTGGGTCTGCTCACGGATCACCCGCAGGCAGCGCTGCCCCAGGCGGTACTCGGCGGGGTAGTAGCACATGATGGCCCCTTGCAGGGGGTTGCTGAAGGCGATGCCCTCCTGCTTGCGCTTGATGGCGAAGCTGATGTGGTCGGCCAGGGTGATGAGCAGGGACTCGTTGAGAGGGGAGGAGATCTCGCCTTTCATGTACTCAATGAGCTCCTGGGTCAGGCGCAGGTGCTCCAGGGGGATCTGCTCACACAGCTCCCGGAGCTTGCGCTGCTCGGCCTTCCCCTCCATGCGGTAGGATTTCTCCACCAGGGCAGGATCCACCCGCTCACCAGTCTTGCGCTGGAAGCCCAGCCCCCTGCCGGTGACGATCATCTCCCCACCTGTTTCGTCGACAACGCAGAGGATATTGTTATTGATGACCTTTTTAATCCGCAAATCCTCCGCCTCTTTCCCGAAAAAATAGACCAACCCCATCTTCTGATGCTCCCTGCCCGCAGGACAGGGAGGAGACGGAGTTGGTCAAGCCCGGATAACCGGTAACATTCCAACAATCAATTTGCGGATGTATCGTAACATGTTCCCGCCGGGCTGTCAAGACGGCAAAAACAGAATCTACGATTTGCATAATTTTAAGCGGCTGTTTTTGCGGATTTTCCCAGGGGTGCGGCGCATCCTGTCACCGCAGGCCCCGGAAAAAGCGGCTGAGCAGGGCGGCGCACTCCTCCTCCAGGATGCCGCCCACCAGGGCGGGACAGTTAGGGAAGTCCTCCATGAAGAGGTTCATCACCCCGCCGCAGGCCCCCATGCCCCGGTCCCTGGCCCCAAAATACACCCGCCGGAGACGGGCGTTGAGGATCGCCCCGGCGCACATGGGGCAGGGCTCCAGGGTGACGTACAGGTCGCAGCCCTCCAGGCGCCAGGAGGAGAGGGCGGCATTGGCCTGGGCGATGGCCTCTGTCTCCGCGTGGGAGAGGGCGCTGCGCTTCTCCTCCCGGCGGTTCCGGCCCCGGCCCACCACCAGGCCGTCCTGGACGATGACGCAGCCCACCGGCACCTCCCCGGCCGCTGCCGCCTCCTCCGCCAGGGCCAGCGCCTGGCGCATATAGTGTTCCTGCATATGCCTCCTTATCTGGGAAAAATTTCCCCGCAGGTTATAAAACCTGGAATAGTTGTCCAAACTGGACATAGACTGGAAAGCGAGGAGGGATTTTCCATGAAACGCATTTCCCCCATCCGCGGCCGCCAGACAGACGGCCCTGCCCTTACGGAATTAAAGACAAGCCTGCAGGAGACCCAGAGCGCCCTGAACAGCGCGTATACAGCCTTTGACTACGCCAGCGACCCGGAGCTGACGGAGGCGTGCATCTTTGAGATCCGTTCGCTCCAGGCCAGGATGAACTACCTGGTCCGGCAGATCAAGGAGCTGGAGCTGTGCGCAGCCACCGCTGTCACCGCCCGTGCGGTGGGGAGGGCACGATGGACATAAAACTGATCCTCCTGCTGGCCCTGGGCGGCCTGGTGCTGCTGATCGCGGCAGCCCGGGCCTTCTCAGCGCCCTTCCAGCTGCTGGTGAAGGTGGGGCTCAACACACTGCTGGGCCTGGCGGCACTGCTGCTGGTGAATGCGACCACGCCCTATACCGGCCTGGCGCTGGGGCTGAACCTGTTCAACGGGCTGGTGGTGGGTGTGCTGGGCATCCCGGGCCTGGTACTGCTGCTGCTGGCGCAGTGGGTACTTACATAGCGGTATGATCCCCCCTTCTTTGCTCGTTGCCGGTAAAGAAGGGGGGATCGTCTCGTCTCCGCTGCGCACTTACCCCAGATGGGCAAGCTGCTCAATCCCAATGGCGGAGACCATGGCTCCGGCCTCGGATTCCAGGCCGTGCTCCCGGTTGATGGCCTCCATCACCTTGTTGCGGATCTCTGTGGCCACGACGATGAAAATCAGCTCCTTCTCCGCCTGGAGGGAGGTGATGCCCCGGGACTGGGCAAAGCTCTCGTCGCCCACCCAGCGGCCGCGGATGATGGTGCCGCCCCGGGCCCCGGCCTTGCGGGCCGTGTCCATGACGGTGTCCGTAAAGCCCTGGTTCACCGTCACCAGGATCATACTGCTCTTCTGCTGCTTATCCATCTCGCTGCCTCCTCCGCTGTCCTTCCTGGTTTTCAGGGATATGAATGTGGCAATCAGGCTGTTGACCGCCGACAGGTGCATACTGAAGGCGATCCCCCGGCCGGGGACAGCCCCCCGCAGGTCGTCATCCAGCAGCTCCAGCAGCATCCGGGCTGTAGAGACGGGGGCCAGGCTCAATATAATGTCCTTCTCCGAGCTGCCCAGGCCCAGGATATCCATGATCTCTGAGGTGGCAGTACCCGTCCCCTCACAGCGCAGGTGGGTGAATACCTGCTGCTTGTTGTACAGCTTGATCAGCTTGTTGCCGCTGCCCCGCTCCACAATGGTCATGATGAGCGCCAGCTGTTCCGGCCGTTTCATTGCTCCGCCCCCTTTTTAGTCATAATACAGTACGCAGTCCTTTACCCGCATCAGCTCTGCGCGCAGCGCGTCACTGGCCAGTTTCCTGCGTACGCGGCCGGCAAGGCCCAGCACCTGGATCGTCACCAGCGGCGTCATGGCCACCAGGGCCACCAGGCCGAAGGCGTCGGTCATCAAATTGCCGCCCACCGCCTCGCAGGCCCCCATGGCAAAGGGCAGCAAAAAGGTGGCGGTCATGGGGCCGGAGGCCACGCCGCCGGCGTCGAAGGCTACGCCAGTGAAAAGCTGGGGGACAAAAAACGTCAGTGCCAGGGAGATGGCGTAGCCTGGGATGAGGAACCACAGGATGGAGATCCCCGTCAGCACCCGCAGCATGGCGATGCCGATGGACACTGCCACGCCGATGGACAGCCCACGGCGCATGGCGGATTGGGAGATGGACCCCATGGAGACCTCCTCCACCTGCTTGATGAGCACGTGAACTGCCGGCTCCGCCGCCACGATGAAATAGCCCATCAGCATCCCGATGGGGATCAGCAGGAGGGGGCGCTCCCCTGTGGCGATGGTGGCCCCGATCAGCTGGCCGGCGGGCATGAAGCCCACGTTTACGCCGGTGAGGAACATGACAAGCCCCACGTATGTATACACCAGACCGCTGACGATCCGCAGCAGCTGGGTGCGCTTGAAACGCCGGGTGATCAGCTGGAAGAGCAGGAACATGGCGCAGATGGGGACCATAGCCCCGGCCACCTCCCGGGCATAGGCAGGGGCGGCGGCGGCAAATTCCCGGGCTGCGTCCCGGGTGGTGGCGATGTCCGGCAGGGCGGCGGGGATATAGCTGGCGCTGTCAGGGGCGAAGCAGATGCCCAGGACCAGCACGGAGAGGATGGGCCCGATACTGCACAGGGCCACCAGGCCGAAGCTGTCGCTGGTGGAGTTCTTGTCGCTGCGCACCGAGGCCATGCCAACGCCCAGCGCCATGATGAAGGGCACGGTAATCGGCCCTGTGGTCACGCCGCCGGAATCAAAGGATACCGGGATAAAATCCTTGGGCGCAAACAGCGCCAGGGAGAAGGCCGCCAGGTAGAACCCCACCAGCAGCCGGGAGAGGGGGACCTTCAGCAGGATACGCAGCAGCGCAACCACCAAAAACAGGCCCACCCCGGCGGCCACGGTGAAAATCAGCACCTGGTTGGGGATGGCGGGCACCTGTTCGGCCAGCACCGTCAAATCCGGCTCCGCCACAGTAATCAGTACCCCCAGCACGAAGGCCACCGCCAGGGGGATGGCCATGTGCCGTGCCCGGCTCATATAGATGCCGATGCCGCTGCCCATGGGCGTCATGGACATGTCCACGCCCAGGGTGAACACCCCGACTCCCACGATCAGCATCAGTGAGCCGAACAGGAACAGCACCAGCGCCCCCGGCGTCAAGGGGACAATGGTGATGCTCAGCGCCAGCACGATGGCTGTGATGGGCAGGACAGAGGAGAGGGATTCCTTGATTTTTTCCAACAATTGCGGGTTGATACGCACCGGTGGCTCCTTTCCCATCCCGCGGGGGGATGTATCCCAGCTCGTTTCTCCATATCAGTTTTATTTTACAGGAATTTTCCGCGGATGTACAGCCTTTTTGGTTTTTTAACGCCATCTTTACAAAAAATTCAGATTTGTGAAAAAGGCTTCACCCAGCCGCCAGGATGTGGTATACTAAGCAGATCAAAGGGACACTGGACTGGCAGGGAGGGTACCATGGAGAAATTGGCCGTCGGCATATTGGCCCATGTGGACGCGGGGAAGACCACGCTGTCCGAGGCGATCCTATATCAGACCGGCTGCATCCGCGCCCTGGGCCGTGTGGACCACAGGGATGCATTCCTGGACACCGAGGAGCTGGAGCGGGAGCGGGGCATCACCATCTTCTCCAAGCAGGCGGTATTCCCCCTGGGGGAGCGGGAGGCCACGCTGCTGGATACCCCCGGCCATGTGGACTTCTCCGCCGAGATGGAGCGCACCCTCCGGGTGCTGGACTGCGCCATCCTGGTCATCAGCGGCTCTGACGGCGTCCAGGCCCACACCCGCACCCTGTGGCGGCTGCTGGAGCGCCATGGCGTGCCCACCTTCCTCTTTATCAACAAGATGGATCTGGCGGGGACGGATCGGGATGCCCTGCTGGCATCCCTGCAAAGCCAGCTGAGCGAGTACTGCCTGGATTTCGGCGGCCCCCAGGAGGCGCTGTGGGAGGACGCGGCCACCGCCAGCGAGGAGGCCCTGTCCGAGTATCTGGATAGCGGCGCACTCTCTGAGGGTACCCTGTCGGCTCTGGCCGCAGGGCGGGCTATCTTCCCCTGCTGGTTTGGCTCCGCCCTGCGCCTGAAGGGGGTGGACACCTTCCTCCAGGGCCTGGAGCGGTACGCCCCCCGGCCCGTCTACCCGGAGGCCTTCGGCGCACGGGTCTATAAGATTGGCCGGGACGGCCAGGGGAACCGGCTGACCTACCTGAAAATCACCGGCGGCTGCCTGCGGGTGAAGGATGTCCTCTCAGGCCTGGACGAGGCAGGGGATCCCTGGGAGGAAAAGGCGGAGCAGGTGCGCATTTACTCCGGCAGCAAGTACCGGGCTGTTGACCGGGCGGAGGCGGGGACAGTGTGTGCTGTCGCGGGCCTGACCCGGACCTACCCCGGGGAGGGCCTGGGCGGGGAGGGCGCCCCCCTGCCGCCGGAGCTGGAGCCGGTGCTCCATTACCAGCTCCTCCTGCCGGAGGGGGCGGATCCCCACACAGCGCTGGACAAGCTGCGCCTGCTGGAGGAGGAGGATCCCCAGCTCCACATCCTCTGGAACGAGCGGTTCCAGGAGATCCATTTGCAGCTGATGGGCCAGGTGCAGCTGGAGGTACTGCGCCGCCTGATTGCCCAGCGTTTTGGCCTGGCGGTGGACTTCGGCCCTGGGGGGATCGTCTACAAGGAGACCATCGCCGCCCCGGTGGAGGGGATCGGCCACTATGAGCCCCTGCGCCACTACGCGGAGGTCCATCTCCTGCTGGAGCCGGGTCCCCGGGGCAGTGGCCTGCATTTCGACAGCAGCTGCAGCGAGGACAAGCTGGACCGGAACTGGCAGCGGCTGGTGCTGACCCACCTGGCGGAGAAGCAGCATCTGGGCGTGCTGACCGGTTCGCCCATTACGGACATGAAGATCACCCTCACTGCTGGCCGGGCCCACCTCAAGCACACAGAGGGGGGCGACTTCCGCCAGGCCACCTACCGGGCAGTGCGCCAGGGGCTTATGGGGGCGGAGGGCGTCCTGCTGGAGCCCTGGTACGACTTCCGCCTGGAGCTGCCGGGGGAGTGCCTGGGCCGGGCTATGACCGATGTGCAGCAGATGGGCGGGCAGTTCGACCCGCCCCAGGCGGTGGGGGATCTGTCCCTGCTCACCGGCAGTGCGCCGGTGTCGGGGATGGGGGAGTACTGGCAGGACGTCACCGCCTACACCCACGGCCGGGGACGGCTGAGCTGTTCCCTCCGGGGCTATGAGCGCTGTCACAACGCCCAGCAGGTCATTGAGCAGCTGGGGTACGACCCGGAGCGGGATTTGGACAACCCGCCGGACTCCGTCTTCTGCGGCCACGGCGCGGGCTTCACGGTGAAGTGGGACGAGGTCCCCGCCCATGCCCACCTGGACAGCGGCCTGCGCCAGGAGACGGCAGAGCAGCCCAGCCTCCCCGCGCCGGGACCCCGCCCCGCCGTGCCCTATCCCTCCTCCAGGGAGGAGGAGAAGGCGCTGCAAGCCATCTTTGAGCGCACCTATGGGCAGGTGAAGCGCCGGGCCTTCCAGCCCACGCCCAAGGCCCCGCCCGCCCCACCGGTGAAACGGACTGTGCCGTCCCGGTCCCAGGGGCCGGAGTACCTGCTGGTGGACGGCTATAATGTTATTTTTGCCTGGGATGAGCTGAAGGCCGTGGCGGCGGACAGCCTGGAGGGGGCGCGCCATCTGCTGATGGATCTGCTGTGCAACTACCAGGGGTACAGCAAATGCGTGCTGATCCTGGTCTTTGACGCCTACAAGGTCAAGGGAAACCCGGGGTCTGTGGAGCACTACCGCAACATCCATGTGGTCTACACCAAGGAGGCGGAAACGGCGGACGCCTATATTGAGCGGGCCACCTACGAGATCGCCAGGGAGCACCGGGTCCGGGTAGCCACATCGGACAACCTGGAGCAGCTGATCATCCTGGGCCATGGCGCGGTGCGGGTCTCCGCGCGGGAGTTTCAACAGGAGGTGGAGGCCGCCGAGGGGCGGATCTCCGAAATCATCCAGCGCAACAACCTCCACGGCCGCTCCTTCCGGCAGCTGAGGCATCAGATCAAGGAGCCGTAAGGCGGCCAGTCTTTTTTATTAAGAAAAAAGTATGACAACCGAACAGGAGGGACACCTATGGAATACGGCTGCACGCAGCAGCTGGGCAGCCCCCTCCGGGGCCGGGCCCTGGAGGAGCTGCAAGCATTTTTGGCCGGGGCGGGCCTGCGCTACGCCCCCGGCATTGAGCACACCGCCCTCGTGCGGGATCAGGAGGAGCGGATCATCGCCGCCGCCTCCCTGGAGGGGAATGTCATCAAGTGCGTTGCTGTAGATCCCGGCCACCAGGGGGAGGGCCTGACTGCTACGGTACTCACCGCCCTGCGCCGCCAGGCCCTGGAGGCAGGCAGGCGGCGGCTGTTCCTCTACACAAAGCCGGAAAACCGCCCTCAGTTCACCGGCCTGGGCTTTCAGGAGGTGGCACAGGCGGACCAGGCCGTGCTGATGGAGGACCGCCGGGGGGGCTTTGCCGCGTGGGCGGAGTCCATCCGTTCCCCTGCCGCCGCAGGGACCACCGGCGCTGCGGTGATGAACTGCAACCCCATGACACGGGGCCATCTGTACCTGATCGAGCAGGCTGCCGCCCGGTGCGATTTCCTCTATCTGCTCATTGTCTCTGAGGACAGGAGTGCAGTGCCTGCCGGGGACCGCCGGGCGATTGTGGAGAAGGCAGTGGCCCACCTGCCCAATGTGGCGGTGGCGGGGACAGGGGACTATTTGATCTCCCAGGCCACGTTCCCGGACTATTTCCTCAAGGATGCCAGCCGGTCCGGTGAGGTATGGACAGGCTTGGATATTGCGGTGTTTTGCCGCCTGGCCCGGCAGCTGGGCATTACCCGCCGGTTTGTGGGCAGCGAGCCCTTCTGCCCCGTTACCAGCGCCTATAACCGGGCCATGGCCGCCGCCCTCCCCGCCCAGGGGGTTGAGCTGGTGGAGCTGCCCCGGCTGGCCCAGGATGGGACGCCCATCAGCGCCACCGCTGTCCGGCAGCTGGTATGCGCTGGCCGCTGGCAGGAGATCCGGGGGCTGGTGCCGGAGGCAACCTTTGACTACTTCTCCGATGAGGGGAACCGGAACCGTTTCCTGCGCCGGGCAGAGGGCGGCGGCCAGAAAAAGGGGTAGGCCTGCGATGAAGGATGCGTTTGCCCGGGAGATCACCTACCTGCGCCTGTCCGTGACAGACCAGTGCAACCTGCGCTGCCGCTACTGTATGCCGCCGGAGGGTACAGCAGGCGGCGTCTGCTCTGCCGGGGAGCTGCTGGAGATTGTCCGCCAGGCTGCGGCCTGTGGCATCCGTAAGGTGCGCCTGACTGGCGGGGAACCCCTGGTGCGCCGGGACATCCTGGACATCTGCCGGGGCGCGGCAGCGACGGCGGGGGTGGAGGAGCTGTGCCTGACCACTAATGGGACGCGCCTTCCGGCAATGGCCCGCCCCCTGCGGGAGGCGGGGGTGGGCCGTCTGAACGTCAGTTTAGACACCCTGCGGCCGGACCGCTTTGCCCGGCTGACCGGGCAGGACTGCCTGGGGGATGTCCTGCGGGGCCTTGAGGCTGCTGCGGAGGCGGGGTTTACCGGGACGAAGCTCAATGTTGTGCTGCTGGCGGGGTTCAACGGGGATGAAATCCGGGATTTTGTGGAGCTGGCCCGCCAGTATCCCCTGGAGGTGCGGTTTATTGAGCTGATGCCCATCGGCGAAGGCGTTCACGGGGAGCTCCTCCCGGCCCAGGCGGTACTGGATACCTGCCCAGAGCTGCTCCCAACGGAGGATGGGGGCGTAGCCCGCCGGTTCCGCCTGCCGGAGGGGCGGGGGCTGGTGGGCCTGATTGCCCCCATGAGCCACCGGTTCTGCGCGGGCTGCGACCGCATCCGGGTCACGGCGGATGGGAAGCTGAAGCCCTGCCTGCACTCCGGCCAGGAGATCCCCCTGCGGGGGCTGGCGGGGGAGGGGCTCCGCGGGGAGCTGCTGCGGGGGATTGCGGCCAAGCCACCCCGCCACGATCTGACAGAGACCGGGCACAGCGGCGCAGGCCGGACGATGAACCAGATTGGGGGGTAAGCTGTGATGCAGGCGGGTGCTGGGAACCAACATAGAGGAGGAAAAACGATGAAGCTGATACGGACACAGGAGGCGGTGGGCCATGTGCTGTGCCACGACATGACCCAGATTATCCCCGGCGTATCCAAGGATGCCCGGTTCCGAAAGGGCCATGTGGTGCGCGAGGAGGACATCCCGGTCTTGCTCTCCATGGGCAAGGAGAATCTGTATGTTTGGGAGATGGTCCCCGGCATGGTCCACGAGGATGAGGGGGCGGCCCGGCTGTGCGCCCTGTGTGAAAGCGAGGGCATGGCCCGCAGCCAGGTCAAGGAGGGGAAGCTGGAGTTATCCGCAGCCGTTGACGGCTTGTTCCGGGTGGATGCCCGGCGGCTGGACGCCATCAATCTGCTGGGTGACGTGATGATCGCAACCCGCCATGGAAACACGGCTGTCCGCCGGGGGGACAAGCTGTGCGGCACCCGGGTGATCCCCCTGGTCATCCCGGAGGAGACGCTGCGCAGGGCCGAGGCGCTGGCGGAGGGGAGGCCCCTGCTGGAGCTGCTGCCCTGGAAAATACAGACCGCCGGGATTGTCACAACCGGCAGCGAGGTGGCCAAGGGGCTGGTCCAGGACGCGTTTACCCCAGTGGTGGAGCGCAAGCTGGCCGCCTTTGGCATTGCGGTGACGGCGCGCCAGATAGTGGGGGACGGCATGGAGAGCGTGGCCGCTGCCATTGCCCGGGTGCGCGCCCAGGGGGTCGGGATGGTTTTGTGTACCGGTGGGATGAGCGTCGATCCGGACGACAGCACACCGGGGGCTATCCGGCACAGCGGTGCGCGGATTGTCACCTATGGTGCGCCGGTCCTGCCGGGGGCCATGTTCCTGCTGGGGTATTACGAGGACGGTACGCCTGTCATGGGCCTGCCCGGCTGCGTGATGTATGCCAAGACCACCATCTTTGACCTGATCCTGCCCCGTATTGCCGCCGGGGTGCCCGTTACCCGGGAGGAGATTGCCGCCATGGGCGAGGGAGGGTTGTGCCTGGGATGTGAGAATTGTACATTTCCTAACTGCGGGTTTGGCAAGTAACCATCCGCGTTTCCATGCAGAAAATCAGGGATCTTTCCCGTGAATGGGAAAAGGACGTGCATTTTGCTGGCCTGCGGCCCAGCAAAATTCCGGAGTGTGACCACACCCGAATGGCTTGCCCTTTGCGGTTTCACGGAACCGCTTAACTTCTGCTGTAAAATGGCCGATATAACAACAAAGGTTAAAATTGCCACAGAGGAACCGATAAGCAGCATGTTTCCGCTATTAGCACGCAGGCGGACAGGAGGTTATTTTATGACAATCACGCAGATGGTACAAAATCAGCAGCAACAGCGGATTGGCGAGATTTCTCAAAGAACCCAGGGCAAGCCACATGTCAATCCGTATGGTACGCCCGGCATGAGTCTGAACGGTGCGGGCGATTATCGGAAAATTGTCCCCGTGGACGAGGGTGTAGCGCAGCAGGTCAGGCAGATTGCTTTCGACCACATGAAGAATGGCTATGGAGTGAGCGATGGCGAGGACATCAGCGCGGTCATTCGTAATTATACCATGTCCCTTTCACCAGAAAAACGGCTGAGCGCGTCATGGACGCTGAACGAGATATTCCATAGCGAGGCCGCTCGGCTGGGCGAGTTTGTCCATCAGCAAGACCCGGGCTGGGACTGGGGAAAGCCTTTTGATACCAGCATGTTGGACGGCTACCGGCAGGGTGTGGATATTCATGCGTAAAAGATAAGGCACAAAAGGCAAACTATGAACTGAGGAGGGATAAACAATGTCTTTGATTGTATCACAGACATCAGTGAACCGGCTCCCTGCCGAACTGGTAAATAACGCTGCTTTTGTCAAGCAGGTTGATTTTGACCCCGTACATCAAGATGCCGAAACTGGCCAGCCTGCGGAAAAAATTCATGGAAGCGCACTTCCACGATTTGACACGGTTTCGATTCGTGATAATAGGTCGATACACATATACAGTGATCCCTCCATGTCTCTGGAGGCCGGGCCGGATGCCCCGATCCAAGACCCTGACGCAAAAATACGAGTCTATTACAATGCCCTCTCTGGGAGGGACGATTATCTTACCCAAGAGCGGGCGCAAAATGGCGCGGTGGCGGACTGCTTTTTTGAACTGCGTCCAGACGATATGGAACAGCAGGCCAACGCTATTATCAGCGGTGAGGGGTATGATCCTTATCATCCAGCCACAGAGTTTTTTGTCAAGGGATTGTGCCGGTGGTTTTCAGAGGACGATACAAAAGCTGTTGCGGACACCTTTGAAGCGGTGTGCCGTGAATATGCGGGGATACTGGAGACCGGGCGAACCCCTGCCCTGTCAGAATTGAAAACTACCTTTTCTTTCTGCGGTGAGGAGGTCAGTGTTTCCAAACTGTTCGATATGGTAGAGGCTGGGAAGAAAATCTCACAGCAGTCCAACCAATATGGATGTATTGGGACCAGTATGTATGTCGGCCTTGCTGCTGAAGGGATGCTAAAATCAGCGGCGTTGAGTTATGCCGGCACGCTATCCTCTGGCATTGGCAAGGCATTTGCTGACAATTTCACAAGGCTTTTTGATAACAGCGCAAAGTGTAGTGTGCAGAAATGGAATGAGTGGAGCAAAACGGATGTCAACAGTACACTGCCCGAGGATTACCGCAGCTACATCGCAGACCAGGCCTTTGATGCGTATCAGCTGTTCTCTCAATCCGACCTATCCAGCGGAGATATATCGGCTAAAATCAACCAGTTTTGTACCAAGAACCAGTACGCTTACGGGGGCGCGGCAGCAACGGATTTTCGCAGTATCATGAACGGATATTATCAGGAAATAAAAGAACTGTTTCCTTGATAGAATTTGATATTTGAATATACCTTTGAAAGAAAATATTCCAAAGCAGGGGCGGCACTGTAAAAGTGCCGCCCCTCTTCATATGGAACAGTAATTCTTGTTGCGTTGATAATCCTAACATCTCCGGGGCGGACAGCCCCTGCCAAAGCATGAAAACCCAATGAAATGGCGTTTTCCTAATATGAGGCAAGCATAGCCCCTGGTTGATTCATCTGCCTTATTTTGCCTTCCTGGCCTTCCGGAGGGCGATAATGCGGTTCATCTCGTTGTAGACGATCATGAATCCTTCGTCAACCCCCATGCCGGGCTTTGCCAGGATCTGCACCGGCTGGGTCGCCATGGCGCATTGGACACAGACCTGGGCGCTGCGGTCGGTCTCGTTGCAGGTGCCGCCCTGGTAGGCGCCGATGCCCTTCTCCTTGCAGTAGAGCACCGCCTCGATGGTGTTGTTGATGCCGCCGAGGTCCGGGGTTTTGATCTGCACCATGTGCCCCGCCTTGTGGTCGGCAAAGAGCTTGATGTCCTCCAGGGTGTTGCACCACTCATCGGCGACCAGCTCCACATTGATGCCGCGCTCGTCCAGCTCCTTGGTCAGGCCGGCCAGGGCCTCCAGCTGGGTCTCACGGTCGCAGTCGCAGTCCATGGGGCCCTCAATACGCAGATGGAAGGGCTTGGCGGCCTCCTCCAAGGTGGCCAGGTAGTCGGCCATCTCCTTGTAATTGTTGTTGCCGAAAGCTGCGCCGATGGTGCCGTAGACGTCGATATGCAGGACAGGGCTGTAGTTGGGATCGACGCGCATGGTCTGGATGCGGTTGCTCAGCCAGGCCACATACTCGGCCAGCTTCTCGCCCTTCCGGCCCAGCTTGGTGTCGATGTTGTTGATGAGGGCGTGGGGGAGCACCTGGGCGCCCTTGATAATCATCTTGTCCGCGTTGTCATAGCGGTCGTCGCCGGACTGGGTGAAGATGGGGATGGGGGTCTCCGACACGGTGCAGCCGTACTCGTCGGCCACCACCTCGCACATGAGGCGGCCCGTACCCTTGGCGACAGCGTCCAGGATCGCCTGGGACACGCCGTAGCGGATGGCGGTGTGCAGGCGCTTGCCCTCCACCTGGATGGCCTCCATCATGCTGCACAGGCCCCGGAAGTCGTTGGCCTCCTTGCCTACCAGCTCCGGCTTGATGTACCGGTCAATGATGGGGATGAAGTCCTTGGCCAGGAACAGGGGGTCGCGGCCGCCCGCGCCGGAGTACTGCACCGCTGCGCAGTCGCCGGTGGCGACCTGGCCGTCCTCCAGGACCAGCATCACGGAGATGGACTCGCCGGCCTGACGCACAGAGGCGAAGCCCTCCGTAACAGGGTTGCCGGTGTAGAACACGCCGTCGTGGCCCGCGCCGGCCTTGATGGCCCGCTGGTCGTCGAAATAGAAGCCGGTGCGGCCGGGGGAGCAGATGACATCCACAATTTTCATAATCGTTCCTTCTCCTTCAATACATTAGGCAGTCATTCTTTTTCTTGTAAGAAAAAGAATCAAAAAGAACTTTTTTCGCAAGGCGCCGCCTTGCTTTCCGGCAATATCAAACCGTAAGGGATACCCGGCAAAACGGAGTTTTGCCGTAAGGTTTTTCTTTTGATCCTTTCCTTTGCCCGCAAAGAAAAGGATGATAACCGGGATTAGTACCTGGGCCGTCCCACCAGCCGGCCCTTGCCGATGGAGTACACGTCGTCGATGACCATCTGGAAGGATGCCTTCCGGTTCTCGGCCTTGGCGCGCTCCTCGATCTTGGCGGCGTGGAAGTCAATGAGATCCTTGCTGAAGGGCAGATGGCCCGGGTTGAGGATACGCACTGCGCCGCTGTTGTCGCGGCAGGGCAGCATCAGGCCCGCATTGGCCCGGCAGGGGGCAAAGGGGATATCCAGCACGCCGGCCTCTACGCCGCGGCACACGCCCACGGCGATGTCGCCCTCGCCCAGCTCGAAGCACTTGTCCACGATGCACCGGGTCTCCTGGCAGATGATGTCCTCCTCCTGGGGCAGGCGGGCGTCCTGGAAGGTCTGGTCCGCCATCATGTTGACCACCTGCTTGGTGCAGCGCAGGCCCTGGGCATTGGCCTCCATGGTGGGGATGCCCACCGCCTCGTGGGGGCTCTTGACAATGACCTTGGTGGCCTTGGAGAAAGCCGCGATCAGGCTGCCGGTGGAGATGACGCCGAAGGCCTTGGCCTCGTCTGCGGGGAAACCGCCCATCCACTGGTGCAGCACGGTAGTGACCACCACGTCGGAGTAGCCGTACTTGGCCAGGTACTCGTCGGTCAGCTTTTGCAGCGTGCGGATAGCAGCCACATCCTGGACCAGGTTGCCGCACTGGCCGTAGCCAACGGTGATGTTCTTCACCCCCTGCTCCGCCGCCAGCAGCGCCTCGATAATGGCCGCGGCGTGGGAGATGCAGGGGGGCACCAGGGTGCCGGTCAGGGGACCGTAGGGCTCCCGGTTGATGGATACGCCCATCTCCTCGTACAGGCCGGTCAGGCGGTCTACATACTGCCAGTCGCGGATGGTGCGCTCCATAGGGATATTCTTGCAGTAGGGCAGGTTGTAGGAGATGCCGCCGCCCTCATAGCTGGTGAAGCCGCCGGCGTAGGTGATCTCCGTGAGCAGGCGGGCGTCTGGCGTGCCGTGGCGGACCTGGAGGGGGGTGTGGACGCTCTCAATGACCTGGCGGCAGCCGGAGACACCGTGGTTGACAGCCGGGAAGCCGTTGAGCATGGCGCGGCCCAGGCGGACGGACTCCTTGATGCCGTTCTCGGCCTCCTCATAGCGGTTCTGCCGGGTGTAGCTGTCGATGGTGGTGGGCAGGAGATCCGCCTCGCCCTCGTTCTGGAGGTGCTCCATGAGCTTGATGTGCTCGCTGATGACCGGCACGCCGGCCCGGGGCTG
>CAJUAC010000061.1 GCA_910583885.1 uncultured Oscillospiraceae bacterium | reverse complement strand
GGCTCAACATTGTGGTAAGGTCGGGACATGGACGACAAGACGCTCAAGCACTGGGCCTCCGGGCCGCTCTGTACCATTACCCAGGCAGCGGCTCTGCTGGGGGTATCCTCGCAGACGGTCCGGCGCATGGTGCTGCATGGCCACCTCATCGCGTGGCGTCCCAATCCGGCGGGCCGAAAGTGGCTGCTCTACCGCCGCCAGGTGGAGGATGTGGCGGCGCATATCCAACGCCGTGCCATCCGGCAGGCCCGCCTGATGCAGGACACATTCGATTTTTTTCAAGCCAAATGAACCAAATGCAACAAATGCGCCAAATGCAACAGAGGACTGCCGGAAATGGGCTAAGGTGCCCTCATGAACAACAACCCACTTTCTGTTGATAATACTGGTGCGCATGACGAGAGCCCGGCTCCGGGTGGAGCCGGGAATACCGTCATCGGAAAAACGCCGTTTTACCTGTCCAAATACTTTTGGACCAACCTGGCAGCCTTACTGGCCCTGATCATCCCCGACGTACGGGCCTGGCTGGACAGCAACCCCATTGAATTCTTTAGCGCCCTTGGCGCGGTCAACATCCTGCTGCAGTTTATAAGCGGCGGCAAATACCAGCTTGCCGGAGAGGATGGCCAGAGCGGCCAGTCCACCAACCCGGCCGGAGCCCTCCCTCCATCGCCTGTTGCCGTGGAGGGCTCCGCATCCCCCGTGGAGGACCGGAGTCAGGATCCTGATCAGGATCCGTCGTCCATATCCCCCAGCTCCGGCTCCTCCTCACCCTTATCCGGGACCTCCCGCCTGATGGTCGTCCTGGGAGCCTTGATGCTCCTGCTGGGCGGATCCTGCAGCACGGAAGCAGACCCTGTTGCCGCCAGCGTCAGCCTGAGCGACGGGCAGGTGGTGGTCATCCGTGGAGGCTCCTCTCTGGTAGTGGACCGCACGGAGCACAAGCTGCTCTGGTCACAGGCCGCTCCGGAGGTAGTTGTGGCTCCGGTAGTACAAGCCGCCACCAAGTGAGCAATTCTTAACTGTCAGCTATCATGATTTACGCAGCATTACAATCCGACACGTTATCCTGGCAGCGATCCTTGAAATTCGCAGGATTTTACCGGGGGGGCCTTGACGGCCTGACAGGCCCGCTAACCCGTGAGGCTGCCGCCCAATGGTCCATGAGCCACCGTCAGCTACGGGATCGCTACGGGATGTTGGACAAGAGGTCGGAGGATAATCTCTGGACCCTCCAACCGCTGGCAGCGCTTAAAGTGCGCCAGATGATGACGGCCCTGCGAGGCCTGGCCGACTGGAAGCTCATCTGCGGCATCCGCACGTATGCGGAGCAGGACAGTCTCTACAAAAAGAGGCCCAGAGTAACCAGAGCCAAGGGAGGGCAGAGCATGCACAACTTCGGGATTGCGGCGGACGTCTGCCTGTTTGTCGACGGCAAGGACGTATGGACTCCCAGCGAGGGAGCGAACTCCATCTACAAGCCCGTGGCGGCCCTGGCCCATAAGCTGGGGCTGGTATGGGGCGGGGATTTCAAGTCCATTTACGACCCCGGCCACGTCCAGCTGGGCGAGCTGCCCACGGCCATCCTCCATCACGCCTACACCACCGGGTCCGCCACGCTGGCCCAACTGCTCCAGTTATGATGCTCAACCTGATAGCAGACGCCGCAGCAGGCATACCCCCGGAGGCGGTAGGCATCATCCTGGGATCCGCCCTCGGATCATCCGCCACCTGGTATGTGACCAGGGGCCGCAAATCCAGCCAGCAGTCTGACGACTCCCGCCGCCGCGTCTACCTGGAGGACAAATTCGCCACCCGCGAGGAGGTAGCGGAGCTCAAAGCCCTCCAGGCCAAGACCACCGACGACATGCACAAGCGCCTCAATGGCATTACCGTCAAGCTTAACGAGATGTCCGGCACCCTTACCCTCATGATTGACATCCTCAAGACCCGTAAATCCTTATGACCACCCGCGCCAACATCAAGATCACCGTCCTGCAGGTCCTTGACCGGATGCCCATCGGCTATCCCCAGCCGGTGACCGCTCTCCGGGCCGACGTCTCGCTGGCCCTGTCTCCGCGACCCGGCAGCGCCGATATCGACCTGGCCATCCGGGAGTTGGAATCCCTGCGCCTGATCACGTCCACCACCTGCCTGATCACCGGCGAGCGCAAATACGCCATTACCGACGCCGGCCGCGTCCAGCTCGCTCAGATATGACCATTACCGACGCCATCGTAAGCATCGCCGCCTTAATATTGATTGGGTTCATCAACTACATCATTTACCGCCGTTAACCTCCATGCTCCGCAAGCCCAGACCAGACAGTGTGATCGGCTCCCAGCTGCCCCCCATCATCAAGGATGACGTGGACGCCATGTTGTTCAGCGGCGCGTCTTACAAAGACGTCCAGGAGCGCCTGGCTGAGGATGGGGTCAAGCTGAGCCAGGAGGCTATCCGCAGGTACTACCACTCTCAGATTCTGCCGGCGCGTCTGGCCCGGCAGAACAGGACGGCCGAGGAACTCAACAAGATCTCCGTGGATGGAGTGGACGAGGCCACCATGAGGGCCATCCGCTCCGCCGCCCTGGACCTGGCCGCCTCCCCGTCCTGCGATCCCAAGGCGCTGAGCATCCTGGTCAACCTCATCCTCAAGGCCGAACAGCTCGACCAGGACAAGCGCCGTCTCAAGATGCTGGAGGCCAAGGCCGCCCAGGCTGATGCCGCCAGACAGGTCGCCCAGTCCACCCTTACTCCGGAGGAGCGCGACGCCAAAATGCGCTCCATCTTTGGATGCTAACGCATATCTATCCACTCTCAACCCTCCACCATGTCCTCTCTGATCACAACGCCGCTTGACCTGCTGCTGCCTTACCAGGCTAAGTGGGTGGCGGACGAGAGCCGCTTTAAGGCCGGCATCTGGTCCCGCCAGTCCGGCAAGGATTTTTCCACGGCGGCGGAGGCGGTAAGGGATGCGATGCTGCGGGCCAAGACCACCTGGATGATCGCGGCCCCCTCCGAACGCCAGGCGATGGAATCACTCTCCAAGTGCAAGGAGTGGGCGGAGGCATTTGCCATTGCCCTGGCCGCCGAGGAGGTCGAACGCCAGGACGGCCCCAACACCCTGCTCAAGTCCGGCTCCATCACGTTTGCCAACGGCTCCCGCATCCTGGCCGTGCCCGGCCGGCCGGATACCGTGCGAGGCTTTAGCGCCAATCTCGTCCTGACGGAATTCGCGTTTTTTGAAGACCCGGACGCCACCTGGAGAGCCGTGTTGCCATCCATCACCAACCCCCTGCGCGGGGGCGAGAAAAAAGTCCGCCTCATTACTACCCCCAACGGCAAGACCGGGCGTGGCGCCAGGACATACAAAATCATCTCCGACAACCTGCTCCATCCCGTGGAGGGACGTAAGCAGCATTGGTCCTGCCATGTGGTGACGATTGCCAAGGCCGTGGAGGACGGGCTGCCCATCGACATTGATGAACTGCGGGAATCTCTGGACGACCCCATCGGCTGGGCGCAGGAGTACATGTGCGAATTCCTGGATTCCTCCAACGTGCTGTTGCCCTATGACCTGATCTCTACGGCCGAGTCCGCCAGCGCCACGGTCTCCTGCGATCCGGCCGTTTACCTGGGAGGCAAGCTGGACCTGCGCCTGGGCATCGACTTTGGACGCACCAATGACCCGACGGTCTGCTGGACATTGGAGAGGGTGGGGGACGTGCTCGTCACCCGCGAGGTGCTGGTGCTGCGCAACATGTCCGTGCCGGAGCAGATGGAGGTGTTGAGGCATCGCATCAAGGCGGCCCGGCGCGTGTGCTACGACTACACGGGCGTGGGTATCGGCATGGGAGACGTGCTGGTCAGGGAATTCCACCGCTGGCATCCGGAGGGTCACGAGTTTGGCAAGATCGAGCTCTGCACCTTTACGCCGGCCTTTAAGCGCCTTATCTTCCCGCGTTTGCGTCAGGCCTTTGAGGCTCCGACCCGTGTGCGCATCCCGATCGACGTGGAGGTGCGCGAGGACCTGCACGCCATGCAGCAGATATTCAGGGGCACGGACTATACCTACGAGGCCCCGCACACCAGAGAGGGACACTCCGACCGCTGCACGGCCCTGGCTCTGGCTCTGCGCGCGGCCGACGGTCACGCGACGCATTACCTCCCGGCTCCCGGCACCGGCCGCGTCGTCGCCGGCGCGGGACTGTTTGGAGGCCGCTCCCACGGCTCCCTGTTCGGAGGCCGTCCTGTTCACCACTTACTGTCAGCAGCGTAACTCATGATCAAGCGACTTTACAACTACATCCTCCACCGCAGGCTCCATGCAGAGGGCGTACAGCGGGCGCTTACAACGCCGGAGCTTCCCTCCCAGGACAGCAGGCCGGGCATGTTCCGGCCTGTATCCCTGTCCGAACTGGACAAGGACAGCCGCCGCCAGCTGGAACGCGTGTGCCCGCTGGACTACCTGAGCGTGGATACCATCCGGCGCTGCCTGCAGGATTGCCAGCTGGGGGCCTATGCCGAGCAGCAGTGGATCTGGGAGCAGATGGAGCAGTACGATGCCATGCTGATGACCTGCATTACCAAGCGGGACGACGCGCTGAGCAAGTACGACTGGTCCGTCACGGTCAAGCCGGACCTGGACGACAGGGACAGCCTGCTGGCCGAGGCCCAGCAGCGCACCATCCAGGACCTCTGCAACGCCATCGTCAACATGGACGAGGCCATTACCGCCCTGTCCCAGGCATCCCGCCGCCATTACAAATTCCTGCAGCCCTACGCCGACGGCGATGGCCTGCACCTGCTGCCTGTCGACAACTGGCTGATGTGCCGTGACGGCTACCGGGGACCCTGGGGATACAACCCGAACGCCCAGTTCAGCCGCTACCGGGGGGAGCCGTTGCCCGTGCCTCTGGACGATCTCATCCTGCGCCTGCATCCCAGGCCCATCGACATGCCCGCCCAGATGCTGGTGCTCAACCGCAGCACCACGCTGGCCCAGTGGGACGTCTTCCTGGAGCGTCTGGGCACACCGCCGGCATTCTTTGTGCTTCCGGAGGATTGCAGTGAGGAGCTGCGCCAGCTTTACATTCAGGCGGCGGCCAAGATGATGTCCGCCGCCATCGGCGTCCTCGACCATACCGCCGATATCAAGTCCATCCCCGTCTCCCAGACGAGCGTCGACCTGTTTGACCGCAGGTACAAGGTAGCCACCGAGGAGATCGCCATGCTGACCACCGCCGGTAAGCTCACAGTCATGACCGAGTCCGGTTCCGGCACCCTGGCCGGCAACGCCCAGGCTGACGGCTTTAAGGACTGGGCGGCCGGCGAGGCCGACCATATTGCCGCCGTGCTGACGGCCCAGCTGGTCAACCGGGTGCTTGACGAGTACCACCCCGGCCAGCCTCACCTGGTGAATTTTACGCTCTCCTGCGTAGACAGGACCACGCCGGAAAAAGAAATTGCCAACGCCGCCGCCCTGCGCGCCGCCGGCTACGATATCGACGACGCCGAGGTCAGCGAGCGCACCGGCTGGCAGGTGACCGCCGGAGTCTCCTCCTCCGAGCTCTACGCCATCAGGACCTCCGGCTACGCTCCGGAACAGCGGGCCATGGAGAATGGCGTCAAACGTCCCCAGGAGACGCCTTACACGCTTAACTCCCGCCGACGAGACGCCATCACGACACTGGCCCTCCACCGCAGCAGCACGCTCTGGGAACCGGCGCGCCGCCGCCTGGAGGAGGTAGTCGCCCACCGCCTCCGGGACATCGACGAGCGCCTGGAACGGGTCACGCTGGAGCTGCTGCCCCTCACCCCGGAGGAGCAGGCCCGGCTCAAGGATGCGCTGCAGGTCCCCGGCGAGGAGGAGATCGTCTCCACGGCACTCCAGATTGCCCGACGCCTCCAGGAGGCCCGTGACGAGGGGAGACGCCGCGCGGCGGCCGTTGACCCGTCTCTAACCACATCCGGCCCTGCACGACCCCTGCACGACGCAAATTCAGCCCCATCCAACGCATGAACAGCTACCGAGACAGATACATCGCACGCGGCATCCCGGAATTCGACCCGGACGCCTGCGCTCCATACCCCATTGGCCGGGTGCCGCAATCAGGCTGGTATCTCATTGAGCCGGCCGGCACCTACACCTTCCCGGTGCCCGATACCTCCATCCCTCCTGCCAGGCGCTGGGACGTGGACGAGGTCATCGACAAGGCGGCGCTGCAGGCCATCTGCGAAGCCTACGACCCGTCCGTCAACGGCGGCAACGGCATTCAGGTCAACAACGACCATCTTCATCTGCGCACCACCGGCGACAACCCGGCCCTGGGCTGGTGCAAGGCGCTGGACTACGGATGGGTCGGCGGCCGTCTCTACCAGGCCGCCTACATCTCCTGGGTCAAGGATGCTCACCACGACCTCAACCAGGGCAAGTACTGGGCATTCAGCACCGAGTACAAGCTGGCCGACTACAAGCGCGTCTACCACAACGGATACAGCCCCACGCGCCTGTCCGGCCTGGCCGTCACCAACAACCCGGACCACGAGAACCAGCCGGGCATCATCCGCCAATCCGCTGCGGGCGACGTGGTCGTCCACAGCCGCAGCGCCTCCATCCTCCAATCAACAACCATGAGTACACAAACAGCAACACAGAGGATCCTGCACTCCGAGGGCAATCCCGCCCCCGAAGATGAGGAAAAGAAACAGCAAGGAATCAACGCCAACAACGATAATCCCCCTCCTGCCACCACAGAAGAGGAAAAGAAAGACGAAACCAGCGCCAACAACGACACCGACCAAAATGACGAAACCAGCTGCAACTCGGACGACGAGGGCTGGCTGGGCCTCATCAACAAAATCGCCGGGGTGTGCGGCCTGCCCGATACGGCCACCGGAGACGACATCCTCAAGTACGTCACCGACCTCAAGACCGACTTTGACCTCCTCAAGCAGCAGGCCGAAGAGTCCGGAGGAGGTACCCAGGCCCACAGCAGGGCACCCCTCACGCGCCAGCTGCACAGCAACCGTGGAGTCCGGCGCATGGACCGCGACGTCACTCCCTCCGGGGTGGTCATCCACCGCACGCCGGAGGGCAAGGCCGTCAAGATCCCGCAATCCGACGTCGACCTGGTGACCCACTGCCGCCAGGCCGTGGACGCCGAGATCGTCAGACACGGCCGCCAGCTCACCCCTGGCGAGTACGACCGCGCCTGGTCACGGGCAGCGGAGGAATTCGCCTCCGCGCGCCGCAAGTAACTCCAATCTCAACATTCCACTCTGCATAAAATGATTATCAAGCAAACACCCGTAGAACGCCGTCTCTGGGCGTCGGGCGCCACCGGCACCGACAAGAGCGAGGGGAAGCTGGTCAAGGCTTCCGCCGACGGCAACACCATGTCCCTGCTGGCCTCCGCCTCGGATATTCCGGACGGTGTTGTCAGCAACCCTGACGGGCGCGACGGAACCGACGGCAACGGCGGCGATCTGGTCCGCATGAACCATCCGGGCATTGTCCAGGTCCGCCTCAACGACACTCCCGGCACCATCGAGGACGGCACCGACCTGGTGGCCTGTGACGACGCCACCGTCAAGGCAGCCACCGGCGCGGCCGGCGAGGTCGTCGTGGCCAAATCCGTAGCCCCCAATACCAGCGGCCAGGGAGGCTGCCTCCATGACGCCATCCTCGTCGCCCGGCCGGCTGCCACTCCGGAGACTGCTCCGGCAGTCACTCCCGGTCAATCCTGAATATTAACTCTTATCTGTTAACGACTACACATCATGAGTACATCCGCAACCTATGCCGTCAATCTGCCACTGACCAACTACATCATCGGCTGGTACGGCACCCAGACACACGACCCGGCACGCTTCCTGGCTCCGGGCGTCAAGGCCCCCGGCCTGCTGACTACCTACAAGCGTTACCTGCGCCAGGACGCTTTTGCCGCCTCGGACACCCGCAGGCCCATGTACGACTCCCCACGCACCATCGACATCCGTGGCGAGGACGTCCCGGTGATGCTGGAGGAACACGCCCTCAAGATCGGCATCGACGACCGCGAGCTGCTCGGAGCGGTTGACGCGGAAGTTTACCGCTCCAGCCTGCGCCAGGCCAAAACCCGCGCACTGGCCCGCCGCATGCTCATCTCCCACAATAAGGAGGTGTTTGATTACGCGAATTCGGTCATCCCCGGCATCACGTCGGTGGACGGCATCACGGAGGCCAACAAATGGAGCGACCGCTCCAAGCCCGTGGTCAGCATCCTGACCAGCCTCATCAACAAATTCGCCGTCAACAACGGAGTCTATCCCAACCGCATCCTGACCACGCGCGACGTCTGGGCGGACATCCAGGCCAACACGGAGGTCCAGACCATGATGGGCGAGATGGGCCGCAAGGTGCTCACTCCGGAGACGCTGCTGGAGCTCATCGGCCTGCAGGGCGACGACATCCCGCCGGTCAGGGTCATGCGCACCATCGCCTCCTACAATCCCGGAGGTACGGAAGGCACGGAAGTGGACAACGTCAATATCGTGGGCAGCAACATCTATCTGTTTTACGCCGACGACAATCCGTCCCTGGACGATATTTCCGCACTCAAGACGCTCAACCTCGCCGGCGACGACATGTACAGCACGGTGGAGACCTACCGCGACGAAGACATATCCACGGAGTGGCTGCGCGTGCGCGGCCATCACAAGGTAGTGTTTGCGGCTCCGTCGGCCATGATGCGCATGCAGATCGCCTGATCCGGGTTTTCCCGCCGCCTCCAAGGCGGCGGGAAACAAAGACAAAAGACTAACCATTAAATACTATTATGGCAACAACCAAGACCAACAAAACCGCCGCCAAGGCTGCCAAGCCGGCAACGGAGACGGCCCCCAATACCGACCAGGACCAGACTACATCAACCAACCCGGCCACCACTGCCGAGGCATCCACGCCGGAGTCTGCAGCCAGTCCCACCTATCAACCTGCCGTAGATACTCCCACGTCTGCCGACAAGGGTGACAGCGACAACCAGGAGACAGGGGACGAGCCCGGCCCCAACATGACTGGGCAGGAGTATGAGGCCCTGTATGGACAGACTCCGGCCGTCAAGGGAGACAATGCCTCCGGAGAGCATCCAGGAGCCATCCTGACCGCCGAGAGGCTCGGCCTGTCCCCCAGGCAGCACATCACAGCCATCATCACCGGAGGCGTGATCAGCGGCATATTGGCCCGGACCAAACCCTACGAGATGCTCGACCTGCGCAAGGCGGCCGAGGCCGTCGGCATGTGCGACTCCATCGTCGAGATGATCCTGCACCTGGACGATCCCATGCCGGAACCCCCGGACGGGAAGCTCAACTCTTAACCCTCAGCCCTCAATATCATGCTCCACTGGATCACCTTGACGGCGGATATGCTCCCGGAGGTCATCGACCGAGCCGAGCTGGAGGCCATCACGGCCGCCGATACGGACGGCGTGGTTGTTGACGGCATCATCCAGGACGTGACGGCCTCCGTGCGCGAGGCCATCGCGGCCAATCCCGCCAATGTGATGGACCTCGCAGGGGACACCATCCCCCGCACCCTCAAGCCGGAGGCTCTGGACATGATTGCCTGGCGTCTGCTCAAGCGGTTTGCCGTGACGGTCAGTGAACCCCGCGACAAGGCCTATGCTTCCGCCCGCGAGCGGCTGGAGGCTGTCCGGTCCGGCACCCACCGGGTGATCGGTCCGGACGGCCGCATGCCCGTGCCTCCCGGCAAGCGCCCCTACGTCCAGGGGCCGCGTCCTGCCTACGGCTCCGGAGCGCCCGGATTATTTCCCTCCCCCCGGCGTTGGAGGTAACAGGCAAGAGTAACTGATCTCTCCATTTTCATTCCTTAACAGCAATGCCCTCTCCCTCGGATTACCTGCGAGTCAAAGTCACGGTGCCTGCTGCCGGCATGTCGTCGGCGGACTGGGACGGCGTGGATCCGGACATCCGGGAGCGTGCCTACTGGACAGCCAGGGAGGGATGCTATGCCCGCGTACAGGGATTCCGAGACCGCTGCCAGGGGATTGTGGACGGCAACCTGTCCGAGGCGGACGCCCTGCGCGAGATCCGCGCGATGCTGCGCGCCACCGGCTATCAGCCGGAGCCGGGTACGGAGGGTACTATCCAGGACCTCAGCACCGACGCCCGCCAGCGTCTCATCCTGGACACCAACGTCGCCATGGTTCAGGAGCGCGCCTACCACGACAGCATGATGGGGTCGCTGGCCTATCCCGCACAGCGCCTGGTGCGTATCCGCTACAGCCGCCAGCCCAGGGACTGGGACGCCCGCTGGAGGGAAGCGGCCGCCGCCGTCAACTACGAGGGCGTGGCTACCGACGGCTCCTACATCGCTCTGCTGACCTCTCCCATCTGGCGCAAGCTCAGCCGGTTTGACCTGCCTTACCCTCCTTTTGATTTTAACAGCGGCATGGGGGTGGATCCGGTGGACTACGAGGAGGCTCAGCGCCACGGCCTCACGATTCCGGAGGCGACGATTGAGGGCATGGACGGCGAGTCGCTCAACGCCAGCCTGGAGGCCTCCATCGGCAAGATGGACGGCGACCTGCAGCAGGCTTTTACCCGTGCCCTGGCGGATTGCGTGGAGGTGGAGGGAGACCGCGTCTACTACACCGACCCTAACGGCACCCGTCCGGTGCATTGGAGCGAGGCGGGTAAGGTCATCTGCGGACAGCGCCCTCCCGTCATCCCGGACACCCAGGCCAGAGCGATGGTTAAATTCGTCGAGGACCAGCGCCAGTTTGACCGGGCGCAGCGCGGCGTCCAGGGCTATGCCACCCAAGAGGAGTGGCAGGCCCTGTACGATGCCGTCACCCGGATCCAGCCCACCGACGTCAAGGAGAGCGGCACGCTCTACCGGGGCATGTCGATCCCCCCCAATGATGTTGACAGGTTCCTGTCTCGCATCAGGCGAGACGGTTACCAGGCGCTCCCCACCAAGATGGTGGACAGCTGGTCACGCGCGGAGGAAACGGCGCAGAGGTTTGCGGGCGGCGGCAAGCCGGGCAACGAGAGGATCATCCTGGTCAACGAGGATTACCGGTCCGGCCACCGCATCGACGCCGTCGTCCGCGCCCTCCAGGAGCAGAGGCGTCTCGTCAACAAGACCGACAAGCATCCCCACACCAATGAGTCGGAAGTCCTGTTCCTGCAGGCCGCGCGCCACCAGGTCAATAAAATCGTCCGGGGGAGGGACGGCACACCCACTTACGTCTATGTCAGTGAACAGCAATAACAGATCACCCCTTGCGGCACTTGCGCCGGTTCTGGCGGCCGTTGCCATGACCATTAGCCGGCCGGTCCGTACCGCACCAGCAGGGCACATGCTCGCCGCGCTCAACAGCCCGGCGCTGATACTGGGTCAGCTCTGTCCATCGCAACTTGCGCGGTGCGGAAGAATCCTGCTCTCCAGATCGACCGGGATCGCGCAGGTACTGCAGCCACAGCGCCATCTCGCGCTTGCCGATCTTGCCGTCCATCCCGCTCATGTCCCCCTTATGCACCAACCCTCAACCCTTGTCAACTCATGATCAGGTTACACGTCGATGTGATTGGCCTCCAGCGGCTCCCCCTGGCTCCCGCCATCCGCGCGGAGATGGTGGCCGATGTGGCCAGGGCCGCCCGTCAGGCGGTGAGGGACAGCTTTCAATCCATGCTCGACCGCACCCAGTCCCAGGGGTTCTGGGGCAAGGCCAGGCAGAGCGTCAATCCCCCCGTCATCCGGGACAACAAGGCTACCATCGACATCACCCATACAGGCGTGCGTCTGCAATGGCTGGGCGGCACCGTCAGGCCCACCGGGCGCAGGTCGGAGGTGACCGGACGCCCCATCAGGAGCCTGCTCATCCCGTTTAAGGATTCACCCCTGCGCCGGCGCTCCCTGGCCAGCCTCCACCTCCCGGAGGAGGAGGTCATGATCCTGGGAGATGTGGATACCGGCAGAGCCATCCTGGCCCGCGTCAGGCAGCGCAAGCGCCGCAACAGGGACGGCCATTACCAGGACGTCACCCCGCTGGGAGCCCTGGTCAAGTCCGCCACCATCCCGGCCCATCCGGAGGTGATGCCCTCCCGCGAGCAGATGCGCGACCATGCCGTGCGCGCCGCTACGCTGGTGCTCAACCGTCTCCTGGCCCAGGCCGACGGCAATTCCACTTTCAACTCTTAACCTGCCGCTCTATCTATGGATAAAGATTACCAGCTTTCCGAGCATCTTATCACCCACCTGCAACAGGACGATGTCCTGGCTCCGATGGTGTGCTCCACCGTGTGGGATGACCAGGACCAGATCGACTCCATCAACCGCGTGGCCATGGGCAAGCCCGGCAGCGTCGCCGTCACTCCGGCCGGTTATGTCCCTCTGCTGGAGATGGGCGTCAATGCTCCTATGGTACGCATGCACGCCGTGCTGGCCGTGAGCTGTTTTGCGCGGGCTGCCGGGATGCCGGGCGGCGCACCTCCCCTCCGTTACCTGTCCGGCATGGTGGGGAGAACTCTGCATGCCGTGCGCCTATGGGATCCGGTTGTCGACCGCGTCTGCTATGACATGCCGACCATAGCCTCCGTCGAGGACTACGACATGAGCAAGTCCAAGCTCACCGGCTTCCGGGGACGGGCCGTCATCCTCTACGCTCCCGTCAATTTTTAACCTCTCATCACCTTACCCACAACACACAACAATGGCTAAGACAAGCACAACCAACAATACCGATACGACCGGCACGACTCCGCAGGCTACCGCCCAGGAGGATCCGCTGGTGTTAGTCCGCGTGACCAAGACGGGCACGCTCATCAACGGCGCTTACGGACGTGCCGGCGCTACCGCCAGAGTGACAGCCTCCCAGGCCAGAGCTCTGGAGGAGGCCAGGCTGGCCGTCCGCATCGGCGTGTAATCACTATTAACCATTAACTATTATCTATTAACTAATATGTCTAGATTGATCATACCCGGCCTGATCATCGGCTCCAAGGTCAGCATCGCCAAATTCGGGGCCGTCATCTCCAGCGGCGAACCGTCCAAGACCGTGTCCGCAGACTGGCTGCCCGTCCCCCCGACTGCGGAAGCCCCCGGCCCCTGGCTCTATATGGGCAGGATACGCACCAGCAACCCTCAGATTGAAACCAAGACGGGAGAGATTGAGGGCACCAACGATGGCGGCACTTACGAAACCGAGGAGCTGCAGCTGACTACCAAGCGCAAATTCCTGTTCTCCTCCAACTACATCACCCCGGAATTCCTCCAGCTCTCCTTTGGGTTGAGCGAGGACTGGGGTACGGAGCAGGTCGTCTTTGGGGCCGGCTCGCCGCAGATCGACGTCTATGTCTATACCGAGTGGACGGACGCCTACCGCGACGGAGCCAGAATCATGAGCGCCTGCATGCAGGGACGCCTGCGTCTGGTCAACCCGGCCAAGGCTGCCTCCGACCCGTCCCTGGCCGAATTCGAGCTCAGCGTCATCTACAACCCGCTCTGCAAGCTGACGCCTGACGAGGACTACGCTGGAGCATAATCACATTCTTCCCTGCGGAGGAATGACCGCCGCAGGGAAGCATCTCTACGCCTAATCACTGATACCTGCTATGCAACTGCTGATTGATCTGGCCACCATGGCCGTCATGTTTCCCGGCGGCATCCCGGTCACCGACTTGTCCCTGGTGCGCGGCGACAAGCTGCCCCTGCGCATCACCCTGCTGGATGACGGTGTCCCGGTCACCCCTGCCGGCGTGCGCCCGGCGCTGGCCATCAAATCCACCCTGAGTGATGATACCCTGGTCCTGGCCGCTACCAACCTGGAGCCGGTAGACGACGCTCTGGGTCCGGCGTATGTCGGCTCCATGTCGGTTAACACGACCCAGTTGATTGCGGCCATGGGCAGCGATGAGAGCATCGACCTGCTCGGCGAGGTGGTTCTCATTGCCGGCGACGGATCCCAGCGCACCTCGTCGCTGATCAGGGTAAGAGTACGCCAGGATATCATGCCGGCAGACGCCGTCCCGCCGGAGGATGTCATCACCGACTGGTCCGGTCTGATTGCCGGAGCAGTCGTCGAGGCTCTCCCCGATGCTCTCCATGAGGCAGGAGTAGAGCTGACACCTGCGACCGGGCAATCCACCTTGTCCAGCGGAGACGCCGCCGACACCTGGACCATCGTGGGCGGCTACGCGTTCACGTGGGGAGACGAGATTCTGGCGGGGCATCTGCCCGACAGCTGCCGCCTGACGAGTATTTCAACCGTGTATTTTTTTGACAATCCCGCCCTGAATCAGTATTGCCTGCGGATTTGGAAGCTGGTGGACGGAGCTTACAGCCTGATTGGCACCTCCGCCTATGTGTCCAACCTTTCCAGCGGTCAGACGGCCACGTGGGTATTTACGCCGGGCGTTCCCTTGACGCGCGGGGATGTCATTATTATCCAGGTGTGTGAGGGGACGGAGATGACGCCCTACGCGCTGGGCATGCACGCCGTACTTACTCCGTCCGTCCCTGGGCGTGGCCTGGTGGCGGAGGTGGCCAACCCGCCCGCCGTGAACGGCACGATGGCCCCACTGATGACCGTGGTGGTGGACTATGACAACGGCATCACCCTGGGAGGGATGGAGCTGGCCACCGCTAGGCAACTGGACAGCTTGGGGCGGGATGTGCGCAAATCCTCCGCGACCGCCGAGGCTGCGGCGCGGACGGCTGGCCAGTCCGCCGCCACCGCGTCCAGGGCTGCCGATAATGCCGCAACATCTGCCACCAGCGCGGCCAACTCCGCCACGGCGGTGGCTAATGCTCTGGCGGCCATGCCGCAGGTGGACGCCTCCGGCAACATGACGCTGGCCGGAGGTCTGACGGCGGCGGGGGCCGTCAACGCCAACGGAGGCATCAATATTCCGCTGGCCGTGGGGGCGCCAACGGACACGGCGGCGGTTAATCGTTTTTTGGCTATGGGGCTGGCAGGAGCCGTGCAGGCGTTGATTCAGCCTCTGTACCTCAAAACCAGTTCCATGCCCGTAGTGGGAAGCGGCAGCACCTCTGTTCAATATGCCGGACTTTATGCAACCAGTTCAACGTCGGCAGCTTCCGGTTCTCCTGCACACAGTACGACCACGTTTACCTTTGAAGGGCCGCAGGGCCAGCTTAATTACAGTTCTTTCGCGGGATTTTCGATACCGCTGTCCGGTTCAACAGCGTCCAAATTTACCTTTGGATTAGGCCGCGGATCAAAAACGGTAAGAGGCGGCCTGACGATGGATTCATTTTCCATGATTCCGGGCAATAATCTGGCCGTCAATTACGGAGAGATTATCGACATCACAACCACAGCGGTTCGTGATTCTGTCCGGGGAGGTTACGTGCTTAGAGTGCGGGAGATTTATTATGTCTCTTCCGGTGATTCATGGCAGGTGAAAACTACGGAAAGTTTTATTCCCGCAACTCAAAACCACCCATTTCCCGCCTGCCTCAACAGGCTCATTTTCATGCAGGAGGGGCTTTCAAGCATGTCGTCATACGAGGGGAAAGCGTCACTTTATATTGAGCTGGGGGGAGGTCAGACAAACACCTTGTTCAAAATAGCCGCCCTCAGAGGTGTTTCAGGATTCGAAGACGGCATGGGGTTCAGCACGTTGGTGGCGGATGTAGAAAATCCCAATTCCTGGACATCCTCGGTTCGCACGGGAGCAGGCAATCGCTACCTTTATGCCAATGGATTGATCAATCCAATGTACGCCGCATTGGAAGCCATGGCCGTCAATGCTATTGAAGCCGAAGAAACGGCTGATTTTGAAGATATTAACATACCTCTCTAGTAATGAATAACGCAGAGATACAGATTCAGTTTCCGCAGCCTGGTAACTGGCAGGAATTCATTTTGACACCCATTTACCGGGACGCGGGCGGTTATAGACCTCCGGCCCGTTATACGCAGGACGAGATTCCAGCCGACCAGGCCCCGGCCATGCAGGCGGTAGTGTCCGCGCTGGTGGGATTGTCGGAGCCGTGGCAGGCCTCCCAGGTATGGGCGAGGCTGAAAGAGTTTTACGCTCCGGAGGTGGATGACCCGATGCGGACGACGGAAACCGTGGATTTGACCGTTGAGGCCGTCAATCCCCAGGGCGGGCGCAGGGTGTTCACTTCCCGCGACTACCCGGATTTTGTGATCACGGATCCCGCCGCCGTGGAGTTTTTCCTCTATTTCACGAGGGCATCCAATCGTTAATCACTAATTTTTCATTACTAATCATGCACTATCTGTCTCTCGATACGGTCATTTACCGTCCGGACGGACTCCGGGATATCGTGCTGTGCCAGTACGACGACGTGATGGCGGAGCTGGTGGAGATCAAGCCCTCCGTCCAGATTCAGCGCGAGTCCGTCATCGGCAGCCCCTGGATGCACCAGGCGGCAAGGGGCAACGCCTCCCTGCAAATGTCATTTACGGTCGTGCGGGCATTTACGACGTTCGGACGCGCCCGTGCCTGGGGGCTCGACCTCCAGGAAACGCTCACCCTCCATCCGGAGGGAGTCGTTACCTGGTTGTCCTGCTACTACCGGGGACGGCCGGGCCGGACCAGGACCTATCACGCTACGGTGGATCTTGCCCAGCCCCTGCCTCTCACGAGCGAGCACGATCTCGGACCGGCCGCTCCGAGCCTGGGACGCCGTCCGGAGGACATACGTCTCCCCGGCATGGAGGGCAAGGCCTGGGCCGCTCTGCAGGCATCCCTTACTCTGACGGGAGACATTTCTTAACCATCTATAAACTTTAACTAATAACTATCATATCACCATGGCAGACAAGGATTACAAGGTACAGGTAGGTGTGGAGGCCAAGGCCGACACGCGGGGACTGGATCAGGTCAACAAGGGGCTGGACAAGGTCCGCAGGACGGCCAAGCAGGTCAACGAGGAACTCTCCGACGACTCCGCCGCCTCCAATCTGGAAGAGGTGACGGATGCCGCCGAGGAGACCGCCGAGGCTCTGGATAAGACCAGCGACGCTGCAGAGGGGCTGCAGGAGGCCGTCAGTAAGGTTGGACAGACGGCCAGAGCCACCGGCGATGAGATGGACAAGGCAGGAAGCAAGGGAGAGGCAGCCGGGCGCAAAATGGAGAAGGGAACCAGGAAAGCAGCGGCTGGACTGGGCGACCTCAAGGCCAAGGTACAGGCGACGTTCAACATCCCCAACGAGCTGGAGGCTGCCTACGGCCGGGGCGTAGCTTGGGGGCAGGCCATCCTGGACGGCTGGGAAAAATACATTGAGGGCGTGGACAAGGCTGCCGTCAAACGGGCGCGGGAACTTAAAGACCGGCTGGCCAGGGAGGCCGCCGCGCGCGAGCAGGCTTATACTGACGCGCTGACCAATGCCAAACGCGAGCGCATCTACGACGAGGAGCAGCGCAAAATCACGGCCATCAACGACCTTTACACCCAGCGCATCCAGCTCATCGGCCAGTTGGCCGTCAACCGCACGGCGGAGGTGGACCATGTGGATGCCCTCCGCCAGAAGGAGCTGGAACTGCAGCGCACCATTGTCAAGACCCGCGAGATCAG
>CAJUAC010000060.1 GCA_910583885.1 uncultured Oscillospiraceae bacterium | reverse complement strand
AAGATGGGGAAGGCGGCCCTGGCCATCGGGGCCAACACCTTCCAGTGCTTTGTCCGCAACCCCCGGGGGGCCAAGGCGAAGACAATCAATCCCACAGACCTGGGGAAGCTGCGGGAGCTGATGGCGGAGCACCAGTTCGGGCCCATTGTGGCCCATGCCCCCTACATCATGAACCCCTGCTCCAAGGACGAGGGCATCCGCGCCCTGGCGGCGGAGATGATGGCGGGGGATCTGGCGCTGATGGAGTATTTGCCGGGCAATTACTACAACTTCCACCCGGGCAGCCATGTGGGCCAGGGGGTGGAGGCCGGCTGCCGCCAGATCGCAGACATGCTCAACGCGGTTGTCAAGCCGGAGCAGCAGACCATGGTCCTGCTGGAGACCATGGCCGGGAAGGGCAGCGAGATCGGCGGAAGGTTCGAGGAGCTGCGCATCATCCTGGACATGGCCCAGTGCCAGGACCGGCTGGGGGTCTGCCTGGACACCTGCCACGTCTCCGACGGGGGCTACGACATTGCAGGGGATCTGGACGGGGTGCTGGAGGACTTTGATCGGGCGGTGGGCCTGTCCCGGCTCAAGGCCATCCACATCAACGACAGCATGAACCCCCTGGGGGCCCGCAAGGACCGCCACGCCCTCATTGGCCAGGGGACCATCGGCACGGAGGCCATCCTCCGCGTCATCACCCACCCCGCCCTGCGGGGCCTGCCCTTTGTGCTGGAGACTCCCACCGACGACAAGGGCCACGGGGAGGAGATCGCCATGCTGCGTGGCCTGCTGGGGGAGTGAGATGGCGTATCACCGCCAGAAACGGCAGAGCCGCCGCATGGCCCTGTGCGGCCTGCTGACGGCTCTGTCGGCTGTGCTCCTATGTCTGGGGAGCCTGATCCCGCTGGCGACCTTCGCCTGCCCGCTGCTGGCCATGGCCTGCCTGATCCCCCTGCTCTGCGAGTACGGCGGGAGGACGGCCCTGCTGGTCTATGCTGCTGTGTCGTGCCTCGCGCTGCTGCTGTGCGCAGACCGGGAGGCCGCCCTGCTGTATGTCTTTTTGGGCTGGTACCCGGCCCTGCGGCCCCGGCTGTGCCGCCTCCCGCGCCTGCCGGGCGCGGCGGTGAAATGCGCCCTGTTCTGCGCAGCGGTGACGGCGATGTACGGGTTGATCCTGTACCTGTTCCGCCTGGAGGCGGTGGCGGCGGAATTTGCCGGGTACTCCGCCGCCATGCAGGCCGGGCTGCTGGCTATGGGCTGCGTGGTATTCCTGCTCTTTGACCGGGCATTGGCCGTGCTCACGCTGCTCTACCGGCAGAAACGGCGCTGAACCCGGTCAGCCCTCCCGTACCTGCCCGTTGATGGTGAGGGTGACGGTCTGGAGGGGGAGTGTTTTCCCACTTTCCAGCAGCGCCCTTTTGGCCGCCGCCTCCAGCCCGCCGCAGCAGGGGACCTCCATGCGCAGGACGGTCACACTCTCGATGGCGTTGTTCTGGAGGATCTCTGCCAGCTTCCCGCTGTAGTCCACGCCGTCCAGCTTGGGGCAGCCGATGAGCGTCACCCGGCCGCGCATGTAGTCCTGGTGGACAGACGCGCAGGCAAAGGCAGTGCAGTCGGCGGCGAGCAGCAGTGCCGCACCGCTGAAATAGGGGGCGCACACTGGCGCAAGCTTGATCTGGCAGGGCCACTGGCACAGCTGGGAGGCGGATGCTGCCTCCGTCTGCTGCTTGGCGGCCTGGACAGCGGCGGCGTCATACGCGGCAGCCTCCCGCTCCTCAAAGGTGATTGCGCCGGTGGGGCACTCGGGCAGGCAGTCGCCCAAGCCGTCGCAGTAGTCCTCCCGCCGGAGCCGCGCCTTGCCGTCGACCAGTTCAATCGCACCCTCGTGGCAGGCTGCGGCACACGCGCCGCAGCCATTGCATTTGCTCTCGTCAATTTTGATGATCCGTCTAACCATTGTGAAATACTCCTTATATTTTATATGGGATGGCGGCTTGTGTTCCGCTCCATGTCCTCCGCCTGCTCCACGAGTGCGAGCAGGGGGGCCTCCTCCACATCGTAGCCGACATAGGCAAGGGCCTTGTAGAAGAACTCCATGTCGGCAGGCGGTTCCTCATGCTGGGCCGCCACGCGCTGGAGCGCGGCCAAGAGCCTCCGTTTCAGTGTGCGGATTTCCTCCGGCGCACCCTCCAGGCGGCGCATGTCGTAGTCGGACGTATTCCCGCAGGGCGCGGCGCAGTGGGCGCAGCCGGGCGAGACGGCATTCTTCTCTGCGTGGATTCCCTGCACAACCTGGCTGAGGGCGTCACTGTCCCACTCCGGATGGAGCAGGGGGGCGGCAAGGGCCTCCATGACAACCTGGTCAGTATCCGCTGTTTTGGGGTTGCTGCCGCAGGCGCCAGCCAACCCAACCAGTGCGCTGATGATGCTGTCCTCTCTCAAAAGCCTCTCCTCCTTGTTTTGTCTGTCGGCGGGCTGTATCAGTACAGCTGCCGCCCCTATTATAGCAGGGCGCGGCGCGGCAGGCAATCCGGAAAACAGTTCCACCCCTCCGCAGATGCCGCCAGAGCGGGGGTGATCCATAAAGGGATTGCTTTTCCAACGGGAACTGTATATAATAAGAGGAAGCCGCCCCGGAAGGGGCGGCAAATTCAAACGAAAAGGATTATCATGACATTTCACGAATTACAACTTCTGCCCCAGCTGATTCAAGCGGTGGACGAACTGGGGTATACGGAACCTTCACCTATCCAGGCTGCGGCCATCCCACCGGTGGCCAAGGGGCGCGACCTGATCGGCTGCGCCCAGACCGGCACGGGTAAGACCGCGGCCTTTGCCATCCCCATCCTACAGCGGCTGTCCAGCCGCGTCAATAAGACCCATCACCCCATCCGCGCCCTGGTGCTGACCCCAACCCGGGAGCTGGCCCTGCAAATCAAGGAGAGCTTTGACTTGTACGGCAAATACCTCCCCATCCGCAATACCGTCATTTTCGGCGGCGTGGGGCAGGCCCCCCAGGTGGAGGCCCTGCAAAGGGGGGTGGATGTGCTGGTGGCTACGCCGGGGCGGCTCAACGACCTGTGCAACCAGGGGCATATTGATTTGACAGGGATTGAGGCCTTTGTCCTGGACGAGGCGGACCGGATGCTGGATATGGGCTTCATCCACGACGTACGCAAGGTCATCGCCCGTCTGCCGGAGAAACGGCAGACCCTGCTCTTTTCTGCCACCATGCCCCAGGAGATCGCAGAGCTGTCAAAAAAAATCCTCCACAATCCTGTCCGGGTGGAGGTGGCACCCCAGTCCTCCACAGTGGACGCCATCGAGCAGCGGCTCTACAAGGTGGACAAGGGCAATAAAAAATATCTGCTCCAGCACGTGCTGGAGGACAGCAGCCTGGACAGTGTCCTGGTTTTTACCAACACCAAGCATGGTGCGGACCGGGTGGTCAAGGAACTGGGGCGCACCGGGATTACCGCTATGGCGATCCACGGCAACAAGGGGCAGACTGCCCGCGTCAAGGCGCTGGACAGCTTCAAGAGTGGGGCGATCCGCGTGCTGGTGGCCACCGATATTGCTGCCAGGGGCATCGATGTCAATGAGCTGGCTGCCGTGGTCAACTACGAGCTGCCCAACGTGCCGGAAACCTACGTCCACCGTATCGGCCGCACGGGCCGGGCGGGCCGCAGCGGCGTTGCCATCAGCTTCTGTAATTTTGATGAGCTGGCATACCTCAAAGACATTGAAAAGCTGACCCGCAAGAAGGTGCCGGTGGTAGAGGGGCATCCCTGGCCGATGGAGATTTTGGAGGCGACACCCAAGACCCCCCGCCAGCCCCGCCCCCCACGGGGGACGCGGGGCGCAGCTGCACCGCAGAAGACGGCGGAGAAGCCTGCCCCCCTGCCGTCCAAGCCTGCGCCTAGGAGGGAGCGGCCCATCCCGCCAGTACCGGCGGTTCAGATCCCGTCTGTCCCAACGCCGCCTATGCCGGAGTTAGTTAGGCGGGAGCCCCGCCGCATCGCCTCCGAGCCACCCAGGATGGGGCGGCTGGTGGCCTTTGCCGACGGCAGGAAGCCCCGCCGGAGCCGCAGGCCTAAGGGGTAACTTTTTTCGGAAAGGTTCTGTGATGTCCCGGAGGAGGATTTGTATTCGCCTGGCTGCCGTTGTGATAGCAGTATGCGTTGTGCTGCCATTGCTCGGCTGCCAGGGAAAGGCAGAGAGCCAACCGCCTGCCGTTTTCCCAGATATCACAGCATCTGGGAAAATGCAGGAAAAAGTAAATAAAAGAAGAAAGCAGAGGCCGGGGTTGACAAAATAGGCTTATGCGGCTATACTAGAAACAGAAAGGGCGCTGCCGGTAGACGGTTAGCCCTCAGATTTTGGTTAAGAAGTAACCGCTATCTTTGTGAGGGATGGGCGGTTACTTCTTTTTACAGGCCGCAATAAAGAGGCCGATCATGCCGATGATAACAAGAGTGTACTGAAAGAGTTCACTATATGTAACCATTGGGCAGCCCCCCTTTCGTAAGAATAGGGGGCAAGAAGCTGCCCCCTGTCAGGAGGGCCAACCGCCTACCGTTACTGGCAGCGCTGAAAGCAGAGCTTTCCTGCTTCCAAGATATCACAGCATCGGGGAGAATGCAAGAAAAAGGAAAAAGTAAATAAACGAAGAAAGCAGAGGCCAGAGGTTGACAAAATAGGCTTATGCGGCTATACTAGAAATAGAAAGGGCGCTGCCGGTAGATGGTTAGCCCCTCACTGAGTTACAAGAAGTAACCGCCGACTGTGGGGACAGGATGGGCGGTTACTTCTTTTTATAGGCCGCAATAAAGAGGCCGATTATGCCGATGATAACAAGAGTGTACTGAAAGAGTTCACTATATGTAACCATTGGGCAGCCCCCCTTTCGTAAGAATAGGGGGCAAGAAGCTGCCCCCTGTCAGGAGGGCCAACCGCCTACCGTTACTGGCAGCGCTGAAAGCAAAGCTTTCCTGTTTCCAGCATATCACAGCATCGGGGAAAATGCAACATATTGTTAACCCGGAGGGCAACTCACCATGGAGTCATCCCCCGGGTTATTCTGCTTTATAATGAATGCGGAGTATCTACGTATTAGATACATCCGCATTTATTTTTTGCGTGTTTGCGTGTTGTCCATATTATGAATTATTCTTCGGTGGTAGTCTCAACGATACACCTGTCCAACGCATATTCTATAAAAGTGCTGATTAATTCGTTCCTACTACGGCCCGTTTGAGCTGCAATATCGTCCATCCACATCACAAGTTCTTCTTTAATACGGATAGAAAATACTTTGTAACCATCATCCCCTTGGGCGTTTTGATTTTATCACTAGATGTTCACTACTCATAAAGCACCTCAATATATATGCTGGCATGTGTTCACAATTAGATTTCTCCCATGTGGGCTATTCGTCTTCGCTTATTTTTGGAGGAACAAATTCCAATAGATCACAGATCTTACAATCAAAAACGGTACACAACCTTGCCAATACATCTATATCCAAACGGGTAATTTTATTGTTATAGTATTTGTTAAGTTGTGTCCTCTGCATTTCCGCTCGTTGACTGAGTTTGTTTTTACTAATTCCGCTTTCTTCAATAAGTTTTGCCAAATTGATTTTGATTGTGCCATATCTATCCATAAAAGCAACTCCATTAAAAAGGATTTGACAACAATAGTGTACCCTTGTTAGAATGGATAAGGAAGATATAGAAAGTCTTGTGCAAGAAGTTACACATATAAGAAAAGGAGCGGATATACCATGGAGGATTACCTGGATGCCCTGGAGGCTGAGCTTGGCCCTATCGTCATAACAGAGCAGCTATGCCCCGGTGTGTGCTATCTGGCGGCGAAGTACGAAAATGAAGGGCTTGCCCGGGAATACTATGCGGTCACGGACACCCCGGTCATATCGCAGGCCGCCAGGGCCTATGGGCGCCGTGCCGCCGGCCTTTGGCTGTTCCCCATGGAGGCCGACGCGGGCGGCTGGCGGGTGGTGAAATACGAGGTCAGCAAATACCTGCAAAAAAACGGCCTGCCCCTGGAGCAGCCGCTTCTGGATCTTGCACTGTTTGCCGCCGAGTTCAACCCGGAATATTTTGGCGCTTACCCTGTCCCGTACCACACGCCCGCCGGGCACACCACGCGCCACTGGGTTCTGGCAAACGGCATTTACTGGATGGAAACCGACCAGTGCGAGGAGCTCCTCGCCGCCTGCTACCCCATCTGGTCCGCCGAGCTGTCCAGCTGGGCAGAGCGGCTGGGCAGGCATCTGCCGGTCGACGAGGCCGGAGGCATCCACCAATCCAGAGGCTACATATTTTTCCCCGCACAGCTGAGCAGCGTCCCCCTCTACGAGCTGATGCAGACGCGCCCGGAGTGGGATGGGGCGGTCATCGGCAGGGCGGCGCTGATGAATGCCATCTGGGCGGAGCTGCCGGAGTATGCCGTCCAGATGAACCGGCAGGAGCAGCAGGGCAGGGGCGGGCTGGCGCTCCAGGCCCCCCTGGGGCGCATGATCTGCATCTCCCCAGACACGGGCAGGGACTACTGCCTTTTCAAGCGGCGGCAGTAGCATCCAGGCATCCGGGCTGCGGCCCAGTAATCCCTCCTATAGTGCAAAAATTTCCGCTAGTCCCTATTTATGGATTGATTTTCGATTTCTTTTGTGCTATAATGACGAAACTTATGTGCCAACCAGAATGGGCCGGGGAGACGTCCCCCGGCTGCGCCATGGGGAGGGATAGCGCTTGGAAAGCAAAGATTACGAAAAAATCCTGAACGCCATGCCGGAAACCGGCGTCTACGTCATTCGGGAGGAGGACCGGAGGCTCCTCTATTTTAACAAACGGGTGCAGGAGGTCTCGCCGGAGGTGCGCCTGGGAACCGCCTGCTACGAGGTCTGGGCCGGGTCCTGTGCCTGCTGCCCGCTGCTGACCATCGGGGACCGGCAGGAGAGCCGTTCTGTCAGCTACAACGACCCCTATGGTGGGGTGGTTGATATCACCGCCACCCGGACGCTGTGGGAGGGAAGCATCCCGGCTTTCGTCCTCACCGTCGCCCCCCGCATGGGCAGCGGCGGGTATACATACCGGAAAATCCTTTACGCCGACCTGGACCGTGACAGCTTTGATGTGCTGAAGTCAGACCCCGAGGGCTGGGAGCCCAAGGAGGGTACCCTGTCCGGGCAGCTGGCGGAGTTCGCCGGGAGCAGCGCCATCTATCCCGGCGACAAGGAACATTTCTCCGCCTTTACCCAGCTTGAGCAGCTGCGTACCGCCTGCCGGCCGGGGCAGCAGCGGACGCTGGCCATGGTCTACCGCTGCTGGGCGGGGGACGGCTTCCGCTGGAACCTCATGGAGGTTGTGCCGGATCCCGCCGGCGGCAGCGGCAGCGCCCTCATCTGTGTCAAGGATATCCATGATATCCTGCGGGATGGGCTGGAGCGGGAGGGCCTCACAGTCCGGGGCCAGGAGCTGATCCGTAGCCTGGGTGAGCGCAATTTCAACATCTATACCATCGACCTTGCCGCCGGTACCGCCGAGGCTATCCGGGTGGATGGGCAGATGTGCGGGCGGCTGGCGGCGGAGAGCTGGGAAACGCTGATGCGCACCCAGATCAAGGACCGGCTTCATGAGGCGTACCAGGCCGAGTTTGAGCGGTGTTTCTCCCTGGAGGGGCTGCGCCGGGCGAAGGAGGAGGGCCAGCAGAAGACAGAGCTCCTGTGCCAGTGGCGGGACGGGGAGGGCTACAGCTATATCTCTGCGACCGCCTATTTTGGCCGGGATCTCCCCTCAAGGAGCTATACCGTACTGGCCCTCCAGGATGTGGATGAACGGACGCGCCGGGAGCTGGCCCATACCCAGCGGGATATGCAGATGGCGGCGATCCTCAAGTCCCGTTTCCGGATGATGAACACAGTCCATCTGGAGAGCGGCCAGTGCGAACGGGTGGACCTCACCCGTGCCGCCGGGCCGGAAAATATCCTGCTGGGCGACTACGCCGCCTATATCCAGAATGCGATCTCCACCTACGTCCACCCGGACGACCGGGAGGTCTTCCGGTCGATGCTCTCCCTGGAGCATCTGCGGGAACGGGCTGCGGGTGTGGAGGACTACGCGGATGATGTCTGCCAGTACCGCCTGCGGGGGGAGCAGGTGCGTTGGATTGAGCTGCATGTGCTCTACTCCCGGCAGGGGGGGCAGGTGATGGTCAATATCCTGGGCCAGGAGATCACCCGGGAGAAGCGGCAGGAGGAATCCAGGCTCCAGGCCCTGGCAGACCGGGCCGATATCATCAGCAGCCTCAGCCACCTGTTTTTCTCTACATATTATATCAATGTGGAAAAGGACACCTTCCGTGCCGTCACCCAGCTGCGGCGGGTGGAGGACGTATTGGGCGAGGAGGTCAACTGTACCGCAGCGCTGCAAATCTACGCCAACCATTTTATCCACCCGGATGACCGGGAGGAATACCTGAAGGTGATGAATGTCAAGAACCTGCGGCAGACCCTGCGGTGGTGGAAGCCCTATGTAGCGGTGGAGTACCGCAAGCTGCCCGATGACCCGAATGCGGATACCTACGGCTGGATCCGGGCTACCGCCGTGCTGGCCCGGACGGGGGAGGATGAGCTGCCGAAAACCGTGGTGTATGTCGCCCAGGATATCACTGCCAACGTCCGCAGGCCCGGTGAGGCGGCGGGCGGCTGACACGGGCCTTTTCCGTGCAGGACATGAGAAATGTATATAAAGAGGACGAAAGGTGAAACGTCATGGATAAGATTTTGGTGATTGACGACAGCCCGGTCCAGGGCGAGTTTCTGTGTTCGATTTTGAAGGATGATTACAGTGTGACCGTGTGCCAGAGTGCGGAGGAGGGCCTGGATGCTGCCAAGGATGGATGCTTCTCCCTGATCCTGCTGGATGTCATCATGCCGGGTATGGACGGTTTCATGATGCTCAAGGAGCTGAAGGCGACAGAGGTGACGAAGCACATCCCGGTCATCCTGCTCACCAGCCTCGCGGATATCCAGTACGAGGAGCGGGGGCTGCTGATGGGGGCGGTGGACTATGTGGCGAAGCCCTTCAGCCCGGTGATTATCAAGGCGCGTGTGGATACGCATATCCAGCTCTACCACTATCAGACGCATTTCCAGCAGCAGGCGATGGTGGACGACCTGACGGGCGTCGGAAACCGGCGCCACTACGAGGGCGGGAGTGTTGTGCGGTGGCGGGAGGCGATCCGCTTTGGCCTGCCCCTGTCGGTGTGCATGTTTGATATTGACAAATTTAAGCTCTATAATGACACCTTTGGGCATCCGGCGGGGGATAAGGTGATTGCCTCCGTGGCCAGGAAGGTATCCTCCTATTTCCAGCGCACCACGGACCTCTTTGCCCGCTACGGCGGGGAGGAGTTTGTGGCGGTCTTTGTGGGCAATGACGGGCAATCGGCCTTCAACTTCATGAAGACTGTCCGGCAGGCGGTGGAGGATATGCACATCCGCCATAACTCCCCGGTCTGTGAATGGGTGACGATCAGTGTCGGAGGCGTCACCCTCCTGCCGAAGGTGGGGGACAACTACGACACCTGCCTGAAGCTGGCGGATACCATGCTGTATGACGCCAAGCGGCTGGGCCGGAACCAGGTGGTTTGGTACAGCGAAAACAGGGAACAGTGGATGGAGAAGTAAGTGGCTGCGTACCGCTGCCGGACAGCCCCGCAGGCGGGGGTTAGGGGGATACTGTAATGACTGTTTTCCGGGATATTTCGTTTTTGTGGTCCATGATCCATATTGTTGCCCTGATGCTGCTGCTCTTTGAGCCGCGCTACTCCTGGCGCTCCACCCTGCTGTTCGGGTTTACCGGTGCGGTGGGGATGCTGGTGTTCAACATGATGGCGATGCTTTGGAAGGGCCACGGCATCATCATGGGCATTGCTTTTTTCACCTGTACCATCCCCACGTTTATCCTGTTTTTGGTGCTCTCCAAGTACAGGGATGGGCGGTATGTCTTCCTCTTCTGCCTGACGGACACGGTCTGCTTCTGGCTGCTGCAAGTCACAAACTTCCTGGACAGGATAGCCGGTGATACCTATCTGGTAATGCTGGTCAGCCGGCTGCTGGTGTTCCCATTGGCGGAGTTTTTGTTCTGGAAATATCTGCGCCGCCCATTCCTTGAGCTCCAGCGCAAGATGGGCAGGGGGTGGTGGCTGTTTGCGGCTATCGGCGGGACCTACTATCTGCTGATTATGTTCACCAGCGTGCCGGTAGGCACCCCTATGCCGGATCTGGCCGGCCTGATCCGTATCCTCCTGGTGCTCCTGCTCATGCCGCTCACCTACCTGACGATCTTCCACTCCCTGTGGCGGCAGATCCAGGTGTTTGAGAGCAGCCAGCAGATCGAGCTCCAGCGCAGGGATTACAGCGCCATCTGCCAGAAGGTGGAGATGGGGCGGATCTACCGGCACGACATGCGCCACCACCTGGTCGCCCTGGAGGGGATGCTCCAGCAGGGCGACAGCGCCGGGGCCCAGCAGTATATCCAGGAGCTGGGCGGGAAGCTGGTTACACTCTCCCAGACAGTCTGGTGCCCCCACGCTGCCATCAACGCCGTCCTGGCGGGGTACCTCTCCCAGGCGGAGGATGCTGGCTGCCGGGTGGAGGTGGATGTGTGTATCCCGGCGCAGATGCCCTATGGGGAAATGGATCTATGCATCCTCCTGGCCAACACCCTGGAAAACGCAGTCCACGCCTGCCGGGGCGTTGCGGAGGGGGCGCGGTGGATCAGACTGAAAGTGGAGATGACAGAGAACAGCCGGTTGACCCTCAGCGTAGAGAACCCCTGCCCCCAGCCGGTAGCAATCGATGACAGCAGCGGCCTGCCCGCTGTCCCCAGCGAGGGGGAGCATGGCCTGGGCCTGCGGAGTGTGCGCTCTGTCGTGGATAAGTACGGCGGGCTGCTGCGCAGCCAGTGGAAGGACGGCCGCTTCCTCCTGCGGGCAGCCCTCTTCCCAGGATAATTGATGAATTGTTGGACAGAGGCCCCCGGATCCCACAGGATCCGGGGGCCTCGCAGGCTTTCTGGAACTGAGGGGCCCGCCAGGAGGGATGACAGGGACCCACCCAGGACGCCGTCCAGCACGGGTACACCTGTCCCGACAAGGCGGACACCGGTGGCCTTCATAAAAAATTAATACATTTTCCTGGGAAATACCTTGACAGGTGATATATATCCTGGTATGATAACGCCATGACACAGGCGCGGCCGGGAAACGGCCGCCGGAAAGGAGTGTTTGGATTGTCCATTTCAGCTGATACCCTGCGGGGGCACACGGACACCATTATCCTCACCCAGCTGATGCAGGGGGATAACTATGGTTATGAGATCAACAAGAACGTCCAGCAGCGCACGAACGGCCAGTACGGCTTCAAGGAGGCCACCCTTTACACCGCCTTTAAGCGGCTGGAGGGCAGCGGCCTGATTACCTCCTACTGGGGGGAGGACGGCCCGGGCGCCCGGCGTCGGTACTACTCCATTACCGACGAGGGCCGCCGGAAATGGGAGGAGAACTGCCGGGAGTGGCAAAACACCAGGGGCCTGTTGGATGCCCTGATTTCTTTGGAGGAGGACTAATACCATGGAAAAGATGAAGACGAAATTCATCATCGCGGTGACAGGCCGGCTGGCCGCCGCAGAGGAGACCACCGCCAAGGTGGAGCTCATTGAGGAGCTCAGCGACAACCTCTTCAGCCGCTGGCAGGATCTGGTGGCGTCAGGCATGACGGAAGACGAGGCCTTCGGGAAGGCCATGGAGGACCTGGGCAGCGTAGATGAGCTGCTGGCCTATCTGGACAGCCTGGGCCCCGAGGGGGAGCTGCCCCGTCAGGAGGGCAGGGACTTCACCAGCGACCTGCTGCGGGGGATGGAGGACATTGTCCGGGAGACCGTGAACCAGACCAAGGACGCGGTGGACCAGGCCGCCATTATTGTGCGCAATGTGGCGGAGAAAATCAAGGAGAAGTACCCCAACGGGCTCCAGGGCAAGATCTATATCCACGTTGACCGGGACGGCTGCGAGGAGACGCCCCAGGCGGACCAGGAGGCGGAGAAGGAGGACAAGGGCTGGTCCTTTGCCGCCGGGTACGACCGGCAGCGCGGCTTCTTCTGCGGCACCGGCCACAGCCGCCGGGTGACAGAGACCTCCCTGCCCTCCCAGGAGGTCAAGGGCATTGACGTGCAGATTGTCAACGGGGATATCACCCTCCGCCAGGCGGAGGACAGCCAGTCTGACATCCTGTTGGGCGGCGACGTGGAGCGCCTGGAGGCCCGGCTGGACGACAGCGGTGTGCTGTCCATCCGGCAGGGGAACACAGCCAGCAGCACCTTTTTCTTCCTGCGCGGCCTGGCGGCGGCGGACGTGGAGCTGACCCTGCCGCGCCGGTACTGGGAGTTTGTCCAGCTCTCCACAGTCAATGGCGATGTGGAGATTGACGGGCTGGAGGCCGGGCGGCTCTCGCTGAAGACCGCCAGCGGCGATGTGAAGCTCCAGGATGCCTCCTGCCATGAGCTGGCCTTTAAGTCCGCCAGCGGGGACCTGGAGGCCGATGGGAGCGCCGACAGTGTCCAGGCGGAGACTGCCAGCGGCGACGTGAAGCTGGAGGGGGCCTATGGCTCCATCCGGGCGGCCAGCGCCAGCGGGGATCTGGAGATCTGCGGCAGGGGCCGGGAGATCCGGTGTACCAGTGCCAGCGGCGATGTGGAGATTGCCACGGATACCGTGCCGGAGCAGCTGGAGGTCTCCTCCAAGTCCGGGGACTGCGAGATCACCATGCCTGACGGCGAGGGCTTTACCCTCCAGTTCAGCACCGTCAATGGGGAACTGGATACCAATTTCTCCCTGGTGGGGCCGGTCAAGGCCCGCTCCGGTGAGGCAATCTACCTGGACGGCGGCGGAAGGAGCTTCCGCGTCTCCAGTGTCAGCGGGGATATTTCCCTGTGGCATAAATAAGGGAGGAGAGCTGTTATGGACAAGCGCGCAACAGATATTGTGGCCTATCTGACCTGGGTAGGGCTTCTGATCGCCTTTATTGCCGGGGACCGGGAGGGCAGCCGGTTCCACATGAACCAGTCCCTGGTGATCTGGCTGGCGGGGACTGTTTTGGGATTCGTCTCCCATTTCCCCCTCTTCGGCTGGATCATCGGCTCAGTGGGCGGGATCTTCTGTGCCATCTGCTGGTTCATCGGCATCGTCAACGCCATCCAGGGCGTGGAGAAGGAAGTGCCGGTGCTGGGCCAGATCCACCTGCTGTAAGCAATGGGCCCTGATGGAAAACTGGGCGGTGCCATAAACGGCACCGCCCAGTCCGGCAAAACGCCCCCGATGGAGACATCGGGGGCGCTGTCCTTATATCGCAGGAGCTGCAATCAGGCGTTGGCCTTCTTTGCCATATCTGCCAGCTGGGTAAATGCGTCCGCATTGTTGACAGCCAGCTCGGCGAGCATCTTGCGGTTAATCTCCACGCCGGCGGCCTTCAGGCCGTGCATGAAGGTGGAATAGTTCATCCCATTGAGCTTGCAGGCGGCGCTGATGCGGGTGATCCACAGCCTGCGGAAGTCTCTCTTCTTCAGGCGGCGTCCCGTATAAGCATAGGTCAGGGACTTCATCACCTGCTGGTTGGCCATCTTGAAATGCTTGCTCTTGGCGCCCCAGTAGCCCTTGGCCATCTTCAAGACCTTGTTTCTTCTCTTGCGGGTCATCATTGCGCCCTTAACTCTTGCCATTGTAAAAGCCTCCTATTCTAAAGCGTATCGTATCTTATTTGTAAGGGATCATCTTGCGGATGGCGGATTCGTTGGTCACATCGGCATAGCCGCCAGCGCGCAGACGACGGGTACGCTTGGTATCCTTCTTTGTAAGGATGTGGCTCTTAAAGGCCTTGGCACGCTTGACCTTGCCGGTCTTGGTCAGATTGAATCTCTTCTTGGCACCACTGTGGCTCTTCAGCTTAGGCATAATTGATTACTCCTTCCGTATGTTTCCTTTAGCCATTCCTATTTCTTGGGAGAGAGGAACATGGACATATTCCGGCCCTCCAGCTTGGCTCCCTTATCGACGTTGGCGATCTCGGAACATTGCTCTGCAAACTTATCCAGGAGCTTCTTGCCAATGTCGGTATGGGCCATCTCTCGGCCGCGGAAGCGGACAGATACCTTTACCCGGTTGCCATCGGCCAGGAACTTCTGCGCGTTCTTCAGCTTCACATTAAAATCCCCGATGTCGATCCCCGGGGACATGCGGATCTCCTTGATCTCCACAACGTGCTGGTTCTTGCGGGCCTCCTTTTCGCGCTTGCCCTGCTCGAACCGGAATTTGCCGTAGTCCATCAGCTTGCACACCGGGGGATTGGCCTGGGGGGAGATCTTCACAAGATCCATACCCTTTTCGTCGGCAATCCGCAGGGCATCGTCCGCAGACATGATACCCAGCTGCTCACCATCGCTGCCGATCAGACGCAGTTCCTTGTCGCGAATGTCCTCATTCAGTTGATGCATTACAATGCTAATAACCGAGACACCTCCTTCAACATTTTGCCCAAATATACGCGACACAAAACAAAAATGCGGATGCTGCCGCACCCGCACAAACATATGCGCCCGGTTCCCAGGGCGCTGACTGCTGTGTTGACCCCTTCGCTGTGCTGGGGGTGAGGCGGATGCATCCAGCCTGCTTTGTTTTTGCTTTTCTACTATACCAGCCTTTTCCGCACTTGTCAAGCCCTGATTGCGGCGGCCTCTTTTGGAATAAGTGTTGCCGGAGGATAACTCCGGCGGTTTCTACAGAGGCACGTTGATATAACAGGAGCCTTGTGCTATAATCGGGTCAACAAACCAGAATTTATTGGAGAATGACATTATGCGAATTGCCCTATATTATTTGATACAATGCACTTGGGGGGTTGTACAATCCACATTAGGTCTGATTTATTTTATTTTTCATTTCTCAGACAGACATTATTCTTATCACGGTGCAGTTGTAACCGAGTGGAACGCTAAGTCAAGCGTTTCTTTGGGAATGTTTGTGTTTGTAACAAAAGAACCATATTTTTATGATAAGCTGAAAAATGCATATACAATAGATGAGCTTTCTCAACGACTTCTTGTGCATGAATACGGCCATACGATACAGTCGCTTATGTTAGGCCCATTATATCTGATCATAATAGGAATACCATCAACATTGTGGGGATTTTTGCCTTGTTTTAATATGAAACGAAGGTCAAAGAGTATATCCTATTTTTCTTTTTTTACAGAAAAATGGGCGAATTTTTTGGGCGAACAAGTGACAGGTCAAAAATCAATGGAGAACTTAGTTATAGACTGATAAATTGGAATTTGAAAATCACGATTTTGTGAACATTTATTGCTCACCGTGGGGTTTCAATAAAGTCCTCCAAAAGCCTTGCAAATAAAGGATTTTTCGCAGTGAGTTCACCTTATCCCTTTATTCGGTTTCACACGAGCTTACCCTTGCCCGAGCTGTCCATAAGGGCAAAAGCAAGGGCAAGAAAATCACACAACAGGATATAGCAACGTGTGGCAATCGGAGAACTGTGATGTATGTGCGAATATATTATAGCGGAGGATTTCAATATGGACAAGTACATTTTTGACGAGGACAACGGTCTGTGGTATGAACTGATTGGCGACTACTATTTGCCCTGCCTGACCGTACCCGCTGAAGAAGAACAGGCGGTCGGCGTGTGGGGTCAGCGGCACAAACGGTATCTCAAAGAATACCGCCCAGCCCTTTATAACGCTTTGCTGTTGAGCGGCAAGCTGAACGGCTACCTCGCTGATATTGACCAGCAGGCACAGGAAATGGCGGAAACCCTTATCCAGAAAACAGCAGAAAGGCATGGTATTTCGGAGTCTCTTAAAGCGACCGATCAAATGGCGTGGATAGGACTGATGAACAACTGCAAGGCCCAGGTGGAGGAAATTATTTTTTCTGATCTGATATATGCTTAGCTCCCAAATCAAGTGCGCCCTGGTCATACTGGGGCGCACTTTTTACATCAATTTTACAATACTTGACTTTCGATTTTTACATGGCGGCAGTATTCTTTTCTCGTACCCCAAAATCGAAAGGAGAAATTTGAACATGAAAAAAACAGCAAGTCTTATGCTGGCCGCTGTGCTGGCCCTGTCGGTCATGGCCGGATGCGCTCAGAAAACGTCCGGCACCGTCACCACCGACGGTTCCACCTCCATGGAGAAGGTGATCGGTGCGCTGGGTGAGGCGTTTGAGGCGCAGAACAAGAATGTGACCTTCACCTACAACCCCACCGGCTCCGGCTCCGGCATTCAGGCAGTCTTGGAGGGGCGCTGCGATATCGGCCTCAGCAGCCGCAACCTGAAGGCGGAAGAATCCGCCCAGGGCCTGACCGGGACGGTGCTGGCCTATGACGGCATTGCGGTGATCGTCAACCCCGACAACCCCGTTTCTGATCTCGATGTGGACACCATCGCCAAAATCTTTACCGGCGAAATTACCAACTGGAAAGATATGGGTGGAAACGACGCAGAGATTGTCCTGATTGGCCGAGAGGCGGGCAGTGGAACCAGGGACGGCTTTGAATCCATCACCGGCACGGCGGACAACTGCCAGTACCGCCAGGAGCTGACCTCCACCGGTGATGTGATCACCGCCGTGTCCCAAAACCCGGATGCCATCGGCTACGCATCCCTCGCCTCCATCAAGGACACCGTGCGGGCCGTCACAGTAGGCGGCGTGGCCCCCATAGAGGATACGGTGAAGGACGGCAGCTATGTCATTCAGCGGCCCTTTGTCCTGGTCACAAAAACGGACACTCCCCTTTCGGAAGCGGCTCAGAAGTTCTTCGACTTCGCAATCTCTCCTGACGCTGCGGGGCTGATCTCCGGTGCGGGCGCTGTGGCGGCAAATTGACGATGGAACGAAAAAAGCAACTGCTGGAAACCGCAGTCCACGGGATATTCCTGATGCTGGGGCTGGTCACGGTGGGCTGTGTACTGCTGATCACCGCCTATCTGGTGGCCTCCGGCATCCCCGCCATCCGACAGATCGGGCTTATGCCCTTTCTGCTGGGTGACTCCTGGGAATCCACCGCCGCACAGCCCTCATACGGCATCCTCCCGTTCATTCTCACCAGCATTTACGGCACGGCGGGCGCTATCCTGTTCGGTGTCCCGGTAGGATTTTTCGCAGCGGTTTATTTGGCAAAGCTGGCCCCAACCCAGGTAAAATCCTTCGTCGGTGCCGCTGTCAGTCTCCTGGCGGGTATTCCTTCCGTGGTATACGGTCTGGTGGGGATGCTGGTGCTTGTGCCGGGCATCCGGGCGCTGTTCCATGTGCCGGATGGGGCCAGCTTGCTGGCGGCAATCATTGTCCTGGCAATCATGATCCTGCCCTCTATCATCAAGGTATCCATTACGGCGCTGGAGGCAGTACCGAAGGAGTACGAGGACGCATCCCTGGCCCTTGGTGCGACCCCGATAGAAACCTATTTCCGGGTATCTGTCCCTGCGGCGCGAAGCGGCATCGCAGCGGCAGTGGTGTTGGGGGTGGGGCGGGCCATCGGGGAGGCCATGGCGGTGATGATGGTGTCCGGCAACGCTGCCAATATGCCCTCGCTGTTTGAAAGTGTCCGCTTCCTCACCACGGCGGTATCCAGTGAAATGTCCTATTCCAGCGGCCTGCAAAGGCAAGCCCTGTTCTCCATCGCGCTGGTGCTGTTCCTGTTCATTATGCTGATCAACGCCGCGCTGAATTTCTTCCTCAAGAGGGACAAG
>CAJUAC010000059.1 GCA_910583885.1 uncultured Oscillospiraceae bacterium | reverse complement strand
GTGCGGATGCAGGTGGAGCGGAACCTGGTCAGCTACAACGAGCAGCTCAAGCGGAAAGCCCTGGTGGGGGCCCAAATGGAAGAGCGGGACAAGGGCGGCTACACGGTCACCCTCTCCCTGCGGGATGAGCTGGACGAGCTGATGAACCTGCGCCTGCTGGTCACGCGGGAGGACATGGCGCTGGAGCTCCAACGCCGGTACCTGGCCAATGCGGAGGAGATCTATTCCAAGATATTAGATTGCCTTTACGACGGGAACCTCTGAGATGGCCGGAGCAGTTTATATTTATTAATGTAGGGAGAGGCGAAGCCTCCCGGCATACCTGCGCAGGCAGGGCCATATACTTGTCCAAGGGAGCGGGGCCACCCCGCTCCCTTTTTGAGTTCAGAGGCAGCGGCTTTTCTGTTGCAATTCCCCAAAAAATCAGATACACTGTGTGATAGAATGAAACAGAAAGGCGGTGGCTGGATGGATCGGCTGGATAAGCTGCTGGCCTCCACAGGGCGCTGGTCCCGGCGGGAGGCAAAACAGCTGATTAAGGAGGGCCGGGTCTTGGTGGACGGCAGGCTGGCAGGGAGAGGAGAGGAGAAGGCGGATCCTGCCAGTGCGGCCATTCTGGTAGACGGCGTGCCGCTGGCGCTGCGCCGCCACACCTATGTCATGCTCCATAAACCGGCGGGGGTCCTCTCCGCCACGGAGGACCCCCGGCAGCGGACTGTGCTGGACCTGCTGCCGCCGGAGCTGCGCCGCGGGCTCTTCCCTGTGGGGCGGCTGGACAAGGATACGGAGGGCCTGCTGCTGCTGACAGATGACGGGGATCTGGCCCACCGGCTGCTCTCCCCCAAAAACCATGTGGATAAGGTCTATCACGCCCGCCTGGACCGCCCCCTGGGCCCAGCAGACCAGGCTGCCTTCGCCCAGGGGATCACCCTGGCGGACGGCCTGCGCTGTATGCCGGCGGACTTGGAGCTGATCGGGGACGGCACGGAGGTACTGGTCACTTTGCACGAGGGTAAATTCCACCAAATCAAACGGATGGCTGCCAGCCGGGGTGCGGCAGTATGCTGGCTGAAGCGTCTTTCCATGGGCCCCCTCCAGCTGGATCCGGCCCTGGAGAAAGGCGAATACCGGCTTTTAACCCATAAAGAAGTTGCAAAAATTGGCGGAAAGCTATAAAAAAGAAGGGAACTTACAAAACAGCCAAAAAAATACAATATTTTTTGTGAAAAAAAGAAAAAATCTCTTGCATTATGTCGATGAACCAAGTATAATGTTTTCCGGATGGACATATTGCACAAAGATCTACCATAAAATACGGCCGATGGAGGAAGAACATATGTCAGGAAGGATTTTTCAGAATGTTGTTCTGCAAATAAAAGATGCCACTGACCGGGTTGTGGGGGTGATCGACGCGGAGGGGACGGTCATCTCCTGCAGCGATCTTGGACTCATCGGCAGGAAGTGGCCGGAGTACGTGGAGCATATCAACCGGGCGGATGGCGCCATTACCGCCATGGACGGCCGGACGTTCCATGCACTGAGCGGCTGGGGCTCCCATTTTGACTATGCGGTGTTCACTATGGGCGACGACGATGTGGGCCGCACCGTCTGCTCCATGGCCAGCGTGGCGCTCAACGGCGCAAAGAGCTACTATGAGGAGAAGCACGACCGGGGGTCCTTCATCAAAAATATTATTTCCGATAACATCATGCTCAGCGACATCTATATGCGGGCCAAGGAGCTCCACGTGGCCCCAGAGGTACCGCGCAGCGTTTTCCTGCTTCGCCAGACAGAGAGCAGCGATTCGTCCGTGATGGACGTGGTACAGGGCCTGTTCCCGGACCGGCAGAACGACTTTGTCCTCAGTGTAGGGGACAGCGATGTGGCCCTGGTCCACCAGCTGCCGGAAAACGGCGGCGAGAAGGAGCTCCACCGTGTCGCCGCCCTGCTGGAGGAGACCCTGCGGGTGGGCGGTGAAAGCCATGCAGTCATCGGCATCGGCACCATCGCCCTGCACCTGCGGGATCTGGCCAAGAGCTACAAGGAGGCGCAGATCGCTATTGAGGTCGGCAAGGTCTTTGACACGGAGAAATATGTCATCAACTATGAGAACCTGGGCATTGGGCGGCTGATCTACCAGCTCCCCACCACCCTATGCGAGATGTTCCTGGTGGAAGTATTCAAGAAAAATCCCATTGACTCCCTGGACCAGGAGACGCTTTTCACAATCCACAAGTTCTTTGAGAACAACCTGAATGTGTCCGAGACAGCGAGGAAGCTCTTCGTCCACCGCAATACCCTGGTCTACCGCCTGGAGAAGATCAAAAAGCTGACGGGCCTGGACCTGCGGGAGTTTGACGACGCCATCACCTTCAAGGTTGCCCTGATGGTCAAGAAGTACCTGACCAGCCGGGGGATTGACGCCTGAACTCCCCTGCCCCATAAGTAATCCCCCGCCCGGCCGGAGCAGCCCGCTCCAGCCGGGTGGGGGTTCTCTATAGGCGGCGGGGCTCCCCTGCCTACCGCTTCCCGCCGAACAGTTCCGGCAGCAGATCCGCCACCTCCGGGTACATCAAGAAGCCAGCGCCCAGGCCCATGTCCTGGCCCAGCTGGATTTTCCGATGGAGGGTACCGGCATCGTCGAAGAGGATGAACCGGCTCTCCCCCTCCCCAGTGCATGTGAAATATTTGGCACACAGGTCGCTGGAATAAAAGATGGCGGGCTGCTTGCGCCCCAGCAGCTCCTCCAGCTCCGCCCCGGACAGGGGCGTGCCCTCGCCTGTGGGGCACGGGAGCGGGAAGGACATACGCAAGCGCTGGAGATCCAGTGCAATCCGTTTCCCCCCAAAGGCCTGGGCGGCCTCCTCCAGGCGCTGGCGGAGGGTGCCGCCGGAGAGGGCAGTGCAGATGAGGACACAGGCCTGCTGGACACTGCTGCCATATCTCTCTGGGACATAGAGCTGCTTGCCGTTGCGGCTGAGGATGCGGCCCAGGGAGTCCAGGAACGCGACCCGGTCCGGTGCGGGGGGCTGCTCGAAGTCCGCCAGCACCCCCCCGAAGCCCCGGTTCCCGCACTCCCGCCAGACGTCCCGGCACAAAGCGGCGCTGTCCCGGATTGCCCCGCAGTCCCGGTCCCCCAGGACCATCATCCCGCCAAAGGTCCGGGCCAGGAGGGCCTGGCGTGTGAGGCGGCCGTCCCGGCCCACCAGGTAGGCCACATGGGCCAGACGGTCGGTAAAGCGGGCGGCCTCCCGCAGCTTGTCAGGTGTGACGGCTAAATAGGTCTGCACAGTCAGTTCCCCCTTGTGGATTCGTTGGATTTGTGCTATACTGGCCTATATTATGCGACCAAGGAGGGGCCTATGCCATTTTCCCTGATCCCAGACCGGCTCTACGACCGCTATACCGACCTCACACCCCAGGTGCTCAGCCGCCTGGGGGTACGCCTGCTCCTATGTGACCTGGATTACACCCTGGCCCCCCGCGCCGTCACCCATCCGGACGAGACGCTGCGCCAGTGGCTGGCGGGGTGCCGCGCCGCAGGGATCACCGTCGCCATCCTCTCCAATAACCGCTCCTCCCGGCGGGTCGAGGCATTCTGCGGCGAGCTGGGGATCTCCTATGTGGGCCACGCCAAAAAGCCCCGCACTGGGGGCTACCGCCGGGCCATGGAGCGGGCCGGGGAGACAGCGGAGCATACGGCTATGCTGGGGGATAAGCTGCTCACGGATGTACTGGGGGCCAAGCGCAGCGGTATACTGGCCCTGATGGTAGAGCCCTTGGGCGGCCCGGTGGGGGCCTGGAACCGGGTGCTCCACCTGCTGCAAAGGCCCTTCAAATGGATCGCAAGAAGGAGATGCAGGAAATATGAGCAGATTCCATAAGATCGCGGAGAAGCTGGAGGCCTACAACCTGGACGCTATGATGGTGACGAGCGCCCCCAACCGGCTGTACGCCGCCGAATTCCGCTCCAGCGCAGGGATGGCGATTGTCACCCGCAGCGGGAGCTATTTCTTCACGGACAGCCGCTACATTGAGGCCGCCAGCAAGGCCATCACAGGCGCGGAGATCTGTCAGAGCACCATTGAGACCCCTATGTCCGCGCTGGCCAACGAGGTGATTGAAAAGCACCACATCCAGCGGCTTGGCTTCGAGGAGGCCTATGCCACCGTCGGGGAGTACAACACCTGGAAAGAGAAGCTGAAATGCGGGGAGCTGGTCCCGGCGGCAAAGCTTTTAGAGGAGCTGCGCGCAGTCAAGGAGCCCTCCGAGATTGAAAACCTTATCGCCGCCCAGCGCATCGCAGAGAAGGCGCTGGAGGAGGCCCTGGAGTTTATCAAGATTGGACGGACAGAGCAGGAGGTCTCTGCTTTCCTCCAGTACCGGATGCTGCTCCACGGCTCGGAAAAGCCCTCCTTTGAACCCATTGTCGTCAGCGGCATCAACAGCAGTATGCCCCACGGCAAGCCCAGCAGCAAGGCTCTGGAGGATGGCGACTTCCTCACCATGGACTTTGGTGCTATGGTGGGCGGCTACTGCTCCGACATGACCCGCACCGTGGCTATCGGCCATGCCACCGAGGAGATGGATAAGGTCTACCACACCGTCCTGGCCGCCCAGCAGGCGGGCATTGCCGCCGCCAAGGCCGGCGTTATGGGCAAGGACATCCACGCTGCTGCCGCCAAGGTCATCTCTGATGCGGGCTATGGCGAATACTTCGGGCACGGCTTCGGACATGGCCTGGGCATCGAGGTCCATGAGAACCCCGGCGCGGGCCAGACCGCCTCTGTCCCCCTGCCCGCAGGTGCGGTTATCTCCGCCGAGCCCGGCATCTATCTGCCCGGCCGCTTCGGCGTGCGGATTGAGGATGTAGTGATCCTCCAGGAGGGTGGCTGCACGGATATCATGAAGGCCCCCAAGGAGCTGCTGGTGCTCTAACATACCTGCTCATCCGGAGGTCCCGGGGCTCCGCGCCCCGGACCCCCGGTTCCTTTGCCAACAGCGGCAACGGAACCACCCCGCCGCGCTCCCCTGCCAGATGGCGGTGAACCAGCTTTGCCTGGCGGATTCTTCTACTGCCGCGTAGGGGGAGTGCTCTCCGTTGATAACAGATTTTTGATAAGCAAGGCGGATGCCTTGCGCAAGCGCTTTTTTTGATCCTTTTTCTTGCAAGAAAAAGGATGATTCCCACACAAATGTCGAGGAGGCGAGGGCATGTCCTTCTCCAGCAGCGTGAAATCGGAGCTGTGCCGGGCGGAACTGGACCGGCCCTGCTGCGCCCGGGCGGAGGCCTACGGCGCCCTGCTCTACTGTAACACCTTTACCCCCCAGGAGGTCCGGATCATCACCGAAAGCGCGGACTTCGCCAGCCGCCTGCCCGCGCTGCTGGCCTGCGCTTTCGGCCTGTCCTTCGACCGCCTGCCCGGCCAGGGGGAGCAGAAACACATCTTCCAGCTCACAGACGCCGGGAAGATCGGGCAGATCATTGACGCCTTTGGCTTCGATTCCCGGCAGAGCCCGGTACTGCACATCAATTTCGGCCTGCTGGAGGAGAGCTGCTGCCGCTCCGCCTTCCTGCGGGGCGCGTTCCTGTCCGGCGGGAGCATCACTGAACCCGCCAAACGCTACCACCTGGAGCTGGCGACCAGCCACATCCAGGCCAGCCGGGAGCTGCTGGCCCTGCTGGCCGATATGGGCCGCCTGCCCAAGCAGGCCGCCCGGGGCGGGTGCCAAGTAACCTATTTCAAGAGCGCCAGCCAGATCGAGGAGCTGCTGGCGATCATGGGCGCTCCCCTCTCCGCTATGGAGCTGATGAATACCCGGGCGGAAAAGGAGCTGCGCAACGGCGTCAACCGCCGCGTCAACTGCGAGGCTGCCAACCTGGACAAGGCGGTGGACGCCGCTCAGGAGCAGCTGGAGGCCATCCGGAGGCTGTATGCGCTGGACCGGGTGGAGTCCCTCAGCGCCCAGCTGAAGGAGACCATTATCCTGCGGGAGACCTACCCGGAGCTGACCCTCTCCCAACTGGCGGAGGAGTTTGAGCCGCCCATCACAAAAAGCTGTCTCAACCACCGCCTGCGCAAGCTGGTGGAGCTGAGCAGGGCATGATCTGAGAAGGGAGTCATTTCTATGGAGACAATTGAACGGGCCCAGCTGGCCTGGGACTACCACCGGACGGGCTACAACTGCGCCCAGGCGGTGGCCTGCGCATTTTCCGATGTGATCGGGCTGCCGTTGGAGCAGATCGCCGCCCTGACGGGGGCCTTCGGCGGGGGCTTCCGCGCCGGAGAAATCTGCGGCGCAATCAGCGGCGCGGCCATTGTACTGGGGGCCCGCTGGCCCCACGACGACCCCAGGGACATGAAGGCAAAGTCCTTTGTGTCCAAGAAGGTGATGGCGTTTCAGAAGCGGTTTCTGGAGCGGTTCCCCGCCATGTGCTGCCGGGAAATCCGGGACCTCCCCACCCCGCCCGAGGCGAGCCCCCTGGCCGTACAGCTGGGAATCACCAAGTCCTGCGACATCTATATTGTCAGCGCAGTGGAGCTGCTGGAGGAAATGCTGGCAGAAGAGTAAAGGGAGGCGGTTATGTCATTTGTTCATCTCCATGTCCACACAGAGTACAGCCTGCTGGACGGCTTCTGCCGGATTGACGGCCTGGCCAGACGGGTCAAGGAGCTGGGGCAGACCGCCGTGGCGGTGACGGACCACGGCGTCATGTACGGCGCCATCGACTTCTACCGGGCCTGCAAAAAGGAGGGGATCAAGCCCATTATCGGCTGTGAGGTCTATGTCACGCCCCCCGGCCGGACCCGGTTCGACAAGGTCCATGAGCTGGACGCGGAGAGCCGCCATCTGGTGCTGCTTTGCCGGGACGATGAGGGCTACCGGAACCTCAGCTACCTGGTCAGCATGGGGTTCGTGGAGGGGTTCTACATCAAGCCACGCATTGACATGGCCCTTCTGCGCGCCCACAGCAAGGGGTTGATCGCCCTGTCCGCGTGCCTGGCCGGGGAAATCCCCAAGCGGCTGGTCAACGGGGACTACGAGGGCGCCCAAACTTTCGCCCTGGAGATGCGGGACATCTTTGGGGAGGACGGGTTCTATCTGGAGCTCCAGGACCACGGCATCCGCAACCAGGCGGTGGTCAACCAGGGCCTGCTGCGCCTCCATCAGAAGACGGGCATCCCCCTGGTCTGCACCAACGACTGCCACTACCTGGCCCCGGAGGACGCGGAGAGCCATGACGTGCTGCTGTGCATCCAGACCGGCAAGCTGGTGGAGGACGAGAAGCGGATGCGCTATGAGCCCCAGAATTTCTACGTCCGCTCCACCGAGGAGATGGAACAGCTCTTCGGCCAGTACCCGGAAGCCCTTGCCAACACAGAGCGCATCGCCGGGCTGTGCAACCTGGAGTTCACCTTCGGCAAGTACCACCTGCCCTCCTTCCAGGTCCCGGAGGGGGAGACCCCCCAGAACTATATCCGGCGGCTGTGCGAGGATGGGTTTGCGGAGAAGTACCGGGGCGCGCACCCGGAGTACCGCCAGCAGCTGGACTACGAGCTGGATATGATCGAGAAGATGGGCTTTACCGACTACTTCCTGATTGTCTCCGATTTCGTCCGCTTCGCCCGCAGCCAGGGCATCCCTGTGGGGCCGGGGCGCGGCTCCGCCGCCGGGAGCATGGTCTCCTACTGCCTGCACATCACGGATATCGACCCTATGAAGTACAGCCTGTACTTTGAGCGGTTCTTGAACCCGGAGCGGGTATCCATGCCGGATATCGACATGGACTTCGGCTACACCCGCCGGGACGAGGTGGTGGATTACGTCCGCCGGAAGTACGGTTCGGACCATGTGGCCCAGATCGTCACCTTTGGTACCATGGCCGCCCGCAACGCCATCCGGGACGTGGGCCGGGTGCTGAATATGTCCTATGCCGAGGTGGACACGGTAGCCAAGCAGGTGCCCAGCGGCCCCAACAACCAGCACCTCACCATCTCCGACGCCCTGCGCCTGAGCAAGCCCCTCAAGGACATGTATGACCAGGACCCCCGGATCCAGAAGCTCATCGAGACCGCCAAGGCCCTGGAGGGCATCCCCCGCCACGCCTCCACCCACGCCGCCGGTGTGGTCATCACCAAGGCCCCCGTACTGACCTATGTACCCCTGGCAAAGAATGACGACACGGTCGTCTGCCAGTATACCATGGTGACGCTGGAGGAGCTGGGCCTGCTGAAAATGGACTTTTTGGGCCTGCGCAACCTGACAGTGCTGGAGGACGCGGTGGCGATGGTCCAGCGGCGGGAGCCGGATTTCCGGCTGTCGGACATCCCGGAGGACGACCAGGGGGTGTACGACATGCTCACCCAAGGGAAGACCAGCGGCGTGTTCCAGATGGAGTCCGCCGGCATGACCGGGGTGTGCGTGGGCCTCAAGCCCCAGTCCATCGAGGATCTGACGGCTATCGTAGCCCTGTACCGGCCGGGGCCCATGGACGCTATCCCCCGTTTCATCGCCTGCAAGCACGACCCATCCCTGATCGCCTACAAGCATCCGGCGCTGGAGCCGATTTTGTCCATCACCTACGGCTGCATTGTCTATCAGGAGCAGGTCATTGAGATCTTCCGCCGCCTGGCGGGGTACTCCCTGGGCCAGGCGGACATGGTGCGCCGGGCCATGAGCAAGAAAAAGGTGAAGGACATCGAAAAGGAGCGGGGGGCTTTCCTGCGGGGGGATCCGGCGCGGAATATCGCCGGGTGCGTGGCCAACGGCATCCCCGAGGACATCGCCGAGGCGATCTACAACGAAATCTATGACTTCGCCAACTATGCCTTTAACAAGGCCCACGCGGTGTGCTACGCCGTAGTGGCCTACCAGACCGCTTGGTTCAAGCTCCACCACCCCAAGGAGTACATGGCAGCCCTGCTGACCAGCATCCTGGACTGGACGGAGAAGGTAGCCGGATACATCAACGAGTGCCGGGATATGGGTATCACCCTGCTGCCGCCGGACGTGAACTGCTCCTTGGACGGCTTCACCGTGGAGGAAGGCGGCATCCGCTTCGGCCTGGCGGCCATCAAGAATATTGGCCGCGGCTTCATCCAGGGCCTGGTCCGGGAGCGGGAGCATGGCGGCCCCTTCACCACCTTCCAGGACTTCTGTGAGCGGATGTACGGCAACGACATGAATAAACGGGCGGTGGAGAACCTGATCCGGGCCGGGGCCTTTGACAGCCTGGGCGCCCGGCGCAGCCAGCTGGTGGCGGTCAGTGAAAAGCTGTTGGACTCCATCGGCGGCAGCCGCCGCCAGAATGTGGACGGGCAGCTGGACTTTTTTGGCATGTCCGCCGCTGTGGCGGAGAAAAAGGTTGAGGTCGCCCTGCCCAACCTGCCGGAATTCTCCCTGGAGGAGCGGATGCGCCAGGAGCGGGAGGTCACGGGACTCTACCTCTCCGGCCACCCTATGAATGCCTACCGCGAGGCGGCAAAGGCCGCTGGTGCGGTGTCCATCGGTTCCATCCACGATGATTTCTCCCAGGAGGGCGGGCCGGTCCTCTATCAGGACGAGCAGGCGATTGCCGTGGCAGGCATCGTCACCGCCTACCGGACCCGTACCACCCGCAGCAATTCCCTCATGGCCTATGCCACGGTGGAGGACGACACCGCCTCCATCGAGCTGCTTTGCTTCAGCCGGACGCTGGAGAAATTCGGCAAGCAGCTGGCCGAGGGCAGCGCAGTACTGGTGCGCGGGAAGCTGTCCGTCCGGGACGAGAAGCCGCCCCAGATCCTCTGCGACGGGGTATATCCCCTCAAGGACGGAGGGCAGCTGCCCCAGGAGGGGCGGACGGCCGCCAAGGTCCAGGTACTGGAGGGGAAAACCCTGTGGCTCCGCCTGCCCTCCATGGACCACCCGGCCCTGGGGCATATCAACCGGGTCATCAGCATGTTCCCTGGCAATACGCCGGCCAAGCTGGTGTTCACCGATACCGGCAAGCGGATGGGCACCACCTGCCTGCTGGGGAAATCCCTGGTGGATGAGCTGGTAGCGGTGCTGGGAAGGGAAAACGTAGTCATCCAATAGACGGACGGGGGAGAAGCGGCCGCTTCTCCCCCGTCCGCCTGCCTCTGTCCGGCCAAATTTCCCGCTGCTGCGGCTTGTCCTTTTGGGGGATTTGTAGTATACTAACCAGTAGAAAGCGGAATGCTCATCTTACATGCACGAAGGAGGCCCCATGGTCGCTATTGTCACCGATGTCCACTACCGCATGTCCCTGGCCCTGATCCGGGACTTATCCCAGGCGGGGGTGGAGGTTGTCACCTGTGAGCGGGAACGCTGCCGGTCCAATCGGTCCTCCCCCGCCCTGGGGGCCCTGTCCCGCCACACCAGCCGCCATGTCTGGCTGCCGGACGGCGATGGGTATCTGGATGCCCTGCTGGATCTGTGCCAGGAGATCTGCCTGGGGCATGAGTGCCGCCCAGCCCTGCTGCCGGTGGGGGCATCCACCCTGGCCCTGGTATCTGAGAACCGGGAGCGGTTCGCGCAATCCTGCGGCCTGTGCCTCCCCACCCCCGGCCAGCTGGCGCTGTTTAACAGCAAGGAGCAGGTTGCCGCCCTGGCCTCCTCTCTGGGCATCCCCGTGCCGGAGGGCCGCCGGGAGAGGGAATCCCTGCCGGACTTCCTCCGGCGCAGTCCCCTGCCCTGCGTGGTCAAGCCTGTGTGCGGGGAAAATCTGGGGCTCACAGCGGCGGACCGCTATATCATCGCCAGGACGGAGGCGGAGGCGGAGGCCGCCTGCACCCGCTTCTCCCAGCTGGCCGGGGAACCTCCGGTGGTTCAGGCGTACCTGCCCGGCGGGGCGCTGGGATGCTCCGTGCTGGCCCAGGACGGGCAAATCCTCGCCGCCATCTGTCACCGCCGACTGCGGGAGTACCCTATCTCCGGGGGCCCCTCCTCCTGCTGCGCCAGCGTGGAGGCGCCGGTATTGCAGGAGTATGCGGCGCGTATGGTGGGACATACAGGCTACACGGGCCTTGCCATGTTTGAGTTTAAAGAGGACGGGGCGGGGACGCCCCGCCTGCTGGAGATAAACCCCCGGGTCTGGGGTACATTCCCCCTGTCCCGGGCAACGGGGAGCGGCATCCCACTGCTGTGGTGCGCCCTGGCGTGGAACGCCGGGAATCCGGACAACCCCGCGCCGCTGCCTGAGACGCCTATACCCCAGCGGAAAAAGATGATCTTCGCCGCCTCGGACCTGATGGCCGCGGCGGGCTACCTCCGGCAGGGAAAGCCGGGGAGGGCCCTGGGGGCCTTCGCGGATCTGGTCAACCCCACGGTCCGGGATGGCCTGTTTGAATGGGGCGATATCCTGCCCGGCTTAGCCTATTTCCGGGCACTTCTGGCAAAGGAGCGGCGCAAATGACCCTGTTTCGAGCGGATCTCCACGTCCATACCGACGCCTCCCCAGATGGCCGGTCCCCCCTGCCGGAGATTGCCCGGGCCGCCCGGGCCGCCGGGCTGGACGCTGTGGCCATCGCAGATCACAACCTATGCACCCGTGTTCCGGAGACCCTGGAGGGGGTGCTCCTGATCCCCGCCTGTGAAGTCTCCACACGCATTGGGCACATCACGGGCCTGTTTCTGGACCGTCCCCTCCCCCTGGACGCCCTGGGCCGCCTGCCGGAGCCGGGGGCCGCCGTGGCCGCTATCCGGGACGCGGGGGGGCTGGCGGTGCTGGCCCACCCCTATCACCGGCCTGGAGCCGCGCCGGAGGCTTTCCGCTTCCCTCTGGACGGGATCGAGAGCGCCAATGCCCGGGCCTGCTTCAAGGTACCGGACGCCAACGCCTTGGCCGCCCGGCTGGCCCAGGCGCGCGGCCTGCCTGCCGTGGGGGGCAGCGACGCCCACGACAAGGCAGAGGTTGGTAACGCCTACACCGAGCTGGAGGCGGAGCATCTCACCCGGGATTGCCTCCGCCAGGCCCTCCTGGAGGGCAGGAGCCGGGCGGTCCTGTGCCGAAACACCCCCCGCCTGCGCAAGGGCCTCTCCCAGTGGACCAAAGCCCGCCGCACGGGCGGCCCTCTGGGCCTGGGGAGGGCGGCGGCCTATGTGGCCTACTGTGCCGCCTTGGACACTGTCCGCCCCTTATAGCATGAAGTCCGTCCCCTCCCGCCGGGAGGGGGATGTACGCATCTTTCTTTTATAGGAGGATCCCCCCATGTCCCTTCTTACCAAAGGCATCGGCCTTGCCAAAAAGGCCAAGCACCAATTCCAGGACCAGCTCCGGGAACGGACGCCGGTGTACCTCTCCCCTGTCCGGCGCATCGAGCGGGTGGCTACAGAGGAGCGGGTCTGCGCCATGACCTTTGACGACGGCCCCTGCCGCCTGCCCGCCTCGCCGGACCATTTCCGCGGGAAAGCGCTGACCCTGGTGCTGGCGGAGACACTGGAGCGCTACGGGGCCAAGGGCACCTTTGACGTGGTGGGGGATACCTCCGCCAATTACCCGGACCGGGCGGGCAAGCACGGCTCCGCCTCCTGGGGCGGGGTGGCCTACGACCATTACCCCGATTTCGGTAAGGACAGTGAGGGCGGTGCTGCCCACTGCCCGGAGCTGATCACCCGCCTGCTGGCAGGGGGCCACGAGATCACCAGCCACACCTATTCCCATGTGCTTTTCGGCTGGAAGCCCCTGGTCTACGGCCGCAGGAAATACCTGCAGGGGCTGGAGCCCGTGGTAGCGGATCTCAAGCGGCTCCACGGGACGCTGGAAACCGGGTGGGGCTACCCCATGCGGCTGGCCCGCCCGCCCCACTATGTGGACACTATCAAGGGCGGCTTTACCAGCTACGACGCTTACGCCCTGATGGGCTACCAGTACATGGCCGCCAGCTTCGACGGGGCCGGGTGGCTCCCCCTGGCCTCCTATGAGGCGGAGGTAGAGGCCACCTGGCGGCCTATGGAGAAGCTGCTGCTGGAGGATCCGGACGCCTTCTGCGGGCAGATCATCTTCCAAAAGGACGGGTTCAATATGGCCCGCCGCACCCCGGTGGCAGATGGGCTGGACAAGCAGCTGCGCCTGCTGACGGACCACGGCTACCGGGTGGTGACCGTATCGGAGCTCCTGGAGCGCTCCCCCTTCCAGGATGTCCCCCAGGAGGACGAAACCGGCCAGGCAGCGAAACGACTGCTGGGACAGGGCTGGTGTGTGGCTTTCCAGGACAACACCCTGCGGCCGGAGGCGGTGCTCACCCGGGGGGAGCTGGCCATGATGGCCTACGGCTGGGAGACTGCCCAGCAGCGTATCGACTTAGTGCGGGCTGCCCGCGCGCCCTTCCGGGACGTGGCCCATCGCCATCCCTACGCGGCAGCGGCGGTACTGGCTGTCCAGACTGGGGCCATGGCGGCAGTAGACGGCCGCTTCCGGCCCGATGACCCGGTGACAGCGGTGGAGGCGGCCCAGCTCCTCTCCACCCGCCTGGGCCGCACGCCGCCCCTGGAGCAGTGGTCCAGTGTAAAGCACGGTGCATTCCTCCGCCTGGCGGCGGGGCTGTTGGGGGAGTAGGCGTATGGAGGAGTATTTATCCCACAGCCCAGAGGAGACGGAGGCGCTGGGCGAGGCCCTGGCGCAGCGCCTCCGTGCCGGGGACGTGGTGGCCTACCGGGGGGATCTGGGCGCGGGCAAGACCGCGTTCACCCGTGGGCTGGCAAGGGGGCTGGGCTGCACAGGCCGGGTCACCAGCCCCACGTTCACCATTGTCAATGAGTATGAGGGCCGCATCCCCCTGTTCCACTTTGATATGTACCGCCTGGGCGATGAGGATGACCTTTTCGACATCGGCTGGGAGGAATATCTGGACCGGGACGGGGTATGTGCTGTAGAATGGAGCGAGCGGGCGGCGAATGCGCTGCCCCCGGAGACAGTTTATGTCTCGATCTACCGCTGCGCAGAGGACAGCAGCTGGCGCAGCATTGTGATTGAAGGGGGGGAGGACCGATGAAGCTGTTGGCACTGGAGAGCTCTGCCAAGGCAGCATCCTGCGCGGTACTGGAGGACGGCGTGCCATTGGCCTGCACCTGGCAGTCCACCGGCCTGACTCACAGCCGGACGCTGCTGCCCCTGGTGGAGGCCCTGCTGCAAAACAGCGGCCTGTCCCTGGGGGGCATGGACGCTATCGCGGTGGCGGCGGGGCCCGGTTCCTTCACCGGCCTGCGCATCGGCGCGGCAGCGGTGAAGGGCTTGGCCTGGGGGGCGGAAAAGCCCTGTATCCCTGTGTCCACCCTGGAGGCCATGGCCTGGCCCCTGGCCCACCTGGAGGGGATTGTGGTATGCGCCATGGACGCACGGCGGCAGCAGATCTACAACGCCGTATTCCAGGCCGGGAGCGGGACCCTCCACCGCCTCCGGGAGGACCGCACCATCTCCCTGGAGGGGGCTGTGGCAGACCTGGAGGGGATGGAAGGCCCGTTGACAGTTGTTGGGGACGGCGCAGAGCTGTGCCGGGACGTCCTGGCCGCCCATGGCATCCCCTGCCGCTTAGCCCCGCCCCATCTGCTGCGGCAGAGCGCGGTGGGTGTCGGCATGGCCGCTTGCCGGCTGTGGCCCAGCGGGGCTGTCCCTGCCCAGGAGCTTGCCATTTCCTACCTGCGCTTGAGCCAGGCGGAGCGGGAACGGCTGGAACGGGAAGGCAACTATTCTTTTTCTTGAAGGAAAAAGGATCAAAAAGAACGTTTAACCAGATATACGAAAAGGAGAGCTGCCGATGAATCATGAGAAAGTACATGTGGTAGACCACCCCCTGGTGGCCCACAAGCTGACCATCCTGCGGGATAAGGACACCGCCACCAAGGATTTCCGGGAGCTGGTGTCAGAAATTGGGATGCTGCTGACCTATGAGGCCACCCGTAACCTCCCCCTGACGGAGAAGGAGGTGGAGACCCCTATCTGCAAGACGATGGCCCCCACCTTGAAGGGGAAGAAGTTCGCTGTGGTACCCATCCTCCGGGCCGGGCTGGGGCTGGTGGATGGCGTACTGCGGATGGTGCCCTCCGCCCGTGTGGGCCACATCGGCCTGTACCGGGATGAGGAGACGCTGGAGCCGGTGAAGTACTTCTGCAAAATGCCCAAGGATGTGGCGGAGCGGGATGTGCTGATTGTAGACCCGATGCTGGCTACTGGCGGTTCAGCCGCAGCAGCAATCGGCTTCATGAAGGAATACGGCTGCAGCAATATCAAGCTGATGGTCCTGCTGGCTGCGCCAGAGGGGATTGAGCGCATCCAGGCCGAGCACCCGGATGTGGAAATCTACTGCGGCGCACTGGATCGCCACCTCAACGAACAAGGCTATATCGTCCCCGGCCTTGGGGACGCAGGGGATCGGATTTTTGGCACAAAATAGGCCTGCCAGGAGCCCTGGAATATCCCCCATCCCGCCATTTTCCCGGAGAAAGCTGCCCGCTTTTTCTGTAGAAAAACCCGCCGTCCCATTGGGACGGCGGGTTTTTCGCTCCCCCGATTTTACAGCAGCAGTGCGATCTGATAGGCGGCGAAGGACGCCAGCCACGCGATGCCCAGCTGCCACACCAGGGCCAGGGCTGTCCAGCTGCGGCTGCCCATCTCCCGCCGGATGGTGGCAATCGCGGCCACACAGGGGGTGTAGAGCGCGCAGAAAACCAGGAACGCAAGGGCGGCAGCGGGAGAAAAGGTGGCGGACATGGCCGCGCCGGCGGCGGCATAGTCGGTCAGAGAGAAGCCATAGAACAGGCTCATGGAGCTGACCACCGCCTCCTTGGCAATCAGGCCTGTCAGCAGCGCCACCGCTGCCTGCCACACGCCAAAGCCCATCGGCGCAAACACCGGCGCAAGCACACCGCCCACCATAGCAAGGATGCTGTCCGCAGTATCCTCCACCATGTGCAGGCCCGGGCCGAAGCTCTGGAGGAACCACACCACCACGCTCATCGCGGCAATGATGGTGCCGGCCCGGGTGAGGAAGTCCCTCACCCGCTCCCAGACATGCAGCCAGATGTTCTTCAAGGTTGGCATCCGGTAGGGCGGCAGCTCCAGCAGGAAGGGCGCTGGCTCCCCCTGGAAAAGGCTCCTCTTCAGGATAAGGCCCGAGAGGATTGCCATGACCGGCCCCAGCAGGTACAGGCCAAACACCACCAGCCCTGCCCGGGCCGGGAAAAAAGCGGCGGTCATCAGACCGTAGATGGGCAGCCGGGCCCCGCAGGACATGAAGGGCACCAGCAGGATCGTCATCCGCCGGTCCTTCTCATTCTCCATCGTCCGGGCGCCCATGACGGCGGGCACTGTACACCCAAACCCCATCAGCATGGGGATGAACGCCTTGCCGGACAGGCCGAAATGGCGCAGGGTGCGGTCCATGACGAAGGCCGCCCGGGCCATGTAGCCGCTGTCCTCCAATATGGACAAAAAGAGGAAGAGCAGCGCAATCATCGGCAGGAAGGTCAGCACGCCGCCTACCCCCGCCACCAGGCCATCTACCAGCAGCCCGCTGGCCCACCCAGGGGCGTGGACAGCCGCCAGCCATCCGGCCAGGCCGGGACACAGGATATCCTCCACAAACCAGGCGATGCCGTCAGAGAGCCACGCGCCGGGACCGCTGAAGGTCAGCAGGAATACCACCAGCATCATCGCCAGGAACAGGGGGATCGCCAGATACCGATGGGTCGCCACCGCGTCAATGCGCTCGGTGACTGACCGCTCCCCTTCCCTGCTCTTGCGCCGCACTGCGCTGCGGACCACGCGCTCCACAAACTGGTAGCGGCTGTCCGCCAGGAGGGTCTCCCGGTCCCCCAGGGGGCTGGCGGACTCATACTCGGCGGCAATCCGGTCAATCTGCTCCAGCGTCTTCCGGTCCAGCGCCAGATCCCTGGCCACCTCCTCATCCCCTGCCAACAGCTTGATGGCCGCCCAGTGGGCGGGGATGCCCTTGGCATAGGCCTGGTCATGGATCAGATCCCCAATCCGGTGGTGGACGGCGTGGGTGAAGTCGTCATAGAGGTCATCCGGCTCCACCGTCAGGCCCGTATGCATCTGCCGGTGGGCCTCCTGGACCAGCCGGTCGATGTTCACCCCATCCCGGGCGGAGATCGGCACCACAGGCACCCCCAGGTGGGCGGCCAGGCGGCCGCAGTCAATGCTGTCCCCCTGCTTCTCCACCTCATCCATAAAGTTCACCGCCAGCACCACCGGCCGCTCCAGCTCCAGCAGCTGCATGGTCAGATACAGGTTCCGCTCCAGGTTGGTGGCATCCACAATGTCGATGATGGCGTCTGGCTGTTCCTCAATAATAAACTTGCGCGCCACCAGCTCCTCCATGGAATAGGGGGACAGGGAGTAGATGCCCGGCAGATCCACCACCGTAAAGCGCACATCGCCCAGCTTGGCCTCCCCCTCCTTCTTCTCCACTGTGACGCCGGGCCAGTTGCCCACGTACTGGTTGGAGCCGGTGAGGGCATTGAAGAGGGTGGTCTTGCCGCAGTTGGGGTTGCCCACCAGGGCCACCTTCCACTGGCGGGTATCGTGGGCCCGGGGGTCATAGGTGCTCGGATGCTGCTCCTGCTCGTGCCGGTGGGCGCGATGCATAGCCTCCAGGTCCTTGGGGCTGGCACAGCCCATGGAACAGCGGGCACATTCGCCGTGGCAGGCGCTGCCCAGGTGGTAGGCGCTCTCGGAGACAGTGTCCCGGGGCGGTGGATTGGGGGCGGCGGGGCTGACGCGGATCTGGGCGGCGTCCTCCTTGCGCAGGGACAGCTCATACCCCCGCAGCTGTACCTCCATCGGATCCCCAAAGGGGGCCATCTTAATCAGCTTGACGCGTGTACCGGGGGTGAGCCCCATGTCGATCAGGCGGCGCTTCACCGCCCCACGGGAATTGCCCACCTGGTTGATAATGCAGCTGTCCCCTACGCGCAGCTGGTCGAGCGTCATAGCGGTATCCTTCATAAAAACGGGTCCTCTCTTATGTCATCAATATCTTTTCCAGCCCCTTCACTCTAGGCCAATGGACGGGCTTTGTCAAGTGTGTTTATGCGATCATCCCCATGTTTTTCTCCCCAGCGCCTGGGGCCGGAAATTCTGCGGCAAATGTCAAGAAGAAACTGGACAAAGAGAGAAATATATCACAAAGAAA
>CAJUAC010000058.1 GCA_910583885.1 uncultured Oscillospiraceae bacterium | reverse complement strand
TGCGACGACGCGCGCACGACACCGGAACGGTGTATAAGTGCGCTGTTGGAAACAGACAGGATTTCCGGCACGAAAAATCATGGTGTTCACTGTGACCTCCTTGACATAGGAGGGACAAGCCGCCGGAGCAGCTTGTCCCTCCCGGTGATAGGGCGATTGCCCCTCACCTGGTAGCCATCATGCCAGGGTGATCGTCAGGGCGGTCAGCGGTAAAATTTGAAAAACTTTTTCCGAACACCCTCGATGCTCTCATAGACTGCGGCCTTGGAGCAGCCGCACAATCGCCCGATCTCCGCATAGCTGTAATCGTACAGCGCATAGAGCAGAAACCGCTCCCGCTGGGTCTTGGTGCAGAGGGCCAGCACCGCCATAATTTCATCCAGCGTCTCCCGCTGGCAGACTAATTCCTCCGGGGTGGCGCAGTAGGGCAGAACGCCCTGGGTGGCAATTATGTACTCGTCACATTCGCGTCCGTTCCAATGCCGCCGCTGTTCCCGGTCAAGGCTCCGTTCGGTGCGCTTGGCCAGCTCCCAAAACTCGTCAAGGGTGGCGGCGTCCTCATAGGTCATTTTGCGGCTGTATCTCTTGATGGTAATCTCCATCGTGTTATCCTCCTGTTCAGATTTGGGGAAGTGCGAAATCTGAACAGGAGGGGCGGGCCGCGACACCGAGGCCAGATTGGAAAGCCCTCCGAAAAAGCAAAAGTGCCCGAACAGCACAAGGCTATTCGGGCACTGGGGGTGATAATATGCGCAGACGGAAAACGACTATTTTCGCAAGCCTGGGTAGGGGCTGCCGTTGCGTAGGTCAGGCTTTTTTTGACTGTAGTTTACACAACAAAAAGGACACGGCAATACCTCCTAACGGTTGCCGTGTTCTTTCAACGTAAAAGAGCCGATAACCGCATTTTTAATCTGCGTGTTATCGGCCCTGCGTCTATGCGTCTGGCTCTTTGATAACTGTTATTTGTAAATTCTGTGCATCAATTATAGTTTCTTTTTTACATTTTGGACAGTAAAGGGGATAATTCTTTAAAACAGTATCTTCTCTTATTCTGTCACGGGTCTTATTCCCACATATAGGACACAATATCCATTCCATTCATATTCACCATTTTTGCCTTTCACCTAATCATTATTCAGGGCATTTTCAACTGCTTTTTTTAACACAGTACTGGAATTTGTTGCGCCTGACACGGCATCAACATCTATCCGCTGTTCCGCGACAATTCTATCAACAACCGCTTCCGCAGCTTGGCCGCGCTCGTTTTTATGCTCTAAAATGCGAATGCCTGTAATTTCTCCATTTTGTATTGTGACCTCTACCTTTGCATAGATAAAATTAACATCACATTCACCAATGTAGACCCCATTCGGAATGTTCGAAAGGCAGATTTCCTCAATAGAGGTTTCACTCACAGAGCGCTTATAATCGACTACTTGTTTCAAATAGATCGCAAGCGCAATACCCCCTATTAAAATAGCGAAAGCAATGATAGTCGTAGCCGCCTTTTTGATAGACTGTTTCATTTCCAACACCTCTCTATTTTTCGCAACACCCGTTCGGGCACATTCTTTGTCTTACCAGTGTTTGCACAAACGATTTTGCCCATTGATTTCATCCCAGCGGTTTTGAAAAACTCATCCATATTTCGTATTGCTCCCCTGCTCTGTCCAAATATCCACGAGAAAGGAGCTGGCGTATTACAGGCAGTCAAGAGCACATATTTTTTCCCGGACAATCGAGGTTTTGGAAATGTTGCTGTTTCCTCCATAGCAGTTCCCAGCAGACGATCAAATAAATTTTTTACTGGAGCGGGAACATTAGCCCAATATGTAGGAGCCGCAAGGACTACAATCTGACTTTCGTGCAGCAAAGAAATGATTTCTTGTATATCGTCTTTTTGAACACACATTCCAGAAGTTAAGCATCTTCTGCATCCAACGCAAAAGGCCAACTGTTTTTCGTACAAATTGATTTTAGCAATGGTATATCCCGCTTTTTCCGCTTCACAAATTGAATGGTTTAACATAGTGGCGGTTGCTCCATCTATGTGGGGACTGCCCAAAATAGCAAGTACACGTTTCGGCCTCATTCTGGTTCCTCCGTATTTGCGATAGATTGATAAATCATGTTAAAACCATGTTGAAGAAATTCATTCCGGGACATATCCATTGTCTTTTGGATGTAATCTTTTTTGTTTGCCGCTAAAAGAATAAGTCCCGACAGCATCCCCCAGCATGAAAATGAAGTTGGCATAAGTTCTATGTCACGGCGCAAATCACCGCTTTCAATGCCAGACAGCAAAAGCCCTTTTATCATTTTATTTATTTCTTCCCCAATCTCATAGCTTTCTTTTTCTTCCGGGAAAAAGTCTTGATTTTCAAAATTAACATTGATTTTATCAAGCATTATCTTGAAATAGAAAGGGTATTCGTCCTGATACCGTGTTAACTCTTTGCAAATCAAATCATACTTTGCTCTCGTGGACGTTTGAAGTTGTAAAGCAGAAGAAATATAGGAACACAGTTTTTTCATACTGTCCAAGACTAATATGCTTACGATTTCTTCTTTGTTTTCAAAGTACACATAGAGGGTTGCCTTGCTATATCCCGCCGCTTTTGCTATGTCGTCCATAGATGTTGCGGAAATACCTCTTTCAGCAAATAGTTTAGATGCTACTGATGCAATATTGTCTCGATGCACACTCCTTGGTTCCTTTTTTCTTCGGGCCATAAGTTCATCTCCCTATAATTAAACTGACGGTTTAATTATAGGGCGAGACGGCCTGTTTGTCAACAGGATACTTAATATTGGTTCAATCAGCGTACTCCACCTACATAAATTTTATGGCAAAAACAAGGGAGTTTCTGGTTTGGGCAACCATAACTCCCTTGTTTGAATGTTTAGTTGTTGTCAGCAGCTCCGCATAGTTTTGTGGTCTTGTCCATATCAATGAAATGATTTTCCCACAGAACGGCGTCCGTTTCATTGCTATCAATGACGGCGTTGACAGCGCACAGGGCGACAACGATTTTGCCCCTTTGCGTAACATTTTTAACGAATACTACGCCCGCGATATTTCCAAGAAGCGCCGGATCGTGAACAAGATGAAAGGCAATTCCGGCGTACCGCTGTCCCCGCCCCCCTATGGCTACATCAAGAACCCGGAGGACCCCCGCTTTTGGGTGATTGACCTGGAGGCCGCCGCCGTTGTCCGGCGTATCTATCAAATGGCCCTGGACGGCTACGGGCTGGCAGAAACCGCCGCCGCGCTGGAGAAAGATGGGGTGTTCAATCCCACCTACTACTGGCGGAGCAAGGGAACCAGCCGGGGCGGTTCCAAAAGCACCGTGGAGCCCACCAAATGGGGGCATACCACCATCAAGAAAATTCTCACCTTGCAGGAGTATTGCGGTGACGTGATTAACTTCAAATCCTACTCCAAGTCCTACAAGATGAAAAAGCGGATTGAGAACCCGGAGGAGAACCGGGCAATCTTCCTCAACGTCCACGAGGCCATTATAGACCGGCCCACCTGGGAAAAGGTGCAGAGCATGAAAAAGGGGACCCGCCGGAGGCGGCCCACCGTCACCCAGGAGCCCAGCGTGTTTTCCGGCTATCTGAAATGCCCGGAGTGCGGCGGCAACCTCAATTTCCACTTCAACCAGGGCAACCACGATATTAAATTCTTTAGCTGTCAGAACCACAATTCCGGCCTGCGCAAGTGTTCTAAGACCCACTATATCCGGCTGGAGTTTCTGGAGCGGGTGGTGCTGTACGAGGTGAACCGGCTGGCCTGTTTCGCCAACGAGTACGAGGACGATTTCATCAAGGCCATGATGGGCCGTTCCACAAAAGTGACGGAGAATGAGCGGGCCAGGAAGCAGCGGGAGCTGGATGGGATGCTGGCGAGGGACAAAGAGCTTGACGGGCTTTTCGAGAGGCTTTACGAGGACAACGTGAGCCAGAAAATCAGCGACGCCCGGTTTGCGAAAATGTCCCAGCGGTACGAGCAGGAGCAGGGGGAGAACGCCAAGCGGATCAAGGCGCTGCGGCTGGAGCTGAAAAAGAGCGAGGGCCAGCGGATGGACGTTGACACGTTTCTTGAAACGGTCCGGCGGTACACCAACGCCACCGAGATTACCCAGCGCATGGTGGCGGAGCTGATTGACCATATCGACGTGTACCATGCGGAAAAGCAGGACGGCGTTACCACCCAGCACATCACCATCTATTACAACTGTATCGGCGCTTTCTCCGTCCCTGACCGCCGGAAAATCCCGGCTGCGGAGATCACTATGGGGACGAGAAAGGGAGTAGCTGTCAGCTACTCCCCGGAGCGGATTGCCGTATAGGATTTTGAGCAAAAATAATGCGGAGTGTCCTCCAAGGATACTCAAATCCTATAAGGACACTCCGCATGGTCCGAGTGACTGGATTCGAACCAGCGGCCTCTTGAACCCCATTCAAGCGCGATACCAAACTTCGCCACACCCGGATAAACAATATTACTAATTTCCTATCGGCTTATATAAGATAGCATATATTAGATGAATTTGCAATAGTTTTTTCAAAAAATTTCAAAAAAATTTTTTGAGGGGAAAACATGCGTTTAATGCACAAAAAGTGCTTGTGGCTGCAAATCCAAACCGAGAAGGCACAGAGATATAAATCTGGGCAGCTTTTTATTAAAGATGACAGATTTTAGTCGCATAAGGGGCCTGGAGTTCCTGATTAACAGCACGAATGAGAAATAGCCAAGGTAAGAAGGCTGCTTGCCCAGGAGTCAAGATCACTTGCAATAAAATAGAGGTACTATGGGTACTAAATGGAATAAAGCGTCCTTGTGGTTAAGGGCAGGGGATAGGTTGTGAAATAGCCATATGTGTGATATACTCCACTATAAATAGTGATATAACCATTTTCTTCGAGGGATGATGTGATAGATGAGCTTATAAATTATAGGCAACAAGAACTGTTTATATCGGAATGCAGACCCATTGGTCACATGTTTGCAGAAGGAGGTCCGCCCATGTCACAGACCACAAAACGCGCATTAGCCGCATCGCTGAAGAATCTGCTGCTTCAGAAGCCGCTGCCCAAAATCACCATCAACGATATTGCAGAGGACTGCGGTATCAGCCGTATGACCTTCTACTATCACTTCAAGGACATTTATGATCTGGTGGAGTGGACCTGCGCGGAGGATGCCGCACGGGCGCTGGAGGGGAAAAAGACTTATGACACCTGGCAGGAGGGGTTTCTCAATATCTTCCACGCGGTACACGCGAACAAGCCTCTCATTATGAATGTCTACCGCTCGGTCAGCCGGGAACGGATCGAGCAGTACCTGAACCCGCTGATCCACAGCCTGATTCTGGGCGTGGTGGAAGAAAAGTCGGCGGAAATGGCAGTCAGCATGACAGATCAGCAGTTCATTGCCAGTTTTTATGAATACGCTTTTATCGGCATTATGCTGGAATGGATTGGAAACGGTATGAAGGAGGAGCCTGCCGCCATTGTGGAGCGCACCAATAGCGTGGTTCGCGGCAATATTCTCCGGGCACTGGAGAGCTTCCGTACAGACCGGCCCTTACATATGGAGGCAAATGATTAAAAATATAGCAATCGGCCCCCTGTGATAAAAGTTTTATCACAGGGGACCAGCTGTTTATTGTAAAAAGCAGGGAATACTTTTATGATAAACCCATCAACAGACAACCACCACAACAATATGGAAAGGATGTTTTTCATGTACTATTCCAGCGGCAACTATGAGGCTTTCGCCCGTCCCCAGAAACCCGAGGGCGTAGATCACAAATCGGCCTATATCATCGGCACCGGCCTGGCAGCCCTTACCGCTGCCTGCTATCTGGTTCGGGACGGTCAGATGAAGGGCGGGCATATCCACATCTTTGAGAAGGATCCCACCCCCGGCGGCGCTTGCGACGGATGGAAGTTTGAGAATGTGGGTTATGTGATGCGGGGCGGCCGGGAGATGGATAATCACTTCGAGGTCATGTGGGATCTGTTCCATTCCATCCCGTCCATTGAAACCGAGGGCGTCAGCGTATTGGACGAATACTACTGGCTGAACAAAAAGGATCCTAACTATTCCCTGTGCCGTGCCACGGTCAACCGGGGTGAGGATGCCCACACCGACGGCAAGTTTGATGTCTCGGACAAGGCGGCCATGGAGATCATGCACCTGTTCTTTACCCCGGACGAGGATCTGTACGACAAGCGTATCACCGACTATTTCGACGATGAGGTGTTGAACTCCAACTTCTGGCTCTACTGGCGCACCATGTTCGCCTTTGAGAACTGGCACAGCGCTTTAGAGATGAAGCGGTATATCAAACGCTTCATCCACCACATTGGCGGCCTGCCCGACTTCAAGGCCCTGCGGTTCACACGGTACAACCAGTATGAGTCCATGATCCTGCCTATGGTCAAATATCTGGAATCCCACGGTGTCCAGTTCCACTACAACACCAAGGTAGTCAACGTGGAGTTTGACATCCGCCCGGAGAGGAAGCTTGCCAAACGGGTGGAGCTGCTGCGGGAGGGCAGCCAGGAATTCGTGGATCTGACAGAGAACGATCTGGTCTTCATCACCAACGGCGGCTGTGTGGAGAACTCCACCATGGGTTCCCAGAATGAGCCCGCCTCCTACAACACGGAAATCAAACCCGGCGGCGGCTGGGACATGTGGCGGAAGATCGCTGCCCAGGATCCTGCCTTCGGCAACCCAGATAAATTCTGCTATGATCCGGAGCAGACCAACTGGATGAGCGCCACGGTAGAAACCCTGGACCAGCGCATCATCCCCTATATCAAGCATATCTGCCAGCGTGACCCCTTCACCGGCGGCGTAGTCACCGGCGGCATTGTGACGGTGAAGGATTCCTCCTGGCTGCTCAGCTGGACCATCAACCGCCAGCCCCAATTCCGGGCCCAGCCCAAGGATCATTGCCTGGTATGGGTGTACGCCCTGTTCAGCGACGTACCCGGCGACTATGTCAAGAAGCCTATGCGGGAGTGTACAGGCAAGGAAATCTGCATGGAGTGGCTGTACCATCTGGGTGTGCCCGAGGACCAGATTGAGGAATTGGCTTCTGCCAGTGCCAATACAGTCCCTGTCATGATGCCCTATATTGATGCCTTCTTCATGCCACGCAATGATACCGACCGGCCCAAGGTGGTGCCTGACGGCGCTGTGAACTTCGCTTTCCTGGGGCAGTTTGCGGAGATTGCCCGGGATACCATCTTTACCACAGAGTACTCTATGCGGACCGGTATGGAGGCAGTCTATACCCTGCTGGATGTCGACCGGGGCGTACCGGAGGTCTGGGGCAGCACCTATGATGTCCGGGCTCTGCTGGATGCCACCGTGAAGCTCCGCGATGGGAAGAAAATCACAGAGATGGATTGGGGCCTGAAGGAGAAGCTTATCCTGCATGAGGCGCTGAAGAAAATCGAAGGGACCGATATCGAAAAGCTTTTGAAGGAGTATCATGTGATCTGATCGCTGGCTGACCAGGGTTCCGGCCTGTCGGATTTGCCGGCGGCGGAGACAGACTGATAGTGATCCCCACGCTTTGACCCGCCGAACGGGCGCACCGGCAGAAGCCGGTGCGCCCGTTCTCTTGCTTATATGGGGGAAGCATCCACCTGCTGGAGATCCCCGGCAACCTGGACAGCATGTGTCCCGTGGAGCTTTTGGGCCATGATGGTGCTGTTCCGCCGCTGGGAGTTTTGAAGATGCTCATACATCGCCTGCTCCGCACCCTCCTTGTCATGGGTGACAATGGCCTGGACGATGGCCCGGTGTTCCCCGATCAGCACATCTGGCCACAGGGCGTAGGGCTGGAACCCGGCGGGGTCCTGCCCCAGCACAGCGAATACGTTCCTGGACAGATCTGACAGATATTTGTAGATATTTGTCAGGACGATGTTGTTGGCCATCTCCACAATCGTGTTGTGGATGATGATGTTGTGCTTGTAGGCCAAGGTCGCCTGGGACTGGGCACCCGCGGTGCCGGTGCTGTACAGGTCCTCCAGGAAGGCGATCTCACTGCGCAGGATCAGGTCATGGGTCTGCGTACAGTTCTCCGCAGCCATGCCGGCGGCCTTTGGCTCAATAATCATCCGGGCCTCAATGGACTTATCGTGGAGCAGGCTGGGGGAGAAATCCGAGAGGAAATCCAGGCTGTCCGACAGCATTTTGGTTGGCCGGTTCATGAGGAACATGCCTTGGCGCTCCCGGATATCAATCACGCCCAGGGCCTCCAGGGCAACCAGGGCCTCCCGCAGCAGGCTGCGCTTGACATGGAAAATATCGCACAGCTCCCGCTCAGTCAACAGCTGTTGACCGCGGATAATGCTCCTGTTTTCGATCGACTCGTAAAGGTCCTTGATCAGGGCCTGCCTCTGTTGGTTCATGTCTTTCCCTCTTTTACCCGCGATGTATCATGATTGTAACATATCCCAATTTGTTCTGTCAATCGATTGGGACTAATCCCCAATGGTGTTCAGGTCGGCATAACGGTTGTCTGTCTTAAAGGGGGAGGGGGCGACCGTGGCGCGGATCACCTTCTGCCGGCTGCCCGGGTCCCCCCAGACTACGGAGACCTCCCGGCCGACCTCAGCATAGGCCGTATCAATGGAGCAGTGGGAGATGGTCTTGCGGAAGTAGTAGCTGAAGCAGCGGTTGGTGGCGATGCCGATGACCTGGCCGCCGTCCACTACCTTGTCGGCATGGTTGCTGTACCACTGGGTGCGGGGCAGCTCCATCTGGTCATAGGGCTGCCCGTCGCGGAACATGGATGCAGCCACATCGGCGACATCCTCCGGGTTCCACACCAGCGTTACCAGCTTCCGGCTGGGCTGGGCCTTGATCCTGGCCAGGGCCTCCTTGCCGTAGAAGTCGTGGCGGAGGTTGATCCGGTTCGACCAGCCCAGCTCACAGGGGTTGCGGTACCAGTCGGAGACCGTCTGCCCCTCGAAGCTGCCGGAGACCTTGAAAAAGCGCTCAAAGCCGTTGAAGCGCCCGCTGTATGCGTCCCAGTAGCCCTGCTCGGCGGCGCCGGTCAGCGCGGGGAGGTAGTCGTGGACCACCGTGGGGAAGGCCGCCTCCATGTGCTTGACCATGGCGGTCTTCGCCCCGATACGGCGGATGTGGAAGGCCTGGCCCTGCTCGTAGATGTGCCGGTAGATCTGTTCGCCAAAGGCCTTGGGCCCCTGGATTTCAAAGCCCACCTCGCCAGACATGCCCTGGCGCAGCAGATCCACCTCCACGCCCAGGATGGACGCCTTGCCTACGTGCATGAACTGGATGTCCCGCAGGCTCTGCCCGGTCACACGCTCCAGCAGGTGCAGGCTCTTCGGGCCGGAGACCTGGTATTTGAACTTGCAGTCCCGTTTCTCGGCGCAGGTCAGGCTGTAGCGGCCCCGCTTGCAGTTGTAGTCCAGCCAGCTCCAGACCGGCCCGCCGGACTGGAACTCGAAGTCATCCCCGCCAAAGCGGATCAAAATCCCCTCGCCGATGACATAGCCCTCCTGGCTGCAAAAGATGACGTGCTTTGCCTGGCCCAGGGCGAAGTGCTCGAAGTTGTTTACCGCGAAGTCGGAGAAAAAGCGCAGCGCGTCGGGGCCGCTGACGCGGTACTCGACCATCTGGCTCCAGTCGCCGATGTCGCAGTCCTCCTTCCAAGACAGGTTCTCGTCCTGCCAGCTGGTGAACTCCATGGGCTCCCAGGAGCGGGTGAGCACCAGGTTTTCCCGGAGCTTTCTGATGTCGTAGTCCACAATCTGCCCTCCTTAAATCCCCAGCATCTTTGCCGGGTTGTCCCTGGTCATCCGCTTGATCTCCTCCTCGCCGATCCCCTCCTCCAGCATCAGGCACATGAAGTTCTCCAGGGATTTGACAGGCGCGGGGTTGATGACCTGCCCGCTGTCGGTACTCATGATGGTGTGCTCCGCCCCGGTGGCCTTGATTGCGTCGGCGATGACAGAGGGGGCAATGGGCTTCTTCATCTGATGGGTGGTGTCGTTGACCACATGCTCCAGCATGGACGCCCCCAGGGAGAGGATCTGCTTCATATCCTCAATGGAGTAGGCCTCCATGGGTGAGGTGGGGTGGGTGACGACGATTTTCTTGACGCCGCGCCGGTGGGCGGCCTCCACCAAAGGCATGGCCTCCTCCACAGAGATATGGCCGGTGGCCAGGACAATATCCGCCTCGGCGATGATGTCGATGATCTTCAGCACGCTGTCCTTCAGCGCACCGCTGCTGTCGAGCAGGTGCAGCCCCTCAATGCCGCCCTTGAGCAGTGCGGCGAACATGGGCACACTGTCGACCTCCTTGAGGTAGTGGGCAGCGTGGATGGTGGGCATATAGACCTGCTTGGCCCCCATGCGGACTGCGTTGCGCACCGCCTCGGGGTTCAGCCCGCCGACGCTGTAGTTGAGTGCAATGGCGCCGAAGACGGGGAAGCCGTCCGTCACATAGCTGGCGATGGCTGCCCGGGCCGCGGTGCATTCCGTGTGGCTCTTGAGCAGGATAGCGCGCATCCCGGCGGCCTTGGCCTGCTGGGCCAGCTCCACGTCGTTGAGCAGGCGGGGGAAGACGTCCGGTCCGGAGTGGATGTGGTAATCAATGCTGCCCGGGAGCAGCTGCTGGGCTGTTGTCCTGTAATCCATGGTATAGTTCCCTTCCTTTGTTTGATTATCGTGCGTTCCGGTAGAGCCACACTGCGCCCTCGTCAGCGCCGGAGACGGCCTCCCGGTAGGCGGCCATCACGCCGGTGAGGGGGCGGTCCGGCCGCTGCCAGCATTGACGGCGGCGTTCCAGCTCCTGCTCCGGTACCTCCAGGGTCAGCGACTTTTTTTCCAGGTCAATTTCAATGATGTCCCCGTTTTCCACCAGGGCCAGGGGGCCGCCCTCCCAGGCCTCCGGGGTGATGTGGCCGATGCAGGGGCCCCGGGTCGCGCCGGAGAAGCGTCCATCCGTAATCATGGCGACAGAGGTGTGCAGCCCCATCCCCACCAGCATGGCGGCGGGGATGGACAGCTCCCGCATCCCGGGGCCGCCCTTGGGCCCCTCATAGCGCACCACCAGCACAGAGCCGGGCTGGATCGTGTCGTGGAGGAAGAACTCGCGTACCGCCTCCTCGGAGTCGAACACCACGGCGGGGCCCCTGTGGTAGTACATGGCGGGCTCTACGCCGGTCTTTTTCACCACCGCGCCCCGGGGGGCCAGGTTGCCGGAGAGCACCCCGTAGCAGCCGCCGGTGGACAGCGGCTCCCCGGCGGGGCGGATGACGCTGCGGTCAATGGGCAGGTCGTACTGCTCCAGGTAGGCGCCCAGGGTGCCCCCCTCCATAGCCAGGGGGACGCTGGTGTCCAGATGTTCCCGGATGGTCAGCAGCACTGCCGGTACACCTCCGGCCCGGTGGTAGTCGTAAATCGTGTGGGGGGAGGCAGGCTTGAGCTTGGCCACCACGGGGACGGAGGCCTGGAGCGCGTCAAACTCCGCCAGGGGCATCTCCAGCCCCAGCACTTTGGCAAGGGCAGGGATGTGCAGGACCGCATTGGTGGAGCCACCGGTGGCGGAGACATAGCGCAGGCCGTTGACCAGCGCCGGACGGGTCATAAACTGGCGGAAGGCCTGCTCTGACTTGGTCAGCGCCACAATCCGCTCCCCCACATCCCTGGCCTGGCGCACCTTCGCCCCGTCGCAGAAGAGCATGGTGCTGCTGCCGAAGGGGGCCACGCCGGTGGCCTCCAGGAAGGCGCCCAGGGTGTTGGCGGTGCCGTACATGGAGCAGGTCCCGCAGGACGAGCACATATTCGCCTGCCAGCGGTCAAAGGTCCTGCGGTCGATGGCCCCCTTGTTATACTGGCCAATGGACTCCTTCAGGTCAGAGGTGCAGTAGGTCCGGCCCGTCTCCTCATAGGGCAGCATCGACCCCGCGGTCAGGAACAGGGCGGGCAGATCCAGATGTGCCGCCGCCATCAGCATACCAGGCACAATCTTATCGCAGGAGCACAGGAACACCAGGCCGTCCAAGCCGTGGGCCTGCACCATGGTCTCAATGGATGCGGCGATCAGATCCCGCTGGGGCAGCACGTAGTGCATCCCCTCGCCCTGGGCCATGCCGTCGCAGGGGGCGGGCACGCAGAACTCCGCCGGGGTGCCGCCTGCGGCCCAGACGCCCTCCTTGACGTAGCCCGCCAGCTCCCGCAGGGGCTTGTGGCCCGGGTTCATATCGTTCCAGGAGTTGACGATGCCGATCACGGGCTTTTCTGAAATATCCTTCTTCCGGTATCCAACAGAGCCCATCAGCCCGATGTAATAGGCCTCTGTCATATCCTGGTCATTCCCTCGCCGGTACATCGTCATGCCCCCCTGAAGCGCACGTCCAGAAGCTCCTCGAACACCTTGATCATGCCGCCCTTGTCGTTGTCGCCCAGGCCCTTGCACAGGGCCATCTGGTAGGTGCTGGTGGCGGCGGCCAGCACAGGCATGGGGATCCCCAGGCTGCCGCCCAGCTCCGCTGCGCTGACCAGATCCTTGTAGGCGTTGCGCATGGAGTAGCCGTTGCGGAAGCTGTCCTTGAGGATGTTGGGGATGAAGAATTCCGAGGCGTAGCTCCTGCCGGTGCCGCTGTTGACCACCTGTCCCACCTTTTCGCAGTCCAGCCCCATCTTCACGGACATGGGGAGGATTTCCGCCAGGGCGGCGGCGTTGATGTCGAAGAGGAGCTGGTTAATCAGCTTCGTGAGCTGGCCGGCACCGGCAGTACCCATATACAGCACCTTGGTGCCGATGTAGGAGAAGTAGGGCCGGACCCGCTCGAAGACCGCTTCCTTGCCGCCGCACATGACAGTGAGGGTGCCGTCCTTGGCCCGGGACTCCATGCCGGAGACCGGCGCGTCCAAAAATTCGATGCCCGCCTCGCCCAGCTGCTCATGGAGCTCCAGTGTGGCGTTGTATTTGATGGTGCTCAGGTCGACGATGATTTGGCCCGCGTGCATATGGGGGACCAGGTCCCGGATCACGCTGCGCACCACAGCGGTGTTGGGCAGGCTGAGGAAGATGATATCCGCCCCGGCGGCTGCGGTGGTGTCCCTGGTGGCGCACACGCCCGCCTCTTTGAATTCCGGGAACGCCCTGTCTGTTACATCGCAGACAACCGCCAGTTCCCCGCTTTTGACCATGTTCAGGGCCATGTACTTGCCCATCACGCCCAGACCAATACATGCAATTTTCATAATTAACCTCCGGAAAAAATAGTGGTGGAACGTTTTGTCAGGCCATTGCGGCCCGGGAGAGCTTTTGCCGCACAGCCACGGCGGCCAGGAAGGCTACGCCGGCAGCTGTCCCATACCAGGGCATGGGCAGGATCAGCAGCGCCGAGGCGCACAGCAGCAGCCCCTGCTCCCAGATGGAGTTTTTTTGCAGCAGGTACCGCTCGCCAAAGGCGGCGAAGGACAGCAGGCCGAGGATCGCGGTCCCCACCACATCGAGGATCTCCAGGGGGCTGCCCTGGAGCAGCATGGCCGGGCGCATGACAAAGATGAAGGGGAGGATAAACGAGCTCAGGCACATCTTCATCGCGTGGCCGCAGGCCTTGACGTAGTTGGCGTTGGCCATCTTGCCGGCAATGATGGTCGCGGGCGCCACCGGGGGCGTCAGGTTGGCGATAGCGGCAAAGTAGAAGATAAACAGGTGGACCGGCAGGACCGGCAGGCCAATCTGCACCAGAGACGGCGCGGCCATCATCGCCAGGATGATGTAGGCCGCCGTGGTGGGCACGCCCATGCCGAACAGGAGCGTCAGGAGCATGGTAATCACCAGGCTGAACAGCCAGCCGTCGTTGCCCAGGCTCAGGATCATATTCACCAGGCGGTTGGCAAGGCCTGTGGAAACGACACAGTTGTTGAGGATGCCCACAGCTGCCATGGTGACGGCAACGCCGATGCAGCTCTTGGCGCCGTCAGCCAGACCGTCGATAAGGGGCTTGTAGGTGGCGAACCGCCGCACGCACCCTGGATCCTTGGCGATGCACTTGGCCAGGTAGACAAGGATCAGCAGCGCGATGGCGTACAGCGCCGCCTTGGTGGTGGAGAAGCCTACGCTCAGGCAGTAGACGATGCTCAGCAGGGGCAGCAGGAAGGGGGCCCCCTCCCGCAGCGTCGGGCCGAGCTTGGGCAGCTCCTCCGGGGGGATGGGCTGCAGGCCCATCTTTTTGGCGCGGATGACCACAACGCTGGCAGTCATCAGGTAGTAGAGCAGGGCCGGGACCACCGCGCACAGGGCGACGGCCGCATAGGTATTGCCGGTCAGCTCGGCCATAATGAACGCACCAACCCCCATGACCGGGGGGAGGATCATCCCGCCGGTGGAGGCAACAGAGCAGACCGCCGCAGCGAACTCGGGGTCATATTTGCGCTCTGTCATCAGCGGCAGGGTGAACACACCGGTGGTAGCGACCACAGCGCTGGCGCTGCCGTTGATGGAGCCCATCAGGCCGCTGGCCGCGATGGCCGTGAGGCCCGGGCCGGCACGGAACCGCCCGCCTATCGCCAGCGCCAGCTGCACAAAGAAGTTGCCCGCACCGGTCTTGGTCATGAAGCCCCCCAGGATCATAAAGAGGGCGATATAGGTGGCGGAGGTGTTCAGCAGGTTCCCGTAGCAGCCGCTGAAGCTTGTGACCAAAGAGGCAATGACCCGTTTTACGCTGAAGCCGCCGTGGTAGAAGATCCCGGGCAGGTAGGGGCCGGTAAACATATAGAGGATCCCGATGACAATGAGGATAGGGATCGCCTTACCGAAGGATTCGCTGGTAGCATAGAGGATCACCACCAGAAGCACCGCCCCGATCACCAGGTCCACCGGTGTGGAGCGCCCAACGCGCAGGATCATGCTGTCATAACAGACGTGGATGTAGAACGTGGTCAGCAGGGCCGCAGCCAGCCCCAGGATGGGGAACGCTACACGCCACAGCTTCTTTTCCGCATTCAGCGCGGACTTGATGGAGCCGAGGAAAATCAGCGTCAGCGCGAACATGAGATGGAAGTTTTGCAGCCTGGTGGGATCCAGGGAGCGGAAGATGCTGTTGTAGATCTGGAAGATGCCCATAGCAAGGGCAATCAGATAGATGAGCTTGTTGAGAATTGCAGACAATTTTTCTTTATCCATACCTCTATCCTTTATCAAAATGCAGGCGGGACGCACGTCACTCTGTCCCGCCCCGCCAGGGAGGGCTGCACCCTCCCCGGCGGGTGGGGAAAGGGATGGGCGGCGAGGCCGCCCCCTCTTTTTGGGGAAAAGGGCCTGTAAGGGCTTGATGGAGAGAGGGTATCAAGTGGGTTCCAGTCCCTTTTTCCAGAAAGAGGGGGAGGCCCGTCAATGCACCGTCCCCACGGTCAGCGTGTCGTCCCATACACCGGCCTCCTGGTAGTAACGGGCGGCGCCGGGATGGATGGGGATATTGGGGTCAAGGCCGGAGAGGGCGGTCTCCGGGCGGATGGTAGTCCCCAGGGAGTGGTAGGCATCCAGCTGCTCCGCGTTCTCCATCAAGGTCTTGGTGAAGGCGTACACCAGATCCTCGCTGACGTCGGGCCGGACCGCTACATATTGGGTGTTGGACATGCAGAGGACAGAGCCGGACAGCTGGCCCAGGCGGGATGTCCCCTCAACCTCCTCAACAGAAATCTCAAAGGGCAGCTCCTCCTGGATGCGTGCCAGGGCTTCTTCGCTGACACCCAGATAAGTGACCGGTACGCCGCCCGCGTCCAGCTCGGAGAGGTAGGAGGCGGGGTAGCCGGAGCTGAGGTGGGCGACCATGGCGTCGACCACGCCGTCGCGCAGGGCGTCGGGGCTGTCGCCTGTTGCCAGATAGACCTTTTCGATGTCATCCCAGATCCCATACCCGGATTCCAGGACCGCCTTGGCCAGCTCGTAGGGGCCGCTGCCGGTGGCGCCAACGGCGACCGTCTTGCCCTTGAGGTCCTCCATGCAGGTGATCCCGCTGTCCGCACGCACGGCGAATACAGTCTCATTTGTGAAGGTCTTGGTGATGGCGTACATCTCAATCTCGCCGTAGGGGTCCATGCCCTTCTGGCACTGGAAGGAGACGTCGGGCGTCATAATGGCCAGCTCGGCCTCCTTGTCCGCCAACAGGAATGCGTTCTCCCCAGAGCCGGCGGAGATGATGACGGATGTTTTCAGGCTGGGCAGGTTGGCAGTGACAATGTCGCACATGGCAGAGCCGAGGATCTGCCCGTTTGAGCTGAGAGAGGTTGTGGTCATGCGAAGGGATCCCTCCACATCCGCCGGGTTGATGCCCTCCGTGCCGCCGGAGGAATCCGGTTCGGTTGTGGGCTGTTCTGCAGGCTCACTGGGGGTGCTGGGGGTATTGGAATTGCCGGGGGAGCTTGTCTTGTCTCCACAGGCAGCCAGCGCCAGAAGCATGATGAGAGACAGCATCAGGCTGAGCACTTTTTTGAGGTTCATAATCATACCTATCCCTTTCTGAATCATTATTACTAAAACGCTGTCATACAGCGCGATAGCCCAATGAAGTTAGATCCGCAAAACCTTGCGGGGATTTTCCTGGATCATGGTGTGGATTTCCTCCGGGGAAATACCGCAGCGCAGCAGGCCGGAGACGAACAGGAGCATCCCCTCTGCGGGGCGCTCACCGCTGGCCTGGCCGCGGTCGGTGGCGAGGTAGATCCGCTGCGGGCCCACTGCCCGGATACTGTCCGCGACGGACTCCACCGTGGCCATGCCCAGGGCGATGTCAACCCAGTCCTTTTCAATCAGCACACCCATCTGTGCAAATTCCTGCTGGCTGCTGACAGGGACTGGCGTGTGGTCATATTCCGGATGGCTGAGTACCATCTGCACGCCGAGGGCCAGGCCGGCCCGGCAGACGGCAAAGGACTCCTCCAGGGTGATGTGCCCGGTGGAAACAGGGAGGTTGTAATCCCGGGCCACCTCCAGCACCTCCAACAGCGCCGGCAGAGGCTTCCCGTCGCTGCCGGCAACCCGGAGCGGCGGCCGGGGCCGGTAATCACCGAGGCCCGCAAGGCGGATACTCGCCTCCGCCTCCCGGGTGGGCAGCCAGACCATTTTTGCACCCATCCGGGCCGCGCTCTCCACCGCATAGGGGTTTACCCCGCCAACGGACCAGTTGAGCGCGATGCTGCCATAAATCTGTGCCTGGCCGGTGTGGACACGCCCAGCCAGCGCGGCCCGGCCTGTAGTGGGCTCATAGTGGTTTTTAATCAGCACACCTGCCATCCCCAGACGCTCGGCGTCCTCCAGAAGCTCCAGGTCTGAGACACTGCGCCTGTCGTGGTCAGGCCAGGTGTGGACATGCAGGTCGTAGGCCCCGCGCATCAGCCCTTCTGCTTGCTCGCGAAATGCATTCATGTTAATACGCCCCATTCTTGGTATACATTGGTCGACCAGGTGATAGATGTATTGTAACACGCTTTGACGGTATATGCAAGCGGAGAATCAAAAACCCATCGAAAATTGTCAGAACCCCCAAATGTTTAGAAATGTTTTTATGGAAAGAGTAAAATTTCCGCCGGAGCAGGGCTTCCCAACAATAGCGGGAACACGATTTGTGAAATATGCCGTTATACGGGGAGGGGAAACACTCCGCACATCCAGAACCCCAGGTGGGAGGAGGAACCAGATATCCCCCAATAATGCGAGATGGAGGGGATATGGAAGTGAACAGGATACTAGACAACAAAGGGGGAGACCGATGCGATATTTAAATGAAACGGGCTTGAACCGCCTATGGGAACGGACACGCGCCCTTGTTTCCGCAAAACAGGATATACTCACTGGGGCATCCGGACAGATTGTTGGATTCAATGGGGCAGGGGAGGCTGTGGCACAGACGGGATGGAGGAATCCCAACCTGTTGGACAACTGGTATTTAGTGGATCCAGTCAACCAGCGGGGACAGAAGGCCTATGCAGCCCCTGGATATGCCATCGACAGATGGTATATCGATGACGCAAAGATTACTGTTGGAACCAGCGGCCTTTGTATTGAAAACTGTCATCCAGATGACAGCAGAGGTATTTTTCAGAGGCTGGAGCATGATATACGGTCCACTTGCGTTTTCTCCGTCCTCACAACTGGCGGAAACGGCCTGATCTTTGCAGAGAATGTGTATAAGACAACAAAAATAACTGGGAGTGGTGTGTTTTCTATTATTTTTGAAGGGCTGAATGCTTCTATAAACAACTTATTTATCCGTGCAGACCCATTACAGAGCATACAGGTAGTGGCAGCCAAGCTGGAGTCTGGTTCGGTGCAGACGTTGGCTGAGCAGAATGCAGAGGGGGAGTGGATACTCAGAG
>CAJUAC010000057.1 GCA_910583885.1 uncultured Oscillospiraceae bacterium | reverse complement strand
CGCTGCCGCCCTTGCCGCCGCCGATGGGCAGGCCGGTGAGGCTGTTTTTGAAAATTTGCTCAAAGCCCAAGAACTTGATAATGCCCTCGTAGACAGAGGGGTGGAAGCGCAGCCCGCCCTTGTAGGGGCCGATGGCGCTATTGAACTGCACCCGGAACCCCCGGTTGACGTGGACTTTGCCCTGCTCGTCCTCCCAGGGGACCCGGAATTTGATGATCCGCTCCGGCTCCACCAGGCAATCCATCACACCCTCTGTGATATATGCCGGTTGGGCCTCCACCACGGGGGAGAGGGAGGAGAGGACCTCACGTACCGCCTGGTGGAACTCCGGCTCTGCCGGGTTGCGCTGGATCACACGCTCCATCAGGCCATTTAAATACTCGTTTTGAATACTCATTGTTTATGCCTCCAAGCTGAATTCCGGCCGTTGGGAGGGATACCCTCCCTCTGCGCCGGTTCTTTAATTGAGTAAATCGTAACACAGGGATTTTGCCTGCGTCAACGTTTTTTTGTCCGTTGAAAAAAGATTTGTTTTCTTGTACAAAACATTTGTCTTTGTCATGCGGCCTTTTGGTGCATCTTCCTACGGAGGATTACCCGGGAAATGGAAGGACAGGAAATCGGCAGCCAGTCTTTTTCTGAAAAGAAAAAGAATCAAAAAGAATTTGAAACAGGGCATATAGGCCGTTAACTGTGTGAAAAAATTCTTTCACGGATTGGTACAACTTTCCCCCTTTTGTGTAACACTATGGATAGTACACAAAAGGGGGATGGTCTATATGTTGATAGGATGTCAGGAAATTGAGGGGTTTACTGCCTATCTGAGGGGGGAAGAGAGGAGTGCAGCGACAGTGGAGAAGTACTGCCGGGAGGCAGGGCGGTTTGCTGCCTGGCTGGAGGGCCGGGAGGTAAACCAGGCGCTTGCCCTGGACTACAAGGTACAGCTTGCTGTAACCCGCACCCCTGCCGGGGTTAACGGCGCGGTGGCCGCCCTCAACCAATTGTTTGCATTTCTGGGGATAGAGGGATGCAGGCTCAAGGCGGTAAGGCAGCAGAAGCAGATTTTCCGGGATGAGGCCCGGGAGTTGACGGAAAATGAGTACCGCCGCCTGCTGGCGGCGGCAGTGCGGCGCGGCAATGAGCGCCTGCTGCTGGTTATGGAGGCCATCTGCTCCACCGGGATACGGGTCGGGGAACTGCGGTTCTTTACCGTGGAGGCGGCGAAACGGGGATGGGTCGAGGTAGACAATAAAGGCAAGCGGCGGACAGTCTTCCTGCCCGGGAAGCTGCAAACGCTGCTGCTGCGCTATGCCCGGAAGCATGGGATTGTGGAGGGGGCGGTTTTTGTTACCCGCAGCGGCAGGCCGCTGGATAGGAGCAACATTTGGTCGGAGATGAAGGGGCTGTGCCAGGAGGCCGGGGTGGAACCGGGCAAGGTGTTCCCTCACAATTTACGGCACCTGTTTGCCCGGACGTACTATGGGTTGGAGAAGGATATCGTACGGCTGGCGGATATCCTGGGACATGCCAGCATTGAGACGACCCGGATTTACACCATGGAATCCGGGTATACCCACCGCAAGCAGCTGGAGCGGATGCGGCTGGTGATGTAAAAAAACTACCACAGAATTGTCATTCCGTGGTAGTTTGCCCCTCGTACATAGGGCGGATTGATTGTATTGTAACATTGGGAGAAAAATTTTTCAAGGCGTAAATGAACTTTCAGACATAGCAAAGCAAAACCTGTTCCCAATTATTTCTCAAACAGGCTTGCGTTTGAAAGTTTTCATGCAACCTTTTTCTAAAAAATAAGAAGCGGACATTTCCCCTTTAACTGGCTACCACGGAATGACAATTCCGTAGTAAAAAATATCAGGAGGAAAGAGTTCATGAAAAAACGGTTGCTATCAACCCTGCTGGCGCTATGTATGGCGCTGCCCTTACTGCTAGGGACGGCACTGGCAGAGGGGGTACCTGCTACAGACAATGGGGGCGTTGACGGACATGTCATTCCTCTGGCGGATGCGCTGACCTATGAAAGCTTGACCTATGAGGTGAATGATGGCAAGATTACGATTACAGATTGTGACGAATCCGCTGCAAGCGTCACCATTCCCGAACAAATTGATGGGATGCCAGTCACTACTATTGGAGACCAAGCGTTTTGGCAATGCAGTAAGCTGACAAGTATCACGATCCCCAGCAGTGTCATATATATCTGGCCGCGTACATTTATTGGCTGCAACAGCTTGACAGATCTAGTGATTGATCCTCAAAACCGTAACTATATCGTAGAAGATGGCGTCTTGTTCGATATAACAAAAACCAATCTGGTTCATTGCCCCACGACAAAAACTGGTGAATACACGGTTCCTGACAGCGTCACTTCTATCGGGAGCTATGCATTTGATGATTGCAGCAGGCTAACAGGTGTCACGATTCCTGATAGCGTCACTTCTATTTTGGAAAATGCATTTGGTGGCTGCACTGGGTTGACAAGCATCGCAGTCCCTGACAGTGTCACCCTGATTGGGCAGGGTGCATTCAAAGAGAGCACTGGCTTAACCGGTGTTACCCTCCCAGATGGTCTTACTTCTATTGTGCGTGACATGTTCTATGGCTGTACGAATCTGTCGGATGTTACGATCCCTGACAGTGTCACTTCTATTGAGCGTTGTGCATTTAGTCAGTGTAGAAAGCTTGAAAATATTACCATACCTGACGGCGTTACGTGCATTGATGAAATTGCGTTCGGAGATTGCAGCAGTCTGGTAAATGTCACTTTGCCAAACAGTATCACTTCCATTGGAAGCAATACATTTCATGGTTGCAGTAGTTTGACAGAGATTACTCTCCCTGCCGGCATCACAACCATTGCGTGCCGGGTATTTGAACATTCGGGATTGACCAGCATCACAATCCCTGACGGTGTCGCTACCATTGAAGATAATGCATTTGAAGGTTGCGGCAACTTAGAGAGCATTATCATCCCTGACAGTGTTACTTCCATTGGGGGAGGTGCTTTCGCATGGTGCAAAAGTCTGACGGATATCACGATTCCTGACGGTGTCACTTCTATTAACGGGTCTACATTCTGGAATTGCAGTGGTCTGATGGATATAACCATTCCGAACAGCGTGACTTCTATTGGGGCGTCTGCATTTACTGGTTGCAGCAGTTTGACGAGTATTCATATCCCAGCCTCTGTCACCAGTATAGATGGAAGCGCCTTCGGATCAGATGGTGTTGTATTGGTAAAGAAGGGAAGGGATATCTATTTTGACAATTCAATCGCTGCGTGGAAGCTGATGGAAGAAACGGCAGGAGAGTATATCAGTTGGTCGGATGATTTCATCCACTGTACTGATGGGATTATCCCTGTAAAGCTGGCTGCGCCGGAGCATTTAACCTGCTACAGCGTTGATGCGGATACAAATGTGCTGCCAGTCAAATGGTCGATGTCTGGATTGACCCGGGATTGCTACCAAATCAATATTTATGATGCGGAAAACCCGGCAGCTCCGGTCAAAACCGTGACAGAAGAAATCCAGACAGCGGGTGCGCAGGCATACTCCTATAGGGTATCTCTGGAGGGGCTTCCAAGCGGCACCTACTACCTCACCCTCCGGTCTGTGGGAAGGCCAGAAGACGTTCTGGAGGGCGGCCCCCTTTATGAGGGCAGTGAAATAATAGAATCGGCCCGGTGGACGTACACAGCTCCAGGGGACCCAGGAGAGCCCAATCCTCCCTCCGATTCGATTGCCGATAAGCTGGAGAGCATTATTGACGCCTCCGCTGAAAAGATCAAGGAGACACTTGAGAGTATCGCCAAGGGTGATCTGAAGGATGCAATAGACAAACTGGGCTCGGCTATCTTTGATAAGATTGAGGAACTGGAAAAAAATATCGGCGGTTCGGCAGAGATTGCGGTTGAGGCTGGACTGGGCTTTGTTGATACCAGTGTCAAGGTTACTGGCGCAAAGCTGAACTTTGACTACAGCAAAAGTGTCCGTTTGGAGATCGGCCACCCGGAGGACGGCACCATCCAGGTGCCGGATCAGGACAATACAGAGACCTTCCGTTTCTCCATGAAGCTGATTGAGGGCGCAAATAACAATGTGGCGGAACTGGAGGTTCCCATCCGTGTCACCATGCCCATCCCGGCGCAGAAGTTAAAGCCCCATACCTTCAAGCTGTGGCATTTCCACGGGGGAAAGCTGGTTCCGGTGACGCTGTCCTCCACCCCGTACCAGGATGCAGCCAGCGGACAGTGGTATGTTTCTTTCAAGATTGACGGCTTTAGTGACTTTATCATGGAATACGAGGAGGAAACACCAGCCCAGCCTGCTGCCTCCCACACGATTTCCTTCGATGCTGGTGACGCACCTGTGACGGTCTCTGCAATGACCACCGGCACAGACGGGCGGCTTGCCTCCCTGCCCGTGCTGTCCTGGAACGGCCACCGCTTTGAGGGCTGGTATCTGGCGGACGGCACCCGTGTGACCACTTCTACCGTCTTTGCCGGGGACACCACGGTATATGCCCGGTGGAGACGTACCGCCTCCACCCCAGAAACAAATTTTGTCTCCATCCCTCCGTCTGAGCACGGTCAAATCATCACCGCTGACCGCTTTGCGGCAGAGGGCGACCGGGTAAACCTGTCTGCCCATCCCGACAAGGGCTATATGTTATCCAGCATTACTGTTACCGCCGCAGGCGGCAAGGAGCTGGTCCTGCGGGAGAAGGGCGATGGGAAATATTCCTTCACCATGCCGGACCGGCAGGTAAAGGTCGTCGCAGAGTTTGAAAAAATCCAGAGCAACTAAGAAGAAAAGTACCGGCGGAGGGACTATCCAGTCCTCCCGCCGGTATTCTTGTCTCAGTATGGTTTCAGTTCTTTTTGATTCTTTTTCTTTCAAGAAAAAGAATGTTAACCAATCTTAGGCGAGCCTGCGGAACATGACCGGCATTTTTTCTGCGGCCTTGCAGACTGCCGCCACAATCACACAGGAGACAACAGCCTCCGGGATGCCAGCGGCATAGGCGGTACCCATGACCAGGGCGCCTACGCTGCCCAGATCTACGCCATAATAGGAGGAGATGACCTCCGCGCACAGGCCCCACAGCATCCCGAGATAAAGCACGGTATTCAAAGCGGAACCTACAAAACCGGTTATGCCGTAGCGCACCACAGACCCGCGGTCCTGGAGGAAGGGGATTTTTTTCAGCCCCTCAGCCAAAAAGCCGGTGAGCAGGCCCATGGCAATCCGGGCTCCCAGGCACACGGCCAGGTAGGCAAAGGGGGCGTGTGCCAGCGCCAGGGTGGCGAAGGGGTCGGCCCCGGGCATGGTCAGCACCTTAATGATGGCGCTCAGCCCGAAAAAGAGGCCCAGTACCCCGCCTGCGGCGGGGCCCATCAGCACCGCGCCCACAATGACCGGCATCTGGATGGTGGTTGCCGCAATGGGGCCGATGACCAGATACCCAAGGGGTGTGAAGGCCAGAAGGAAAATGATTGCCACCAGTATCGCCATACGTGTGATCTGCTGGACTTTGCTGCTGCTGTTCATAATGTTTGTTCTCCTTTGAGGTTTTTTCACCTCGTGCTGTCGTCTCCTAGTTTGGGAGTACGGCGCACAAATTATGTATAATAACGGCGAATGCCGCTATTATCATGCAGGAGCGGGCAGGGCTTTTTCAAGAAAAGGATTGGCGCTGTTTTTTCGGCTGGTTGCTCTCGTAGAGATACCGCAGGCCTTTCAGCGTCAGGTCTGCATCCCGGATGACAGGGCGGCGGCACAGGGCAGTCACCAGCCCGCAGGAGCCGCCGGTGGCCACGCAAGTGGCCCCCGCCATATTGGGCAGGGCGGTATAGCGGTCAATGAAGCCATCCACCATCATGGCGTTGCCCAGCAGCAGCCCCCGCCGGATGGCCTCTGCGCTGCTGCGGCCCAGGCAGGCCTCCTCCGGCCCGGCCAGTTCGATGGCCGGCAGCAGGGCAGTGGTCTCCTTGAGCAGCTCCGCGCTGGCACGGATGCCCGGCAGGATGCACCCGCCCAGGTACGTCCTGTCCGCGTCCACCGCCGCCACGCTGGTCACTGTGCCCGCATCCACCAGCACCAGGGGCGCGCCATACTCGGTCAGCGCCGCCAGGGTGTCCGCCACCAGGTCGCCCCCCAGCTGGGAGGGATCGTCGATGCGGATCCGGAAGCCTGTGCGGATGCCGGGTCCCACCCGGACCGGCGAATGGCCCGTCACGGTCCGGGCCGCCGTCTCAACCAGCCCCGTTACACCGGGGACCACGGAGGAGAGGATACACCCGTCAATCCCCTCCCGGGCGACGCCGTGGAGCCGCAGCAGGTCATAGAGCATGGCCGCGTACTCATCAGCGCTGCGCCGGGTCTGGACGGATATCTTTGCCCGCAGCCGCAGCGCCTCCCCCTGGAACACGCCCAGGGATACGTTGGAATTGCCAATGTCAATGGCCAGCAGCACGGCTGCGCCCCCTTCCCCTATTGCCCGCCGCCAAAGCAGTACATGCTGAAAAATGCGACCACACCCGGCCCGCAGTCGTAATCCATGGCGCACCGCTCCGCCAGCTCCTTGACAAAAATGCAGTAGGCGGACATGCACGAGTAGCGCAGCTCCGGGAACCGGCAGGGCTTGCCCTTGGTGATGGAGCAGGGGCTGCACAGGCTGCACCCGCTGGCCCCGATCATCAGCCCCGGTGCACCGGCCCAGTCGATCAGCTGGCGGGTGAGGCGGTTGTGCTCGCCCTTGGCGGGCTTGGTCTGCTGTTCGTCCAGGGGGTCGTCAATGTCCCACATGGTCTGCATCACCAGGGCCCGGGGCCAGTGCAGCACCTGGGCGCGCATCTCCTCCACTGTGCCGCAGTCCGGCGGGCAGGCGTAGTTGACGCCGTACTTCCCGCACAGGTTCTCCTGGCACAGGGGACGGAATGTGGGGACAAAGGTGATGTCCCCGGTATCAATCAGTGCGGCGTTGGCAAAGCCAGTATCCAACGCCCGCTCCAGCAGTGCCTGTTCGTCCACCATGACGCCCACCTCCCACAGATTGCTTGTTACCGCTATTGTACACCGTCTGCGTCTGGATTTCCATAGAAATATGATTGCATTATTCCCGAAATTGTGGTATCCTACAGGCGGATTTCTGTTAAATACTTAACAAAGGAGGCTTTCCCGATGGATATCCCTTCCTTACAGGCCAAGCTGGACGAGGCCCGCTATATTTATGACGACGAGCTGGTGACAACGCTCCTGGTAGCGCTCAAGCTGGGCCGGCCCCTGCTCATTGAGGGCGCGGCTGGCGTGGGCAAAACGGAGGTCGCCAAGGTGATGGCTGCGGCCCTGGACCGGGAGCTGGTACGGCTCCAGTGCTATGAGGGCCTGGATGAGAGCAAGGCCCTGTATGAGTGGAACTACCAGAAGCAGCTGTTAAGCATCCAGGTGCAGATGAACCGCCAGAACCCGGACGAGCTGACCCGCTCCCTGTTCAGCGACGAGTACCTGCTCCAGCGGCCCCTGCTCCAGTCGATCCGGTCGGAGGAGCCAGTGGTGTTGCTCATTGACGAGATTGACAAGGCGGACGAGGAGTTTGAGGCATTTTTGCTGGAGCTGCTCAGCGAGATGCAGGTCACGATCCCCGAGGTGGGGGCTATCCAGGCCCGGACAGTCCCCTTCGTGGTGCTCACCTCCAACCGCACCCGCCCTCTCAGCGAGGCCCTGCGCCGCCGCTGTGCCTACCTCTATATCCAATACCCGGATCTGGAGAAGGAGGTGGCGATCATCCGGGCCAAGCTGCCCAACGCCAACGAGCATCTGGCAGTCCAGGTGGCCCAGGCCATCCGCGCACTGCGGGAGAGTGAGGCCATTTTGAAAAAGCCCTCCATCGCCGAGACGCTGGATTGGGTCTCCGCCCTGGAGGCCCTGGGGATCAGCGACCTGACGGCGGAGGCGGCCAGGCGGACGATGGGCTTTGTGCTCAAGAGCAGCGAGGATCTGGAGGCGGCGGGGCCCATCCTCTCCGGCCATCCCCACGGGCATTGCGGCCGCTGCGGGGAGGGCGCATGAGCGCCTACCTGGAGAAGCTGGCGGAGTTCTCCGCCCTGCTGCGGCGGGAGGGGCTGGCCGTCGGCCCCCAGGAGACGGCGGATGCCTGCGAAATCCTCGCCTGCCTGGATCTAGGCTGCCGCGGGACGGTCCGCGCCGCCCTCCAGGCGGTCTACGCCAAGTCCAGGGAGGAGCAGGCGGTGTTCCAGCGAGCCTTTGACGGCTTTTTTGTCAGTGTGGAGAAGCGGGAGCTCCTGCGCCGCCGCCATGAGGAGGAGGCCCGGGAGCTGGCCCGCCGCCGGGAGGAGGCCGCCCGGGAGCTGCAAGTGGGCGGCCGTCCCATGGATCTGCGGGAGGACTTGCAGGAGACCTATATCCGTATGGGGGAGGAGAAACGGGAACAGCTGCGGCGGATGCTGGAGAAAACCAAGGGGAACCTGGAGCGCAGCCCCAAGCTCTATGGCAACTTCATCCGCTCCGTGTTCATGCGCTTCCTGCTGGAGCAGCAGATGGTGATGGAGGACGCCGCCGTGGGCTGCGAGGAGGCCGACCCGGACATGGCCCTGCTGTACCGGGACATCTCCCAGTTCAAGGACGCCGATATCCCCCGTGCGGCAGCGTTGATCGCCGCCGTCTCCCGGCAGCTGGACGCTGAGCTCAGCCGCCAGCGCCGGGGCGGCGGCCACAGCGGCAAGCTGGACTTCAAGCGCACGATCCGCAAGGGGCTGGAGACCGGCGGCTCCTTTTACCGCCTGGCCTACCGGCACAAACGCCGCCGGAAACGGCGGCTGGTGCTGCTGTGCGATGTGTCGGGGTCCATGCTGCAATTTTCGGAGTTCGCCCTGCGGTTTATCAAGTCCATGTCGGAGATGTCCGAGGCGTCCCAGACCTTCCTGTTTTCTGAGGAGGTCCGGCCGGTGGACGCCTTTGCCCTGCAAAATATGGACGCATTCCGGGAGTATGTGCGCTCCTCCGGGCTCTACGGCCGGGGGACGGATCTGGGCTCCGCCCTGGAGGACCTGTGCCGCCGCCGTCCCGCCCCCCTGGGGCCCTCCACGACGCTGCTGATCCTATCGGACACCAAGACCATCGACCTGCCCCGGGCGGCCCAGGCGGTGCTGGAGGCGAAGCGGCAGGCAGGGAAGGTACTCTGGCTCAACCCCATCCCCGAGCGGAAGTGGGCCTATGTCAAAAGCATCCAGACCATGGCCGCCCTGTGCCAGATGGCGCCGTGCAGCACCCTGGACGAGCTGGCCCGGGCCTGCGGCCGGATGTTGAAATAGCGGGGCAGATCCGGATGAAATTTCAGCTTCCGGTGGTTTACAGAAGCACCATTGTGTGGTAGACTAGCAGAAAACAACTGCGGGAGGCGCTGCCGTGACCATTTTTGCCCAGCTGCTGGGGGCTGTCAAATATATTGTGAAGAAGGCGGACATGGTCCTGCTGGGTGTGTGTATGGTCTGTACAGCCTTCGGGATTGTGCTTATTGCCAGCGCCACAAACTATCTGGGCGCCAGCACCCAGCTGCGCCGGGTCATTATCCAGGCGGCAGGGGCCGTCATCGGGATCGGGGCGTACTTCATCCTCTCCAATGTGGATGTGGAGCACTTTGCGGAAAAGTGGTGGATCTTTTTCCTGTTTGGCCTGGGGTTCATCGCCCTGCTGCGCTGGTTCGGCGTTGACGACGGCACGGGGAACCGGGCCTGGCTGAAATTCCCCGGCGTGCCGGTGAGTATCCAGCCGGCAGAGGTGGTGAAGCTGACCTATACTGTCCTGCTGGCCAAACAGATTGCCTGGTTCCGGGACAACCGGAAGATGAAGGGGCTGGGTTCCCTCCTGCTCCCGGCATTTCACGCGGGGATTATGTTCGTGTGGATTTATTTCTTTTCCCAGGATGCGGGCAGCGGCCTGGTGTACCTCGTTATCTATGCCGGGATGGCTTTGGCGGCGGGGCTGGCCTGGTACTGGTTCGTCATTGGTATCGGCGGCTTAGGGGTGGGCATCGGCCTGCTGGCCGTGTTTGAGAAGCTGCCCACCTACTGGGTGAACCGCTTCCGGGTGATTATTGACCATAGCTTTGACCCCCGGGGGGTCGGCTACCAGCAGAGCCGGGGGATGCTGGCCCTGGGCAGCGGCGGCCTGTTTGGGCAGGGGCTGTTTAACGGGATCCAGACCCAGGGCGGGGAGGGGAGCCTGCCCGCCCGGCAGACGGACTTTATCTTCTGCGTGTGCGGGGAGGAGCTGGGGATGGTGGGATGCGTGCTCATCATCGTGCTGGAGTTCCTCCTGGTCTACCGCTGCTTCCAGACTGCCCGGCAGGCGAAAAGCTCCATGGATGCACTCATCTGCGTCGGGTTTGCCGCCATGCTGATCTTCCAGACGGTGGAGAACATCGGCATGTGCCTGTTTGTCATGCCGGTGATCGGCCTGACGCTGCCCTTCTTCAGCTACGGCGGCAGCTCGGTCGTCACCCTGTATGCCACCATGGGCATTGTCTCCGGTGTGCGGAGCCGTACCCTGCCGGATTGGCTGCGGAAAACCTGATGATATCAGCCAGATCAATATAATGACAAAGATAAAAACGCAACGCACATCTGATAAGGTGTGCCAGAGCCGGTAGGTAGCCCGGCCGTCTCATCATGTGGATGAGGTAAGTAACCTGCCCCTCCTGGGTTGTCCATTCTTTGCCCATAACACATTTTAGGAGGGAATGTTATGGACACAGAGAGCGGGAAGCTGACAGTATTTTTTGAGGGGCCCTTTTGGGTTGGAGTTTTTGAACGGATATCAGGCGGTAAACTGTCCGTATGTAAGGTTACATTTGGAGCAGAGCCGAAGGATTACGAAGTTTGGGACTTCATCCTCAAACATTACGATGGCTTGAAGTTCAGCCCGGCTATTGAAACCGCGGTGAAGCAAACTGCGGATCACCCAAAGCGCCGGCAGCGCAACGCCAGAAAGCAGTTGCAGATGTGCGGTGCCGGCACTAAATCGCAGCAGGCATTGCAGATGCAGCGGGAGGAGCTGAAAACCCAGAGGAGGCAACGCAGCAGGGAACAGCAGGAAAGCGAGAAGCAACGCCGGTTTGACTTAAAACAGCAAAAGCGAAAAGCGAAGCACAGGGGCCACTGACCGCGGTATCCTGTGGCTTCCAGCCTATGGGGGATCACCTTTTGGGTGGCATCCTACCTTTGGCGGCAGCGGGCCGGAACCCTAATGGGTTCCGGCCCGCGTATTTTTAGTGCCCCGCTGCCATCCGCCCAACGGCCTCCACCGCTGCGGAGACCTCCTCCGGCGTTGTAAACCATCCCACGCTGAAGCGCACGGTCCCCTGGGGGAAGGTGCCCAGCGTCTGATGGGCCGAGGGCGCGCAGTGGAGGCCGCAGCGCGTCAAGATGCCGAACTCCTGCTCCAGCCGGAAGGCGGCTTCGGCGTTGTCCATCTGCTGGAAATCTATGGAGACCACCCCTGCCCGGTTATCCGTTCCCCAGGGGCCCGCCAGGCGGATCTGAGGAATCCCCCGCAGCCCGTCCAGGAACAGTCCGGTGAGCTCCTCTTCGCGGCGGCGCAGGGCCTCCACGCCAATCTCCAGCACGAAGTCCACCGCTGCCTGGAGCCCATAGATCCCCGGCAGGTTGGGGGTGCCGGACTCAAAGCGGTCTGGCATATAGGCGGGCTGGAGCTCTGAATCCGAGGCGCTGCCTGTCCCGCCGGTGATAAGCGGGGACAGGCCCTTGGCGAAGTCCGGCGATAACAGCAGCGCCCCGATGCCGGAGGGCCCCATCAGCCCCTTGTGCCCGGGGACAGACAGGGCGGACAGGCCCATTTCGGCAAAGCCGGTCTCCCAGTGCCCGGCGGTCTGGGCTGCGTCCAGTACAAAGGGGATGCCATACTCCCGGCAGATCCGGCCCACTGCTGCTGCGTCCTGGATTGCGCCGCCGACATTGGAGCCGTGGGCCATCACCAGCAGCCGGGTGCTGGGGCGGATCAGGGGGCGGATGTCCTCCGGGTCCAGCCGCCCGGCGTTGTCGCAGGGGATGCGGTCAAAGCTTACCCCCTGGGCCGCCAGGTCCTGCAAGGGCCGCATGACTGCGTTGTGCTCCATACTGCTGACCAGGCAGTGATCCCCGGGGCGCAGCCAGCCCCGCAGGATCATGTTCAGCCCCATGGTGTTGCCGCTGGTGAGGATGCAGTGGGTGGGGTCGCTGTGGTGGAACAGCCGGCACAGGCCCTCCCGCAGCAGCAGGGTGGTCATCCCCGCGTCCTGGGCGCTGCTGTAGACGCCCCGGTTGATGGAGGCCCCCACCTCCGTCATATACCGCAGCATGGCCTGCGCAACAGCGGGGGGCTTGGGGAAGGATGTGGCTGCGTTGTCCAAGTAGATTGGGCGCATCATATCATCTCCTATAGAAAAATCAAATGAATCTGGCAATATGCAGTTAAAATCCAAATGGGTTGAGGTCAAAACAAAAACGGGGAAAAACTATCTGATATCGCACTTATTTCCCAATATTTCCTATCATACCACAAAATATCCATATTGGCAACGGGCTTTTCCGGGCGCGCCGGGGAAATTATACTTGCTTTTTTGGATGGGAAACGATATATTCTATAAATATAAAAGTGGTATAGATTCCTTCTTTTGTGTGCCCCTGCACCGGCCAGCTCCCGCTGTGCCGGGATTTTTGTGAGTAAGTGAGAGGAGAAAACACATCATGCCAAAAGAGAGCTTTGCCAAACGCTATGGCCTGCTCATCGGTACCGGCCTGGCGGTAGGTGTTGCCGCCGTACTGCTGACATACCTGGGCAACCCGGCCAATATGGGCTTCTGCATCGCCTGCTTCCTGCGGGACATCGCCGGGGCGCTGAACTTCCAGCGGGCCGGGTTCGACGCAGAGGTCGGCACCGGCATTGTCCAGTACATCCGTCCGGAGATCATCGGCCTGGTGCTTGGCTCCACCGTGATCGCCATGGTTCGCAAGGAGTTCAAGCCCAAGGGCGGCTCCTCCCCCATGATCCGCTTCATCGTGGCGGTGTTCGTGATGATCGGCGCACTGGTTTTCCTGGGATGCCCCCTGCGCATGGTCATCCGCATCGGCGGCGGCGACCTGAACGCTGTGGTGGGCCTGGTGGGCTTCGCCATCGGTATCCTGATCGGCATCCAGTTCCTGACGCGGGGCTTCAGCCTCCGCCGGGCCTACCAGCAGTCCATGGCCGAGGGCCTGATCTTCCCTATCCTCATGGTGGCTCTGCTGGTCCTGGTGCTCTGGCGCCCCAGCTTCATCATCTTCAGTGCAAAGGGCCCCGGTTCCATGACCGCGCCGGTTCTCGCCGCCCTGGCGGTGGCCCTGGTGGTGGGCGTCCTGGCCCAGCGCTCCCGCCTGTGCATGGTGGGCGGCATCCGTGATGCCGTGATGTTCAAGGACTTCCGCCTGATCTCCGCCTTTGTCGCCATCATTGTGGCAGTGCTGGTGGGCAACCTGATCCTCAACAAGTTCACCCTGGGCTTTGCAGAGCAGCCCATCGCTCACAGCGAAGGGCTCTGGAACCTGCTGGGCATGGTTCTGGTGGGCTGGGGCTCTGTCCTGCTGGGCGGCTGCCCCCTGCGCCAGCTGATCCTGGCTGGCGAGGGCAATACTGACTCCGCCGTCACCGTCACCGGCTTTGTCGTAGGCGCGGCGGTGTCCCACAACTTCGGCCTGGCCTCCTCCGGCACTGGCATCGGCACCGGCCCCGTGGCCATTGCCGTGGTAGCCGGCTTTGTGGTACTGGCGGTCATCTCCGTCATGAATATGCAGAAATTGGAGGGCTAATCGAATGGTAGACGCACGCGGATATTCCTGCCCCACCCCCGTGGTGATGGTGCAGAAGGCGGTCAAGGACAAAAACCCGTCCAAGCTGGAGGTAGCTGTGGACAACCAGTGCTCTGTGGAGAATGTGACCCGGTTTGCGCAGAACGCAGGCTACAAGGTCTCCGTGTCCGATTTTGAGGGCGACTTCAAGCTGACGCTGACGAAGTGATGGAGCAGTATGTCGCAACCTTCCACACCCACCTGGCGGCGCTGCGCAGCTGCAACGCGCTGAAAAAGGCGGGGGCGGCCTCCGCCCGGCTGGCGCCAGTGCCCCGGCGGCTGAGCTCCTCCTGTGGGACCTGCGCCTTCTACGAGGGGGAGGATCCCCTGCTCTCGTGTATGGACGCCGACGCAGAGGCGGTCTACCGCCGGGAGGGGGAGGCGTTCACACTGCTGCATCAATGGGAGGACTGAGCAGCACAAAGTCATCCGACCCATGAAAAAACCTGCCGTCTGGAACAGACGGCAGGTTTTTTGCTGTGGATCCGTCCGGCTTCCGGATTTCCCCTTGCGGCGGCGGGTGGTTTCCGTTACAATAGAGCCGAATCCACAACAGAGGTGACGCGTGTGAAAAAGCCGGCCATGCCCCTTGGGCTATACATCCATATCCCTTTCTGCAAAAGCAAGTGCATCTACTGTGACTTCTATTCCCTGCCCCAGTCGGAGGGCCAGATGGACCGCTACGTGGACGTCCTGTGCCGCCATCTGGCAGAGATCTCCAGCCAGACCACCGCCCATCTGGTGGACAGCATCTACTTTGGCGGCGGCACCCCCTCCTATCTGGGGGAAAAGCGGCTGTGCCGTCTGCTAAAGGCTGTGTACAAGCACTACCATGTGTCCAAGGATGCGGAGGTCACGGTAGAGGCCAACCCGGACAGCGCCGGGGATTGGCGGGTTCTCCGCTCCCTGCGCCGGGCGGGGTTCAACCGTGTTTCCCTGGGGGTGCAGTCCGCTGACGACGCGCAGCTGCGGCAGCTCGGCCGCCCCCACACCTTTGCCCAGGCGGAGGCGGCCGTGTCCGCCGCCCGGCTGGCGAAGCTGAAGAACCTGTCCCTGGACCTGATCTATGGCCTGCCGGGCCAGTCCATGGCCCGCTGGCAGCGGACCGTGGAGCAGGCTGCGCGGCTGGAGCCGGAGCACCTGAGCTGCTACGGCCTGAAGGTGGAGGAGGGCACCCCCCTGTGGGAGATGCAGGGCAGGCTGGAACTGCCGGACGACGACCTCCAGGCGGACATGTACCTGTGGTGCGTGGAGCGCTTGGCCCAGCTGGGCTATGCCCAATACGAGATCTCCAACTTTGCCAAGCCCGGCTATGAATCCCGGCACAACCTCAAATATTGGACCCTGGGGGAATATGCGGGATTCGGCCCCGGGGCACACTCCGACTTGGGGGGTGTGCGCTACGCCTATATCCGGGATCTGGGCGCCTACTGCCTGGGCGTGGAGGCGGGGGGCAACGTGGTGGAATCCAGTGAGGTAATCCCATCCCGGGAGCGGGATATGGAGTATATCATGCTGGGCCTGCGGACAGTCCGGGGGATCTCCAGAAAGGAGTTTGAGTACCGCTGCCGCCTGCCCTTCGCGCCGGTGCAGGCGGTGCTGGAGCGGTTTATGAGGACCGGCCATGTGCTGCGCGGGGAGGGGCGCTGGCATCTGACCCCGGAGGGGTTCCTGGTGTCCAACCAGATCATTGGCCAGGCCCTGGAGGCGCTGGCGGATGAGAAGCTGCGCCGGGAGCAGGCTGCCGCCAGGCATGACTACCGGATTGTATGAAGCGTTCCCGGCCTGATGCAGGGGGTTATGCCTGGGGTTCGGTGATGGGATCCGCCCGCCACTGGCTGTCCTCATAGACAAACGGCATGGTCCAGTATGCATAGGGCTCCTCCGGGCTGGAGCGGTACTTGACGCAGACCGTGGCTGCCAGCCCTGGCTCCCTCTCGGAGACAGTGTAGCTGATGCCGCCCACGCTGATGCCCTCCAGATTCGAGCGGCCGGCGATCATCCGCTCCACGGTCTCCTCCAGCGCGGCCTGCCAGGCGGGGGCATCCCCGGTCTCTACCCGGAAGGTGCAGACCATGTCGTAGAAGCGTGCGCCCAAGCCCTCCGCCGCCTCCAGGAAGTAGGAGGACGTGAGCACAAATATCCCCCCCTGGCCGTCCTCTACAAACCAGCTGTCAGCCTGCCGGTCGTCCCAGTCCGTGCCGTCGCTGGCAAGCAGGAAGCGTTGTGCTGTGTTCTCCGGCCAGCCCCAGGCCAGATCGGTGGTGGCTTCATCCATCAGTGTCACAGAGCGGTACAGCCTTTCGCTCTGCTGCCGCCGGGCCTCCACCGCCTCGTCCAGGGTGGTGTTGGGCAGGTGGGCAATCTCCAGCCGGCACTCCGGCATCCCCTGGGGCGGGTCGTTGGGGCGGATGATATAGAGCCCATCCGGCTCGTAGAGGTGATAGGCCGACTCATCAAAATACAGGCTGAATGGGGGGGAATCCAGCTCCATGCCGCACCGCAGCAGGTGGAATTGGCCCTCTGCCTCCAGCCGGGGCGGCGCGTCCGTACTGCCCGGGGGGACGGAGTTTTCGGTGGGTATTGGCTCGCCCACGGCTGCGGGCTGTTCTGGTACCAGGGACCATGCCCACACCGCTGCCGTTACTGCCAGGCAGGCCGCCATGGCGGCCCATGGGAGCCACCGGCGGCTCTGGCCGCGCCGCAGAGGCCCTTCGCTGCGCTCCAGAAGGGCCTCGTCTACATCGCCAATGGCGGAAAAAAGCCGTTCCTGTTCTCTCATAGGATGATCCCCTCCTCCTCCAAATAAGACCTGAGCTTCCCCCGTGTGCGGAACAAGCTGCTTTTCACCGTGTTCTGATTCAGCCCGTACCGCCTGGCAATATCCTCCAGGGGCTCCACATACCAATACCGCCGCAGGAAGATGCCGCAGTCCCGCTCCGGCAGGGTGTACAGGAATTGGTTGATGAGCCGTGCCAGCTCCCGGTCCTCTACCGCCTTGTCCGCGCCGGGCACGCTTGGGACGCACTCCCCCAGCTCCTCCAGGGCTACCATGCACGCCCCGCCGCCCCGTTTTTGGGCCAGCCGTGCGCGCAGTGTGTCACAGGCCAGGCTCCGGGTAATTTTTCCCAAAAACAGCCGCAGGCGGTTTGGCCGGTGGGGCGGGATGGCGTTCCATGCCCCGATCCAGGTGTCGTTCAGGCACTCCTCGGTGTCCTGCGGGTCTGTTAAGATCCCGGCGGCAACGGTGTAACAGTAGGGGCCGTACTTCGCCGCTGTCTCCTGGATTGCCGCTTCGCTGCGCTGCCAATACAGGGCCACAATCTGCCCATCGTTCAAAGCAATCCCTCCTTAATTTTGTCTTCGCCTATATAGTCGGAATTGGAGCGTGACGGTTTTCCCGGTGTGGAAAAAATTCTGCCCAAAAGCAGGGAGGCCCCCGGCCATCAGCCGGGGGCCTCCCTGTCCGGGAAAGGGGATCACATATATTTACGCATCGTATCGGTGGCGGTATCCGGGTTGGCGCTGACTGTGACAGTAATCTTCAGGTTCAGCGGGGCGCTGAAGCCCTCCAGCCAGTTAAGGAACTCACCCACCTCGCGGTCGTCTGTGCTGTGGGCGACCTTGCAGAGGTTGTCGATAAAGATATGGGAAATATCGTAATTGCCGGCATACAGGCCGCACAGGAAGCCGCGCAGGGCCTCAAAGCTGCTGATGGAGAACTCTGACGCGTCAATCATCCGGGTCTGGTGGCGCAGGTTAAAGCTCATGTTGCGCGTTGGCTCGATGCAGACCATGCACCCCACCTCAGAGGTAGCCGCGCTGTTCATCAATTCGATGAGTTGTTTGGTCTTTCCCTCACCAGAGCCGCTCATGATTAGTCTAACCATATGAAATCACTCCTTTACTGCATTTGTTGGACTCATGATAGGTATAGGATAGCACACATGGCCCGGAAACACAACGGGAAAAATTACTTTTTATAAAAAATTCACAGCTTCTGCCAGCCTCCCGACGGGGATTGCCAGCCCGGGGGACTCCCGCTGTGTCCCTGGCCGCTACCGCTCCTCCATGGGGGTATATCCCCTGTGGGGCTCCACACACTCATACCGGGGCCGGATCAGCTTGCTGCCGGCGCTCAGCTCCTCCATCCGGTGGGCGCTCCAGCCGGAGATCCGCGCCACGGCAAACAGGGGGGTGTACAGCTCCATGGGCAGCCCCAGCATCTCGTACACCAGCCCGCTGTAGAAGTCGATGTTGGTGGACAGGGCCTTCCTGTTCCGCCGCTCCATCAGCAGCCGCTTGCCCACCCGCTCCACGTTTTCGTACAGCGCCAGATCCATCCCCCGGCATTTCTCTGCCGCCAGGTGCTGGACATAGCTGCGGAACACCTCGCACCGGGGGTCTGTCCGGGTGTAGACCGCGTGGCCCAGGCCGTAGATGAGGCCGCTGCCGTCAAAGGCCTCCTTATCCAGGATCTTTGTCAGGTAGGCCGCTATGGCCCCCTCGTCCTGCCAGTCCGCCACATGCCCCTTGATGTCCGCCATCATATCCATGACCTTGCTGTTGGCGCCGCCGTGGCGGGGGCCCTTCAGGGAGGCCATGGC
>CAJUAC010000056.1 GCA_910583885.1 uncultured Oscillospiraceae bacterium | reverse complement strand
CCATGCGCAAGGACGTGCTGGCCAAGTGCTACGGCGGCGATATCACCCGGAAGAAGAAGCTGCTGGAGAAGCAGAAGGAGGGCAAGAAGAAGATGCGCAGCCTGGGGAGCGTGCAGCTGCCCACGGAGGCGTTTATGGCAGTGCTTAAGCTGGATGATTGACAGACGGGACAGGCTGCCGCCCCCTTCTGCAAATGCGCAAAATTTTTTCAGCAGGAAATAATGACAAACCCTGCCTTTTGTGGTAAACTTTTGGGATGGAAAGGGGATGTCGCTATGAAGGAAGAGGGATATGGGCGCCATCTGGTTGAGCGGATTTTCTATTTACTGGAGCTGATGAAGTCTGACCAGGTTGAGATAGACCGGGTGATCGAGGACAGGGGGCAGACGGGGCCGCTCTCGCCGGACAGCGTGCGGGAACTCCAGACAGCCCTGGAGCTGCTTGACCTGCTGCCTGGCGGTGTCCTGTTTTACTACGCAGGCGGCAGCGAGGAAATCATCTGCGCCAACCGGGGGATGCTGCGTATCTTCCAGTGCAGTACCATACAGGAGTTCCGGGCGTTTACCGGGAACTCCTTCCGGGGTGTTGTGTACCCGGAGGACCTGGAGGAGGTGGAGGCGCAGATCCAGTCCCAGATCGCCAGCGGCCAGGAGGAGTTGGATCATGTGGAATACCGCATTGTCCGCAAGGACGGCTCCACCCGCTGGATTGAGGACTATGGCCGCCTGCTCCACAGCGAGGTCCTGGGGGATGTCTTCTGCGCATTCCTTGGGGACGCCACAGAGCGGCGGAGCAGGCAGCTGGCAGAGAATGCGGCTATTGCCAACGAGATGGAGATCATCGAGGGCCTGAGTATCAACTACGAAACGATCTGCTATGTGGATCTGGAGAAGGACCAGGTGATCCCCTACCGCCTGAGCTGCCGTACGGATATCTTCTTTGACGGGCTCTTCCAGGTGCGGAGATATTCCCGGTATGCGGCTGACTATATTGCCGCGTGGGTCCACCCGGAGGATCGGGAGCTGGTCGCAAAGTCCATCTCACCGGACTACATACGGGAGAAGCTGGCGGAGGGTAAGACCTACTATTTCAACTACCGCGTTATTGTCAAAGGGGAGCTGCAATACCTGCAGCTGCGCCTGGTAAAGGTGGGCCAGGAGGCGCCGGTATCCCGGCTGGTGCTGGGCTACCGGCGGGTTGATGAGGAGATCCGGAAGGAGATGGAGCAGAAGCTGCTGCTGGCAGAGGCGCTGGAAAAGGCGAACCTGGCCGTTTCCGCGAAGAATACCTTCCTCTCCAACATCTCCCACGACATGCGCACGCCGCTCAACGCGATCTTTGGGTTCACCTCCCTGGCCAAGAGCAGCCTCTCTGATCCTGGTGCGCTGCGGGAGCACCTGGAGCAGCTGGAGGTGGCCAGCAGGGAGCTGCTACATATGATTACCCAGGTGCTGGAGATCTCCGCACTGTCCACCGCCGCTGGCCCTGCGGAGGTGGAGTGCGATATCTGCGAGATTGTCCAGGAGGCATATGATTTCCTGCTGCCCCAGGCAAAGGAGAAGGCGATTGACTTCAGCTTCCAGAGCGGCCAGGTCAGGCACAGCGGGATCTACGCCGACCAGGATAAGCTGCGGCAGCTGGTCCTCAGCCTGGCCAACAATGCTGTAACCTATACCAAGCCCGGCGGGCGGGTGACGATTACCCTTTTGGAGGGGGATGAGCTCCCCGACCACTACGCTGCCTACCGCCTGGTGGTGGAGGACACCGGCATTGGGATCAGCGAGAGCTTCCTGGCCCGGATTTTTGAACCTTTCAGCCGGGAGAAGAATTCGACTCTCAGCGGCGTCCACGGGATTGGCCTGGGCCTGACCATCGCCAAGGGGATTGTGGACAAAATGGGCGGGAGCATTGAGGTGCAGAGCGCCGTCAATGAGGGCAGTACCTTCACCGTCTCCCTGTGCTTCCGGGTGCAGTCTCTTCCGAATGCGGCGGAGGAAACGGCCGCCGCTGTCCTCCAGCCCAGCCGGCGCATCCTCCTGGTAGAGGACAACGAGATCAACCGGGAGATTGAAACGGAGCTGCTGGAGAATATGGGATTTATCATCGACTCCGCTGAGGACGGTAAAATCGCCTTGGAGAAGGTGGCGGGGGCCGCCCCCGGCGACTATGACTTGGTTATTATGGATCTGCAAATGCCGGTGATGGACGGTTGGGAGTCCTCGGCGGCGATCCGCCGCCTTCCGGATCCAACCTTGGCCCGCATCCCAATTGTCGCGCTGTCAGCCAACAGCCTGGACAACGACCGGAGGAAATCCCGGGAGAGCGGCATTGATGTCCATCTCGCCAAGCCGTTGAACCTCCCGCAGCTGTTGGATACCATTGAGGAGCTTATGAAGGTCCGTGGACGCAGGTGACAAGAGAACGCCCGGCTGGTTTTTGCCAGCCGGGCGTCCCCTTATGTGAAGAGTGTCCTGGAATCAGAGGACATAGGAGGCAGCTTTCACCACATTCCCGGTGGGGCTGCCGGTGTCCTCCTCTTCCTCGTGGGTATCGACAATTTGGACCACGTCGTGGGCGGCCAGTTCCACAGCGGTTCGCTGCTCCAGGGAGCAGGTCACGTTGACGCAGTCCTCCAGGTCCGCCAGCCGCTCCTGGATCAGGCCGGCTGGCACGTCCTCCCGGAATGTGACATTCACGCAGTCAAACAGGCTCAGCCCATCCTCAGCAGCCTCCAGCATGGCCCGGTCCACTATGACGTTCGCCTTGCCGGACACCAGGGTCCCGGCCACAACGCGCAGGCGGTTGTACACCGGATGGATTGCCTTCAACGCATCAACCAGCTCCCTGGCCACCAGCAGGTCGCCTGTGACGTGGAGGTAGGATACCTGCTCCAACCAGGGGGCGCTGTCCTTACCGGCCACCAAGTTGCCTGCAACATACAGCTTTCTGCCATACTGCTGGATCAGGGCCTCATCCAGTACCGCGTCGTCGTCCACATAGGCGCAGCCGTCGGGCAGAAGGACAATGTCCGTCTGGTCGTCAAAGAGGGGGATGGCTGTCTCCGCCTGGCCCTCAGCCAACAGCAGGGTTCGGGTAGCGAAGCGCACATGCTTCTCCGCCAGCACATCCCAGCGGATGTCCGGGGCCAGGGCGGTGATCTGGCGGGCGGCGTAATAAAATGCGTCCTGCTTAGCCCGGAGGTGGAAGCTGTGATCCAGGATAACCCGCCGCTTCAGGCGGATACAGCTGTCAGGATATGCCTCAATGGTGCCGTTGACCTGGGCTGTCGACAGGAGGGGGACCATACTCTCCGGACAGGAGACGGCGCCGTTCACGATGATGCAGGCGTAGCTTTTCAGCACCTCCTCGCTGCCGGGGGCGATGTCCAGATTCCCGTTGACCATCAGTACCGTCTGGTCCGGCGTTGTCTGGCCGGGATTGAGATGCACTTTCCCGTTGACAGAGGCGATTTTGGCATCCGCCTCCAGCTCCAGGACGTGGGCTGCGGACAGCTCTACCTGATATTGATCCAACAGGGGCCGTGTCTCCCGGCTGACCAGCAGAAGGGCTGTGTGGATCTCAATCCGCTCGTAGGCGGCCAGGGAGCGCTCCTGGACCTTCCGTGCATCGCAAACAGTAGAATGAATCGATAAAACCTTTTTTTCCATGATAGGTGCCTCCTTATGACTTATCCATTTCAAAATACCAGCCTGATAGCTTTTTCCTGGCCGAAGCCAGCCGCGCCCGGACAGTGGAGGGCGGCAGGCTGAACAGCTCCCCCAGCTCCGTGGCATTGTAACCCTCAAAATACCGCATGGTAAACAGGGCCTGCTCCATCTCCGGCAGGCGGCTGACCAGCTGACCGACAGCGGCCTGGGTCAGATCCTCCTCGAAGAGCTCCAGCTCCAGCTGCTCCCGCTCCACGCAGACCTCCCTGGCCAGCTTCCGGACACGGTCGATGTAGATGCGCTTGGCGGCCTTGTACAGCCAGGCACGGCGCTGGCCCCGGCTTAGGTCCTGGAGGTCCTCCAGATGGGTCAGAGCACGGATGTAGGTCTCCTGTACCAGGTCCTCAGCCGTTGCCCGGTCCCTGGCCAAATTTGTGCAGTAGTACACCAATTCATCGTAATGGCTGGTATAGAGATCCTCCACCATGGCGGCGCGCCTCCTCTCGTGTGCGTGTTCACCCATAGAACGGATGGGCAGGGGCAAGTGTTGATGGGGCAGCAAAAAAATTTTCCCATACCGGTATACCTGGGCCGCGCCTTGACAAACGGGGGCGGGCCTGTTATTATTATGCTATACGATATATCGGGATAAATAATAGGGCGGAGGGTGGGCTATGGCGGAACAGGGGCCGATGACAGAGGCTATGTATTACATTCTCCTGGCGCTGCTGCGGCCGGGCCATGGCTACGGGATGATGCAGCGGATCAAGGAGATGTCCGGCGGCCGGCTGGTGATGGGGCCGGGCACGTTGTACGGCGTGCTCAGCCGGATGAACCAAGAGGGGCTGATCGTGTTTACTGGCGAGGAGGGGCGGCGGAAAAATTATGCGATCACCCCTGCGGGGCAGGAGGCCCTCCTGGCGGAATACAGCCGGCTCAAGCAGATGGTGGCGGACGGCAGCGTATTGGAGGTGACGGGATGAGGGGAACATACCGGCTGCACCCGGACAAGTATGCCCTGGGTGAGAACGAGAAATTTTACAGCGATATGGAGGCAAAGGGCTGGCGGCTGGACAAACGCGGGATATACTGGAGCAGGTTTGTCCCAACAGAGCCCAACTGTGCCCGGTACCGGGTAGAGGTGAAGGAGCGGGCCCCGTATTGGGATGAGGATGGCACAGATGAGGCGTGGCTGGCGGTGTTTGCGGACTGCGGCTGGGAATATGTGGCAGGCAGCGGGATGCTGCAGGTCTTCCGCTCCCCCCAGGGGAGTGATGCGCCGGAGCTCTATACCGACCCCCGCCAGCAGGCGGCTACACTGAAAAAGCTGGAGAAGCAGTATTGGACAGGCTGGTGCCCGACGGTAGGGGTATTCTGCGGCAACCTGCTGTTTTACGCCTCCCGATGGGGCGGGGCGGCCGTTATACAGCGGGGCTGGGTGGAAAGGACTGCCCTATTTTTGGCTGTGGCGGTCTTCCTGTTGTGGCTGCTCTACAGGAATCTGTACGGCGGATGGCAGCTCCGGCAGACCTGCCTCCGGATGAAGCGCGGGGAGCCGCTGGATCACAACCCTCAGCACCGGCATCTGGCCCATAAGATGGTCAGCTGCGGGCTGCTGGCATTGTGTGGGATATTCCTGCTGATGTCGGCGGCCCAGCAGGTGATGGCACACGCCGATGGACTGCCCCAGCGGGCAGAGGGCCCCTATCTGCTCCTCTGCGACCTGGGGTGGGAAGGGGAACAGGTTCCTTTTATGGACCAGGACAGCAGCGTGACCTACACCCGCTCCCTGGCGGCAGATTACTGGGAGCTGCGCGAATATACAGACGGCGCTAGCCTATTCCAGAGTGTGTACCGGATGCGGAGCCCTGCTGCGGCCAGGGATTTCGCCCGTGTACTCATGAACACATCCACCTTTGGAAAGGAAGAGGGGAGCTTCCTCCCAGCAGAGGCGGCGGGCCTGGATGCCGCCTGGACCAGCAGCGGGCTGGATATCGTGGCGGTCAAGGGGGAACTGGTGGCCTATCTCACCTACATATCCAGCAGTGGGCACGCTGACCCACAGGTCATCCTCGCTGCCCTGGCGTTACGGTGGGCCTGATGAAAAACTGGAGGCTGAGGAACTATCCTCAGCCTCCTAGTGAATTATCTGTCGAGAATCCCGTCCATGTCATGCACCCTGGCGTTATCCAGCATCTGCTGGAAACTGGTGGGATTGGCGCTGTGGGTTGCATCATAGAGGGTATCCCGGCCGTCATCTACCAGATCCCTGGCCGCGTCGCCAACGTCGTCCACAGCACGGCGCAGATCATTGCCTACGCTGCTGCGGCCGTTGTTCGCGGCGCTGCCGTAATGGTTTGCCGTATTGCCGCCCATGTTGGAGCCGTTGGTGGTACCGTTGTTACCAGTCATGCTGCCTGTGTTGGAGCCATTGGTGGTACCGTTACTGCCAGTCATGCCGCCGGCATTGGAGCCGTTGTTGGTGGCGCTGCGGCCGGTCATGCCGCTGTCTGCGACACCATTGTTGGCGCTGTTGCTGCCGGCATTCTTATTGTCCCGGTTGCCGCAGGCCGCCAGCGACAGAACCAACGCCGCAGAGGCCACAAAAATCGCTGCTTTTTTCATCAGATGTTCCTCCTTCCTAAAATACAGCGCACCATGCGCTGGAGCTAGTATTTGCGGAGGAACCTATTTTAGTGCTGCGAGTTGCTGCAAAATTTGTGGGAAATTGGTTTTTCCCGCAAAAGCGGGGATCTTTTTCCAACAAAAGAAAAGGGTCAAACAAGCCCCCGGATGCGTCTCCGCAGAGCCAGCCCGGCGGAGGGTTACTTGCTCTCTGCCAAGGCGGCTGTCAGGGCCTTGGACAGCTGGTCGGGACAGCTGGTGGGCTTCCAGCCGCACTGGATGCCGCGGAGCTTTTCAATCGCCACCTGGGCGTCCATGCCCTCCAGCAGGGAGGAAATCCCCTTGAGGTTCCCGTTGCAGCCGCCAGTAAAAGCTACGGAGCGGATGATCCCGTCTTCCAGTTCCAGATCGATCTTTGTAGAGCAGACACCGGTGGGCTCGTACGTATAGGTCATATTGCCATTCTCCTTTTTCATGATTTCCGCTGCTGCGGTCCTTATATGACAGCAGTATATCAGATATTTTTTCCCGCCGCAAGCTTTATTCTCCGTCCATTTTCACAAAAAAGCGCCCCCTTCACCGCCGCGCACGGCGAAGGGGGTGTACTCAAAGGGGGCGGCTTCTCTCTCCTGGGAGAAGGGCACCCGCGTAGCGCGGTACACGGAGCATACGCATTCATAACATGCAGGCTGCAACCTAAATGCAACAGTTGGGGTCAGGGGGTGGTAGTCTATTTTCTGCGTCCTCTTCCACGCAGGGAGCACTTCAAGCGGAGGTGATCTTCAGCTTCAGGCGGATGCGGTCGCTGATCATGGCAATGAATTCGGAGTTGGTGGGTTTCCCTTTGGCATTGCTGACTGTGTACCCGAAAAACCGCTGTAATGTTTCCAGGTCCCCTCTGTCCCATGCCACCTCGATGGCATGGCGGATCGCCCGTTCCACACGGCTGGGCGTAGTGTGGTACCGCTTCGCCACCTCGGGGTACAGGATTTTTGTGACGGAGTTGATGACATCCATATTTTCTACGGTAATCATGATCGCTTCGCGGACATACTGATAGCCCTTGATATGGGCCGGGACGCCAACCTCGTGGATGATGGAAGTTACCAGCTCCTCCAGGCCTGGTGCGTGGAGCCGGTTCTCACATTTTTCAGCCAGCCGGGTCAGGTGCTCCACCAGTGCGCCCTCGTTGTAAGGTTTGCTGAGGAACATGGAAGCGCCAAGGTTTCCCGCCTCCGCGACCACCTCCTGGGTGACAAAGTTGGATATTGCCAGAATAGTTGGACGGCTTCCGCTGTCCATACGCCGCAGGATGCCCAAGCCATCCAGGCCGGGCAGGATCAGATCGAGAACCAGCATGTCGGGCTTGCATTCCTCCAGCATATGCAGTACCTGGCCGCCATCTCCGGTAGAGCCGACCACGGCAAAGCGTCCTGTTCGTTCCAGGGCGTCCTGTAACATGCTGCGGGCATCTTCATCAGTGTCCGTGAGCATGATTTTGATTCTGTTGTCCATATGCAGATATCCTTTCAAAGTTTTTCACATCGACATGAATAGCGGGCCATCCGTCCGATTAGACGAAATATCGAAGCTTCGTTGTGCCTTGCTTACAAATTACCATAAACAGACAGGAAACACAAGCAAAAAATGAAAATTTCGGAATAAAATCGTTCTTGTTTTTTCGACAAAATAGGAAAAAATTCCCTTATTTGTCGAAAAAACGGACCAGCTCCGGCACAATCCGCCAGCCCGCTGCCGTGCGCCCGCCCCCAGCGGGGCCTGTGGGGGCAGCAGAGGGGGCTGGAAAAATTTTGACAACCCGCCGCGAATCCGATATACTGTTTGACGGATATCTAAACAGCTGACAATCCAAACAGAGGAACAATTGGAGGGAATATAGTATGGCACGCCTGCTGGTAAAAAACGCGTCCTATCTTGTCACATGCGGCCCTGGGGATGAGGTCCGGGAGAATTGCTGCCTTTTGATGGAGGACGGTGTCATCACGTATATCGGCCCGGAGGCGCAGGAGGCGGAGGAGGTCATCGATGCCGCAGGCTGTATCGCCTACCCGGGCCTGGTCAACACCCATCACCATCTCTACCAGACCTTCAGCCGCAGCCTGCCCCAGGTGCAGAATATGGAGCTGTTCGACTGGCTGCGGGCGCTCTATGAGATCTGGAAGAACCTGGACGCAGAGGTGGTTTACCACAGCTCTCTGGTGGGGATGGGGGAGCTGATGAAAAACGGCTGCACCACCTGCTTTGACCACCACTATGTCTTCCCGCAGGGCCAGGCGGAGGGGCTGCTGGACGCCCAGTTTGCCGCTGCACATGCCCTGGGCGTCCGCATGTTTGCCTCCCGGGGGAGCATGGATCTGAGCAAGAAGGACGGCGGCCTGCCGCCGGACAGCGTGGTGCAGACGGTGGACGGGATCCTGCGGGACTGCCAGCAGGCGGTGGAGAAGTACCACAACCCGGCCCGGTTCTCCATGAACCAGGTGGCATTGGCGCCCTGCTCCCCCTTCAGCGTGTCGGAGGAGCTGCTGCGCCAGTCAGCAATGTTGGCCCGCTCCCTGGGGGTACGTCTGCACACCCATCTGTGCGAGACCAGGGATGAGGAGCGGTTTGTGCTGGAGCGGTGGGGGATGCGGCCTCTGGCCTATATGGAGTCCCTGGGATGGATAGGGCCGGACGTCTGGTATGCCCACGGCATCCATTTTAATGATGCAGAGCTGCGCCGCCTGGCGGAGACTGGCACCGGCGTGGCCCACTGCCCCATCTCCAATATGAAGCTGGCCTCCGGCGTGTGCCGTGTGCCGGAGATGCTGGCGATGGGCGTGCCGGTGGGGCTGGCGGTGGATGGCAGCGCCAGCAACGACGGCTCCAACCTGCTGGAGGAGCTGCGGGTTGCCTATCTCCTCCACCGTCTCCACGCCAGCGAACGGGCTCCCAGCGGCTACGATGTGCTGAAAATGGCTACCGTAGGCAGTGCGCGGGTCCTGGGGCGGGATGACATCGGCTCCCTGGAGGTTGGCAAGGCAGGGGATCTGTTTTTGATCGACACCCGCCGCCTGGAGATGGTGGGCGCGGCCCTGGATCCGAAATCCCTGCTGGGCACTGTTGGCTGGAAAGGCCCGGTGGACTACACGGTGGTCAATGGCCGCGTCACGGTCCGGAAGGGGCGGCTCACCGGCATCGACGAGGATGCGGCTTTCCGGCAGGCGGACAAGCTGGTGCGGGCCTACCTGGCCCGGTAGACGAAAAAATCCATAACAGAGAGACAGAGGAGGCACAGCCATGTATATTGCGGATCTCCACATCCACTCCCGCTTCTCCCGGGCCACCAGTAAGGGCTGCGACGCACCCCATCTGGACTGGTGGGCCCGCCGCAAGGGCATCGGCCTGGTGGGGACAGGGGATTTCACCCATCCCGCCTGGCGCAAGGAGCTGCATGAGCAGCTGGTACCGGCAGGGGAGGGGGTCTATACCCTGCGGCCTGAGCTGTGCCTGCCCGGCGCACTGCCCGGTGAAGCGCCGCGCTTTGTGGTCACTGGGGAGATCAGCTCCATCTACAAGCGGGACGGGAAGACCCGCAAGGTCCACAATTTGATTTTGCTCCCCTCCCTGGAGGCTGCTGATGAGCTGGCCGTGCGGCTGGAGGCCATCGGCAATATCCGTTCCGACGGACGGCCCATCCTGGGCCTGGACAGCCGGGATCTGCTGGAGCTCACCCTGGAGGCCTGCCCGGAGGCGGAGTTCATCCCCGCCCACATCTGGACGCCCCACTTCGCCATGTTTGGGGCCTTCTCCGGCTTTGACACGATAGAGGCGTGTTTTGACGACCTGGCGGGCTACATTCACGCGGTGGAGACCGGCCTCTCCTCTGACCCGCCCATGAACTGGCGGCTGTCCGCCCTGGACCATATGACCCTGGTGTCCCATTCCGACGCCCACTCCCCATCCAAGCTGGGGCGGGAGGCGGATGTATTGGAGACCGGGCTGTCCTATCCGGAGCTGGTGGGGGCCATCCGCACAGGGGAGGGCTTCTGGGGGACGGTGGAGTTTTTCCCCGAGGAGGGCAAGTACCATTTGGACGGCCACCGCAGCTGCGGCGTGTGTCTGACACCAGCAGAGACCCAGGCGAGGGGCGGGCTGTGCCCAGTGTGCGGCAAAAAACTGACCATCGGCGTGGAGCACAGGGTGGAGGAGCTGGCTGACCGCCCGGTGGGCTTCCGGCCGGAGGGGGCCAAGCCCTTTGAGAGCCTGGCCCCCTTGCCGGAGGTGATTGCCGCCTCCACAGGCCTGACGGCAGCCTCCAAGCGGACAGCGGCACTGTACGAGTCGATGCTCCAGGAGCTGGGGCCGGAGTTCCATATCCTGCGGGAGGTTCCGATCCCTGACATTGAGCGGGCAGCGGGGCCCTGTGTGGCTGAGGGCGTGCGCCGCCTCCGGGCAGGCCAGGTGGTGCGGAGGCCCGGCTTTGATGGGGAGTACGGCGTGATCTCCCTGCTCTCCCCGGCGGAGATGGAGCGGCTGGGGGGGCAGATCTCCCTGTTTGGCGTATCGGGGCCTGTGCAGCGGCCCACCCGCAAGGGGGCGCTGCAAAAGAAGCCAGCCGCGTCCCGGGGGAAGCGGGCAGAGGAACCCGCCGCAGAGGTGCTCAACCCGGAGCAGCTGGCGGCAGTGTCCGCCGGTGGCGCGGCTGTGGCGGTGACGGCTGGCCCAGGTACAGGGAAGACCAAGACGCTGACTGCCCGGATTGCCTGGCTGGTGGAGGAGCAGGGCGTCCTGCCCAGTGAGATCACCGCCGTTACCTTCACCAACCAGGCCGCTGCGGAGATGCGTACCCGTCTGGAGGCGAGGCTGGGCGGCAAGCGGGTGGTGGCCCGGATGCACATTGGAACCTTCCACGCCCTCTGCCTGGAGCTGCTGGGGGATGTGAAGCTGCTGGGCCAGGGCGAGGCCCTGGAGCTGGCGGCAGAGATCCTGCGGCAGCAGGGACAGAAGGGCGGGGCCCAGGCGCTGCTGCAAAAGGTGTCCCGCGTGAAAAACGGGGCCTCCCTGGAGGAGGCAGGGCTGGACGGGACATTGTACGAGTCCTACTGCGCCCGTCTGGAGGCGCTGGGAATGCTGGACTTTGATGACCTCCTGCTGGAGGCGCTGAAGCTGGATACGACAGGCAGGCGGGGATTTCTCCACCTGCTGGTGGACGAGTTCCAGGATGTCAACGATGTCCAATACGGCTTGGTCCGCTCCTGGAGCAGGGGAGGGAAGAGCCTCTTCGTCATCGGCGACCCAGACCAGTCGATCTACGGGTTCCGTGGCGCATCAGGCCGCTGCTTCCAGCGGCTGGCAGAGGACTGCCCCGGCCTCCAGGCGTTCCGTCTGGAGCGGAATTACCGCTCTGCGCCAGAGATCCTGCACGCCGCCCTGCCGGTCATCTCCCGCAACCCCGGCGGCGTCCGGGAGCTGCTGCCCCAGCGTCCCGCTGGGCAGGCGGTGCGGCTGGCAGAGGCGGAGGATAGCTTCTCGGAGGCTGTGTATATCGCCAAGGAAATTGGCCGTATGGCGGGCGGCGTGGATATGCTGGAGGCCCAGCAGCTGGGGGCTGGGCGGGAGAGCCGGGCGTTTTCCGAGATTGCCGTGCTCTGCCGCACCCACCGGCAGCTGGAGCTGGTGGAGAAGTGCCTGCGGCATGACGACATCCCCTGCCTGATCAGTGGGCGGGGGGAGTACCTGGAGGCAGACGAGGTGCGGGGCCTGCTGGCCTTTTTCCGCAGCCTACAGGAGCCCGGTGACGCCGCCGCCCTGGAGGCTGCCCTGCGCCTTCTGTGGGGGTGCCCGGCGGATCTGGTTGGGAAGGCCCAGGCGGCCTGCAAGGGCCTGGAACGGTTAGACCCGGCGGCCCTGCAGGATACAGCCCGGGGGTACGGCCACCTGGAGGCGTGGCTGGAGCGGGCGGGGGAGTGGCTGCCCCTGCTGGAAAAGGAGAAACCCTGGCGGCTGGTGGAGCGCTGGGAGGACCGCTATGGGACCTCTCCCGCGCTGGAGCGCCTGCGGTATACGGCGGTGTTCCACGCCAGCATGGCGGCGTTGTGGGAGACGGTCGCCCTGGGGCAGGAGGCGGATCTCTGCCGCGCCGCCGGTAAGGGCTGGGAATCCGGCGCGGTCCGCCTGATGACCCTCCACGCCGCCAAGGGGCTGGAGTTCCCTGCGGTATTTGTAGCCGGGGTGCGGGCCGGGACCCTGCCCCTGGAGGCCAAGGGCCGCCCGACGGACTGGGAGGAGGAACGGCGGCTGCTGTATGTAGGCATGACCCGGGCCCGGGAGGAACTGATCCTGACCACCTCCCCGGAGCCGTCCCCCTTCCTGGAGGATCTGCCGGGGGAGGTGGAATGGGTGCGGGCAGGTACTTTGGCACGGCCCTTCGGGCAGCTCACCTTGTTTTAAATAAAAATCCTATGATCTAGGAACATCCCATCTGCTTTTGCGTCTTACAGGGTAGAAGCCCCACTACAGAATAGATAAGGAGGAACCAAAGATGAAAAAGAAGTTGTTACCCTTGCTGCTTGCCCTCCTGCTCCTCACCCTGTCCGCCTGCGGCGGCAGCAGCAACGGCGCTGCCAACTCGGCAGCGTCCATGCCCGAACCGGCCACCCCGCAGGAGGTGCCAGCAGACACCGGGTACGGCTGGGCCGACGCAAATGACGCGCCTATGGGGACGGAGGGCGAAACTGCCGGGGAGGAGGCAGCTGCCCGCGCCAATGCCAAGAGGATCCTCACAGCGGAAATGGATTTGGAGACCAAGGAGTTCGACCAGGCCAGCCAGGAACTGGAGGCCGCTGTGGAGGAGCTGGGCGGCTGGTTTGAGAGCCGCAGTGTCAACCAGGGTGGCAGCTACCGCCGTCTCTCCTGCGTCGTCCGTGTCCCGGCGGAGAGTTTCAACGCCTTCCTGGAACAGGCGGGGCAGGCCGCCCATGTGGTCAGCAAATCCGACTACAGTGAGGATGTCAGCGAGGCCTACTACGACAGCGAGGCCCGCCTGGCAACCCAGCGCACCAAACTGGAGCGCCTGCAAACCCTGCTGGCCCAGGCGGCGTCCATGGAGGACATTATCAGCCTGGAGAGCGCCATCAGCGACACAGAGCTGCAGATCGAGTATCTCACCGGCAGCCTGCGCAAGTACGACAGCCTCATCAACTACTCCACCGTCACCATCTATCTCCGGGAGGTATACCGGCTCTCCAGTGACGAGGAGATCCCTGTCACCTTCGGCCAGCGTCTGGGTGCGGCCTTCTCCACCGGCCTGGAGCGGGGGATTGACAGCCTGGAGGATTTTGTCATCAGCGTAGCCCGTAATTGGATGAACCTGCTCCTGCTGGCAGCTGTGATCGTATGTGCTGTACTTCTGTTGCAATGGAGGAATCGCCGTAGAAAGGCGAAGAACCCACCGCCGCCTCCCCCGGCCCCGCCAGTCCCGCCGAAGGGGAAGGAGTAGCTCCGGAATACCCCTACCATCTGAAAAACAGAACGGGAGCTTCCCTCAAGGGAAGCTCCCGTTTACTGCATCTCGGCTGGGATTTACTTCTTATAGGGCACGTGCCAGATCGTCTCCGCATAGTCCGCAATGGAGCGGTCGGCGGCGAAGATCCCGGAGCGTGCGATGTTGTGCAGGCTCATCTGGTTCCACTTGGTGCGGTCGGCGTAGGTCTCCACCATGCGGCGCATAGCGGCGCAGTAGGAGGCGAAGTCCGCCAGGAGCATATACTCGTCAACCATGGAACCGTTGCCCAGCAGCAGGCGCTGTACCAGGTCGTCGTAGCGGGTGCCGTCCCGGAAGCCGTTGCTGATCTGATCCAGTACGCGGTGCAGGTTCGGGTCACGGCTATAGAGGTTGAAGGGATTATAGCCGGTATCCCGTACCTCCTTGACCTCCTCGGTCTTCAGGCCGAAGAGGAACATGTTCTCGTCGCCCAGCACCTCGTGCATCTCCACGTTGGCCCCGTCCAGGGTGCCCACGGTCAGCGCGCCGTTCATCATGAACTTCATGTTGCCGGTGCCGCTGGCCTCCTTGCCGGCGGTGGAGATCTGCTGGCTGACCTCGCTGGCGGGCATCAGGACCTCCGCCATGGATACGCGGTAGTTCTCCAGGAAGAACACCTGGAGACGGTCCTTGCACACGGGGTCGTTGTTGACCTGGTCCGCCAGGGAGTTGATGAGCTGGATGATCCGCTTCGCCACCGCGTAGCCGGGGGCTGCCTTCGCACCGAAGAGGAAGGTGTGGGGCCGCAGCTCCATGTTGGGGTTATCACGCAGCTGGTTGTAGATGTGGATGATGTGCATGGCGTTGAGCAGCTGCCGCTTGTATTCATGCAGCCGCTTGACCTGCACGTCGAAGATGGCATCGGTGTTGAGGATGAACCCCTGGGATTTCTTAGCAAACTTGGCAAAAGCAATCTTATTGGCCTGCTTGATCTGCTCCAGACGCAGCAGGACCTCCTTGTCGTCGGCGAATTTGTCCAGCTTAGGCAGCGCCGCGCCAGGATGGCGCAGGTAGTCATTGCCGCCGGTCAAGTCGCAGATCAGCTTATCCAGGCCGGGGTTGATCTCTGCCAGCCAGCGGCGGTGGTCAATGCCGTTGGTGACGTTCTTAAACTTCTGCGGCTCCATGCCGCAGGCGTCACGGAAGACGTCGTTGCGCAGGATGTCACTGTGGAGGGCAGACACGCCGTTGACCGCCATGCCGCCAGCAATGCACAGGTTGGCCATGCGGACCTCGCCGTCCCAGATAACTGCCATGTTGCGGATCTTGCTCTCGTCGCCATGGTAGAAGCTTGTTACCTTCTCCTGCCAGCGGCGGGCGATCTCGCACAGGATCTGCCAGATCCGGGGCAGGAGGGACTGCATCAGGGACTGGGGCCAGCGCTCCAGGGCCTCAGCCAGCACGGTGTGGTTGGTGTAGGCCACGGATTTGACAGTGATCTTCCAGGAGGTATCCCAGTCCAGGCCGGCATCGTCCATCAGGATACGCATCAGCTCGGGGATGACCAGAGCGGGGTGGGTATCATTGATCTGGATGACGTTTTTCTCGTGGAAGTTGGTGAGGGTGCCATAAGCCTGGATGTGCTTACGCACAATGGACTGGACTGTGGCGGAGACGAAGAAATACTGCTGGCGCAGGCGCAGGCTCTTGCCCTCGTAGTGGTTGTCCTCGGGGTAGAGCACCTTGGCAATCGCCTCGGCCATAGCCTTCTCCTCACCGGCCCGCAGGTAATCGCCCTGGTTGAACACGCTCATGTCGATGGGCGTGGGGCTCTTGGCATCCCACAGGCGCAGGCAGTTGGTGTGGGTGGTATCGTAACCGGCAATGGACATGTCACAGGGGACGGCCAAAACCTTGGTATAGTCCTCGTTGACCACATGCAGGCGGTCCCCATCCCAGAATTCACGCAGCGTACCACCGAAGTGGACCTCCTCCACCTCGTCGGGACGGGGGATCAGCCAGGCGTCGCCCTGGTCCTTCCAGTTGTCAGGCAGCTCCAGTTGCTGGCCGTCCACAATCTTCTGCTTGAAGATGCCCAGCTCATAGCAGATGGAGTAGCCGCAGGCGGGGATCTCCAGGGTGGTCAGGCTGTCCAGGTAGCAGGCCGCCAGACGTCCCAGGCCGCCATTGCCCAGGCCGGCGTCCGGCTCCATATCAAAGATGTGGGCGGGCTTGAAGCCCATCTCCTCGATGGCCTCCCGCATGGGCTGGAGCACGCCCAGGTTGTAGGCGTTCTTCATCAGGCTGCGGCCCATCAAAAATTCCAGGGACATGTAGTGGACCTGGCGCAGCTGCTTCTTGCGGACCTTGGTCCGGGTCTCCACAGCGTGGATGCTCATTTTGTCCCGAAGGACCATGGCACAGGCCTTCATCATATTGGCCTCAGAGGCCTCCTCCTCTGAGCAGCCAAAATTTACCCGCAGCTTGTCGCTGATGGCCTGCTTCATGGATTCCTTGGTGTACTTTTCCATAGGGTTTTCCTCATTTCTATTATCAGATAGCTTGAAAAAGGGCACAATCCTCTCTCAAGTGTGCAGCGGGGATGCCGCATATTGCACGCAGGAGAAGGCGGGGCGTATCTCCCGATACCCCCCGCCAAGAGCCCGCGCGGGATTTACGAACAGATCGTGCGGTAGATGCTGTTATAGGCCTCTGCGCTGCGGTTCCAGCTGAAGTCCTCGGTCATGCCGGTCTGGCGCAGTGCCTTGAAGGCAGTGGGGTTGTTGAAGTAGAGATCCACTGCCTGGCGGATGACATAGAGCATATCGCCGCTGTTGTAGTCGGCAAAGGTGAAGCCATTGCCTGCGCCGCACCACGCCTCGTAGGGGTGGACAGTATCCTTCAGGCCGCCGGTTTCCCGGACGATAGGCACCGTGCCATAGCGCATAGCGATCATCTGGGCCAGGCCGCAGGGCTCGCTCTTGGAGGGCATGAGCAGCAGGTCTGAGCCGGAGTAGATGCTCATGGCCAGGGCCTCGTTGTAGCCGCGGTACAGGGCCATGCGGCCCTTATACCAGGACAGCTTCTGCTCAAAGAACTGCTCATAGTTCCAGTCGCCGCTGCCCAGGACGACGAACTGGCAGTTGAGCTCCATGATCTGGTCGAAGACCTTGCAGATCAGATCCAGGCCCTTGTGGCTGACCAGCCGGCTGACGATACCGATAATCGGCACGTTGGGCTCCACGTTCAACCCCAGCTCCTTTTGCAGGGCCTCCTTGTTCTTGGCCTTGCCGGACATATCGGTGGGGGTATACTTTGCGGTCAGGCTCTTGTCGGTGGAGGGGTCGTAACGCTCCATATCGATGCCGTTGAGCACACCGTGGACCTTCCAGGCATTGCGCTGCATGACGCTCTCCATGCCGTGGGCAAAGTAGGCGTAGCGGAGCTCCTGGGCGTAGGTGGGGCTGACGGCGGTGATGGCGTCGCAGGTCATCAGAGCGCCCTTGAGCAGGTTCACGTCGCCGTCCATAGCGATGGTGCCGTCAGCAAACCAGCCCGGGGCCAGGCCAAACAGGTCCTCCAAGGTCTCCTTGCCATAGCGGCCCTGATACTCGATATTGTGTACCGTAAAGACGGTCTTAATGCCCCGCACTTCGCTCCAGCGCACACACTCGTCCTTGAGATAGATAGGCACCAGGGCGGTCTGCCAGTCGTTGCAGTGGATCACCTCGGGCATAAAGTCCATAGCCGGCAGCAAAGCGATGACGGCGCGGGAGAAGAAGCCGAAGCGCTCACCATCGTCGTAGTGGCCGTAGAGCGCATCCCGCTTAAAGTAGTACTCATTGTCCACGAAGTACCAGATGACACCATCCCTGTCCAGCCGGAACAGGCCGCAGTAAACCCGGCGCCAGCCCAGAGGGACCTCGATGTTGCACACAAAGTCCATCTGGTCCTTCCACTTCTCAGCGACGCGCTGGTACATGGGGAGGATGACCTCCACCTCATTGCCTGCCTTGGCAAGTGCCTGGGGCAGGCTGCCGGCCACGTCGGCCAGGCCGCCGGTTTTGCAGAAAGGGACGGCCTCGGAAGCGGCAAACAGAATTTTCATGGGAATAACCTCCTCGTATAGATAAGGCTTTGAGATTGGGATCCCGTTGGGCCATCAGGCGGCCCAAACCAGGGGAGAAGACAGAAAGGAAGCGGGGGGAGGGCCGCTCCCCCCGCTTCAGCGGCATCCATTACACCTTGCTGCCCTTGGCGATGACCATGGGATAGCGGTCGTGGCCCATCAGGGTGCGGGAGTCCATGACCTCCACGTCCTTATCGGCGATGACGTGGTGGAGCACCGAGTCGCGGCTGACGGTGGTATCCTGCATCAGGATGCAGTTTTTCACCTCCGCGCCCCGGGCGACGCTGACGCCGCGGAACAGGATGGAGTTCTCCACCGTGCCCTCGATGGTACAGCCGTCGGCTACCAGGCTGTTGCAGCAGGTCCCGGCGGGGTCCACATAGGTGGAGGCGTCGTTGCGCTCCTTGGTGTGGATGGGCCGCTGGGCAGGGAAGACCTCCCGGCGGATGGCGGGATCCAGCAGCTCCAGGCTGCGGTCATAGTACTCCTTCAGGCTGCGGATCTGGGCGGCGTAGCCGTCCCAGACGTAGCCCTGGATGTGCAGGGAGCCGGCCTTGGCCTGGAGCACGGCGCTGCGGAAGCTGGTCTGGTCATGGCTCATGCACTCGTCCACCAGATCCAGCAGGAGCTGCTTGGAGAGGATGTAGATCTCCAGGGAGCGGTGGCAGCCGGTGCGGTCACGCAGGGGGAAGAGGGACTCCTTCACCCGTCCGGACTCGTCGAGGCGGAAGAAGGTGACATCGCTCTCAGAATCCACGCTGCTGGTGCATACGGCAGTGATGTCCGCACCGGAGGCCAGATGGGCCTGGTACACATCCTGGAGGGGGATATTGATGATGAGGTCACTGTCCGCCAGGACCACATGGGTCTGCCGGATGCCCTCTAAGTAAGAGCGTACGCCAGCCAGGGCCTCCATCTTGCCCCGGATGCCGTTGTTGCCCCGGGTCTGGTTGGCAGAGAAGGGGGGCAGCAGGCGCAGGCCGCCGTGCATACGGCTCAGGTCCCAGTCCTTGCCGGAGCCCAGGTGGTCCAGCA
>CAJUAC010000055.1 GCA_910583885.1 uncultured Oscillospiraceae bacterium | reverse complement strand
TGGCATAAGGCCAGAGGCGACACGGTGGAATGGTGGTGGTCCGATTTATTCCACTATGACGTGGTTTATATGTCAAAGGTTTTCAGCGATACATACACACCGGACCACCCGGAGCCGCTGAACGCTGACCAGGTGATCAAAGGCGGGACGGGGTACGCCATCACCCTGGAGGGTGGCCGGGAGGTCTACCACCTGGAACGGGACAAGCCCCTGCCGCCGGAGATAGAGCATATATACCCGGACTATTCCCTTTGCCCGGAACTGACGGAGGGGACGGCCTACGGTTTTTTAACACGGGGCTGTCCCCGTGGGTGCGAGTTTTGCCATGTAGGCGGAAAAGAGGGCCGCGCCTCCAGAAAAGTGGCTGATCTTTCGGAGTTCTGGGGAGGACAGAAAAACGTGGTGATCATGGATCCCAATATTCTGGCTTGCCCGGAGCGGTGGGACCTGTTGGAGCAGCTGGTGGCCTCCAGGGCCTATGTAGACTTCAACCAAGGGCTGGACATTCGCCTAATAGACCGGGACGTGGCGGACCTGCTGGGGAAAATGCGGATCGGGCGGTTACATTTTGCCTGGGACAACCCGGCGGAGGACCTGCGGCCATACTTCAAAAGGTTTTCCGACTGGTACAGGCGCAAGGACCCCAGCAAAAAGGGCGTGTATGTTCTAACCAATTTCAACAGCACACCAGAGGAGGACCTGGCCCGCGTCTATGCCCTGCGTGACCTGGGATATGCGCCTTATGTAATGATCTACAACAAGGAGCAGGCACCCCAGGAAGTCCGCCACCTGCAGAGGTGGTGCAACAATCGGCTGATCTTCAAAGCGCAGCCGGATTTTAGCAAGTACGATCCAAAACGTGGATAAAAGGAGGTCAAACCCGTGGGAATAATCAGCATAGGCGTGGGCACCTGTACCCTGGGCCGCCGGCAGGTGGACCGGGACGGCAACGTGGTCAGTGAAACACCAGCCCAATGGGAGGTTGACCCGGCGGGCGGCAGCGTGGCCATTGTGCCGCTGAACCCGGACACTATGGAACCGGACGGCGCGGCGGAGATTTACGGGGACTGGCAGGCGTCTAGCTATCTGACCAGGGTGGTGGAACTGATCCGCCCAAACCGCCAGATCAACGTGCCAGACCTGGAGGCCATGATCCGGCGGGCGGCCATGGATGGGATGGACATTTGCGAGTATTGCCCGGATCCATTTAGGTGCCCGGATTGCATTGTAAAAGAATGGAAAGAGGACCCCGGCGGCGAATAGCGCCGCCGGGGCAGAGCCTACCACGACGGAAAAGGCGGGGCGGATATGCAAAGAGTGAAAACGCGGCTTTTTTCGGGGGCCGTCTGTGAGCAAATCGTTTTTAACGTCCCGGACCGTGTGAGGGATATTAAAAAGGCGGAGCCAAAGCCAAGGTTTAAGACCGAGGAGGAGCGGGAGCAGCACCGGATCGGAATTTCCAAACGGAAACACGCCCGCCTGTTCAACGCTAATTTTGGCCCCACCTCCAAATACAGCACCCTTACATTAAATAATGAATACGAGGTCCACACGTTCCAGGAGGCCCGCCGCCTGCGGGACAACTACACCCGCCGCCTGATGTACCATTTCCCCAATGCCAAGATCCTGATTTACATGGGACGCGGCAAGGGCACCCGCCGGATCCACTTCCATATGGTTTCCGAGGGTATACCGGAGGACATGATCACCAAGCTGTGGGGCATGGGTGAGATCGTGCGGATCGAGAACCTGAAAGCCCACAATTATTATAATGGTGTGGACCATGGCCAGGACTACACCGGCCTGGCGAATTATCTTTTTGACCACTGGACACCGGAACAGGGCGGGCACCGCTGGAAAAAGGCCGGAAAGCTGGACAAGCCGGAGCGGGAACCCTCCACACTGGTGAAAAGGAACTATACAGAGAAAAAGCCGCCGCGCCCGCCAAAGGGTTACATATTCGTGGAGAGCAAGGCCACCAAATACGGATACCTATATTATAAGTATGTGCGGCAGCCGGAACCCGTAAAGAGGACCCGGCAGAAAAAGGCGGGATCGGGCTGAATGTGAGTTCAGCTTTTTATGGCCTTGTAAATGTGTAAAGTTTGGGGACGAACCCCAGGAAAGGAGTAAACCATGGACAAGGAAAAGAAACTGGAGCAGCTACGGAGCGGCCTGGGCATGACTGCGGAAATGGCGCTGATCTTCTACCGGGCGGCCCTGGGAGCCGGGGCCACGCCGGAGGAGGCCATGAAACTGATCCAGGCATACATTGGCGCCGTCTTGTTCAACCAGAACAAGAAAAAGCCGGATGGAGAGGAGGGCCAGGAGTGAAAGTCGTACTTGCAAGCGTGAAACCGGAATGGTGGGAGAAAATCCTGTCCGGGGAAAAGGGGCTGGAGATCCGCAAGTCCGCCCCGCAGAGCAAAGACGGGCGGGCGTTCCGCTGGCCGCTGACCGTGCTGGTGTATGTCAGCGGGACCGGAGCGGTGCAAGGTCAATTTACCTGTCCGGGGTGGATCAAAACCAACCTGCTGGAAATGCTGGTGGAGCGGTCCGGGGTCAAGCTGGAGGACCTGCGGACCTATGCCAAGGGCGGGAGCCTTTACGGGTGGCTGGTGGAAAATCCGCAGAAATACGACACGCCCAGCCCGCTGGCAGAGTTTGGCCTGACTGCCCCGCCAATGTCGTGGCGGTATGTGGAGATCCCGGACGCGGCGGCGGAGGTGTAGGCGGTGGCCATCGACGTGAAAGACCTGCCGCCAAAATACCAGGCCCAGGCGCTCCAGAAATACATGGCCCAGCAGGCGCGGCGGGGGCCTCCCTCCTCCCCTGCCACTGATGGGCCACAAAAGGCCGGCAAATACCACAACAGACCCACCGAGCGGGTCACACCGTCCGGGGCCGTCCTCCACTTCGACAGCCAAAAGGAGGCCCGCCGCTATGATCATCTGGCCGCGCTGGAACGGGCGGGGCAAATTCGAGACGTGCGCCTGCAGGTTGATTTTACCTTGCAAGAAGCATACACGGACACCGAGGGCCGCAGGGTGCGGGCCATCCGGTACAGGGCGGATTTTACATACTGGCGATATGACGACCTGACAGACAGCCGGGACCGCTATGTGGTGGAGGACGTGAAAAGCCGGGCCACCAGGACCAAGGACTATTTGATAAAGCGGAAAATGCTAAAGGACAAACTGGGAATTGACATAACCGAGGTGTAAACCATGGGCAGAAAAACAACGGGAACCAGGACCGAGCGGGAGGCGGTGAAACGCTACCTGCAACAGTATCACGCGGCCAAACAGAAAAAGCGGATTTTGGAGGAGCGCCGCCGCACCCTGTCCGCAGACCTGCGGGGACCGTCCACGCCGGCATATAGGGCCACGCCATCCTCCAGGCCGGTCCACCCGGACGGGGCGGGTGCCGTTGTTTTTCAGATCGCAGAGGTGGAGGAACGGATCGAGGCCCAGCAGGCGGAAATGGCCCAGGCCGTCCAGAATGTTATGGACCTGATCGACCTGCTGCCCGTGGGGTCTACCGAGCGCACCGTGGTGGAAATGCGGCACATAGACTGCAAGCCATGGGAACAGATTGCCAGGGCGGTCTATATGAGCCGGTCAGCGGTTTTTAATTATTACAATGCCGCGCTGGATATGCTGGCCAGGAATGAGCAAAGCGGGAAACTGATGGGGGATTTTAAGCCCAGGAACAGAGGACCAGAAAATAGGCCGCGCTGAAAAGTGTGGACGCCGTTGGACTTTTACCTGTGCTATATTGATAGCATGGAACAGCAAGGGAATAGCGAGGGCCGCCAGGTTATGCAGACCGGGCGGCCCCATTGTTTTCCGCGCCATGGGCGGGGTGCTGTGCCCAGCGTGGCCCGGCCCGCCCGCTGTCCTCCATGGCCTGGCCACGCGCCGCGCCGCTGTGCTGGAGGGAGAGCGGGAGCGGCGGCCACCCCCCTGCGCGGGTCCTCCCTGGGGATAAATTCAACGCGGGGCAAGGAAAGCCCGGTATTTTTGCCCATGAAACCAAAAATTTTGGGGCCTGTTACGTTACGCAAAGCAAAAACGACCGGAAAATTTATCCCCCCCTTTAGGGGGGATAACCGAGCGGGCCGGAGCGGGACAAAATGCGAAACGGGCGCAGACGGAAAAAACGAAACCGGCGGGCCTCCACCGCCGGGGCGGGAAAGGGGGCCGCCTGACGTGGCGGAGCAAAAGAAAACAGCCGCGAAAAAGACGGCACCCAAAAAGCAAAAGTCGGAAAAGCCGGAGGTCCTGACCGGGACCGTGCCGGAGTGGGCCAGCACAACGGCGATCGCCCAGCTGCTGGGCTTTAAGGGCGCCCGCCGGGTCCAACAGCTGACCCAGGACGGGGTGCTGGAAACAGAGATCCCGCCCGGCGGCGGGGTGCGGAAATACCGGACCTGTGCCACCGTTCAGCGGTATATTGCCCACATCGAGCAAAAGGCCCAGGAAACCGGGGAGAAAAGCCGCACGGCAGAATTGGCCCTGAAAAAGCTGGAGGCCGAGGTGAGGCTGAAAGAGAGCCAGGGCCAGCTTGCCAGCATAAAGGCGGACATAGCCGAGGGGCGATACATCGAAACGGCGGCGGCCACCGAGCAGCTGGCGGAGTTTATGGACACGTTCAAAAATTTTGCCATGAACATACCCAGCAGGGTGGCGGGCACCGTGGCCAGCTATACGGACGCCGCCACCGCCCGCGCTATCGAGCGGGCCACCCGCAAGGAATTGGAGGATATGCTGGCCCTATTCGTGGACGCCGCTGTGGTGGAGCCGGAGGAGGCAAAACGGTGAAAAAGTTTCGTGTAAAACGCTATGAGGTGCCGGGCTGGATTATAACCGCCGTTGAGATCCTGCGCCCACGAAAACGCCTGTCAGTTTCCAAGTGGGCCGAAAAGCACCGCATACTGCCGGACGGGAACGCCATACCGGGGCCATGGCGCAACAGCGTGACCCCCTACCTGGTGGAGATCATGGACACATTCGACGACGACGTGGTGGAAAAAATTGTTTTCGTCAAACCCACCCAGGTGGGCGGCACGTCTGCCATGGAGAATATGCTGGGCAGCCTGATCGACCAGGCACCAGGGCCGACCATGATCGTGTACCCGTCGGACGACCTGGCGGAGCGGACCGTGGACGCCAAGCTGGAGCCAATGATCAAGGCTTGCAAGGTGCTGGCGGAGAAATACCGGGAGCATATCAGCAAAAAATTACAGCTGAAATTCGGCACCATGACCGTCTACCTGAACGGTGCCAACAGCCCGGCGGATCTTGCAAGTACAAATATCCGCTATTTGTTCCTGGATGAAGTGGACAAATACCCAGGGGCAAGCAAGAAAGAGGCGGATCCCGTTTCGCTGGCCATAGAGCGGACAAAGACCTACACGACCAACCGGAAAATTTTTATAACCTCCACCCCAACGCTGAAAACGGGTCACATCTGGAAAGCCAAAGAGGAGGCGGACGCGGAAAAACACTATTTCGTCCCATGCCCCCATTGTGGCCAGTATATCGAATTGAAATTTGCACAAATCAAGTGGCCCAGTAAGGACGATGTGCCGGACAACGCGGAGCGGGCGGAAATGGCCAGCTATGTGTGCCAGGCGTGTGGGTGCGTGATCACGGACCAGGACAAGGGCAAAATGCTGGAGGCTGGCCGGTGGGAGTATGTGCGAAAAAGCACGGCACAGCCCAAAAGCGTGGCCTTTTGGATCTCCACCCTGTACTCCCCTTTTACCCGCTTTTCCGATATTGCCAAGGAGTTCATGCGGAGCAAAGACGACCCGGAACTGCTGCAGAACTTCACCAACAGCTGGCTGGCGGAGCCGTGGGAGGACACCAAACTGAAAACCAACGCGGATCTGGTCATGGAACGCCAGACCGACGTGCCCGCACTGGAACTGCCGGAGTGGACCAAACTGCTGACCGGCGGGATCGACGTGCAGGAAAATTGTCTGTACTGGACGATCCGGGCCTGGGGCGATTTTATGACCAGCCAAAACGTGGCCCACGGCCAGGCCCTTTCCATGGCGGAGGTGGAGCGGGTTATGAATACCGCTTTTTCCTTGCCGTCCGGCGAAAAAATGATGGTGGAATTGGCCCTGATGGACAGCGGCGACCAGACCGACGCGGTATATGAATTTTGCCTGATCAATGCGGAGTGGGTGCGGCCCTGCAAGGGCGTCCCCACCATGCAGGGGCATTACAGAATTTCCACCGTGGACAAGGCCGGGAGCCGCGCCAACGGTATGCAGCTGGTCCTGGTAGACGGCGGGAAATACAAGGACATGATCGCCGCCAGAATGAGGCGGCCAAACGGGCGCGGATCCTGGATGGTACATAAAGACTGCGACCTGGAATATGCGGAACAGGTCACAGCGGAACACAAGGTAACAGAACGCTCCAAGGGCAAGGTGGTCCAGCGGTGGGAACTGAAAACGTCCCACGCGGCCAACCATTACCTGGACTGTGAAGTGTACGCAGCGGCGGCGGCGGACGTGCTGGAAGTCCGGTCCCTGTTCCTCCAGAACCAGGAGGGAGCAGCGGAGAAACCGCAGGAAAAGGCGGTCCAGCCACCGCGCCAGGAAACCGCGCCGGAGGAAAACTGGATCCGCCAAAATGACGACTGGATTTGATCGGAGGGAGCCATGGACGAAACGAACATGACGCCGGCGGAAATGCTGGCCCAGGTAAATACCGCCATCACCACCGTGCTGTGCGGCGGCCAGTCCTACAAGATCGGCAGCCGGTCCCTGACCCGTGCAGACCTGTCCATGTTGAAATCCATGCGGGACGACCTGGAGGCCCAGCTGGCCACCGAGGAGAGCGGCCCCCTGATGGGGCGCACCTATGTGGCGTTCTTTGATGGGAGGTGATCGGCGTGGGCTGGCTTGACAACATGATCGCTGCCGTGTCCCCGCGCCATGCCTATGAGCGGGAAATGTGGCGGCAAGGGCTGGAGGAACTGCGAGGATATGACGCCGCCGGGAATGGCCGGATCAATTCCGGGTGGCGGGTCACGAACGAAAGCGCGGAGGCAACCGACAAATACAGCCGGGACATTGTGCGGGCGCGGGCGCGGGACCTGGAGCGCAACAGCGATATTGCCCAGGCTGTCCTCCACGCCTACAAGCGAAACGTGGTGGGCAAGGGCTACACCCTGCGAGCCACAACAGGAAACGACGCCCTGGACAAGCAGATCGAAAAAGCGTGGAAACGCTGGTGCAAAGCCCGTAACTGCGACGTGACCGGGGAACAGTCTTTCAACGAAATCCTGCGCATGATGGTGGAGCGGAAAAAAGTGGACGGCGGCATGATCGTCCTGTACCGCCACACCCGTGGCGGCGTGGTCCCGTTCAAACTTCAATGTTTGGAGGTTGACGAACTGGACAAAACCCAGGCGGCACCGCGCCACCAAGGAAACAGGGTGGTGGGCGGCATTGAGTACAACCAATACCGCCGCCCGGTGGGATATTGGATCCGCCAGTATGACATAGAGGGCTGGCAACTGGCGGAGCCTGCATACATCGAGGCCAAGGACGTGTTTTTCTACAAAAGCAAGCACCGCCCCAGCCAACTGCGGGAAATGTCCGATATGTCCCCAACAATCACCAGAGTGCGGGACACAAACGAGTTTATCACCGCCGTGGCCATCAAGGAACGGATCGCCGCGCTGGTGGGCCTGGTGATCAAAAAGACCCTGCCCAGCGGAGGGACCGGGCGGAGCAGCTGGGGCAGCAAAGGCGGCCAGGTGGACTATTCCGGCAAGAAAATGACACCCGGCATGATCATGGAACTGGGTGCCGGGGACGACGTGGAGGTGGTGGACCCCAAAGGGGCAGCCACCGACGCCACCGCGTTCCTGAAAACCCAGCAGGGCCTAATTGGAGCGGGACAGGGCCTTTCCTATGAGGCGGTCAGCCGTGACATGAACGGGGCCACCTATTCGTCCGCCCGTCAAAACGCCCTGGAGGATGAAAACACATACACGGAGGAAATCGAACTTTTAACCGCGTTCATGTCCGAGGTGTACGAAAATTTCCTAATTTCGGGGGTACTGTCCGGCCTGTTCTCTGTGCCGGATTTTTGGGAGCGCAAAGAGGAATACATGGATCATTCCTGGGTCAAGACGCCGAAAAAGTGGATCGATCCGGCGAAAGAGGCAAGCGCGGACAAGATCGCCCTGCAAAGTGGTCAAAAGACGTTCCAGGACCTCCAGGCGGAAAAGGGCAAGGACTGGAAAGAGGCCGTTGACGAACTGGCGGAGGTCCTGGAGTACGGCAGGAAAAAAGGAATTGACATGGGAGGTGTGATTTTTGGAACTGGAACGACAGCAGCCCAGCAGAGCGGCCCCGGAGGAGGAAAAGAACCGGACGACCCGGAGCATGGGGGAGATCCTGGCCAGGGAGGAGAACAGCCCGGAGGCAGCGGAGAACAGCCGGCGGCGGATAGTTAGCTTTTCCAGCGAGGAGCCATACCGGCGCTATTTTGGTATGGAGATCCTGGACCACGGCCCCGGCGCGGTGGACCTGTCCCGCATGAACACGGTGGGCGTGGTCCTGTTCAACCATGACGTGGACAAAGTGGTGGGAAAAGTGATCCGGGCCTGGGTGGAGAACAACCGAGGTATGGCTGAAATTGAGTTCGACAGCGACGACGACGCCGAAAAGATTTTCGGCAAGGTCAAGACCGGGACCCTGAAAACCACGTCCGTGCGCTACGCTGTGGACGCCTGGGAGGAGGTCAAGGCCGGGGCCGTGTCTGCGGACGGGCGTTTCACTGGCCCCTGTCATATCGCCAGGAAATGGACGGCGCTGGAAATGTCCATTGTGTCCGTGCCTGCGGACGCCACCGTGGGCGTGGGCCGGTCCGATAACGGGCCGCCGGATTTATCCCTGTATGAAAGACAGATCCAGATCAACAAAAACAAGATGGAGGCAAGAGCATGAAAAACAAAGCAAAGTGGATCAAGCGGCAGCAGGAAATTTTGGACGCTGCCCGCGCCGCCGGGCGTGACCTGACGGCGGAGGAAAAGGCGGAGTGGGACGCGCTCCAGCGCAAGATTGACGCGGAGCCGGACGACCAGGACGGCGGGGAGCCTGCCGGCGGCCAGCGCAGCGTGGACGGCCAGGACCCCGTGAACACCCCCGCCCCTCCCCCTGCCGGAGCGCCCAGCGCCACCAGCGCGGAGGATACCCAGCGGGCCGTGGCGGAGGAGCGCCAGCGGATCAATGACATTCTGGCCCTGTGCCGCCAGACTGGCATGGCACCGGAGGAGTATATCCGCAGCGGTGCCACCATGGACGCCGTGCGGGCCGCCGCTGTGGACCACATGATCCAGCACGGCGCCCCGGTGGTGGTGGGTGCCAGGGACAGCGGAATGGACAATTTCCGGGACGCCGCCAGGGACGCCATGCTGATCCAGGCCGGTGTGGAACTGGACAAGCCCGCCCAGGGCGCGGAGGATATGCGGGGTATGTCCATGCGGGATATGCTGATCGAGTGCATGGCCCGCAGCGGTGAGGGAACCGTAACGGAACTTTTGCGCCGGTCCCGTGCTGACCTGTGGGACACGGCGGTGCGGCAGTTCTTTAGTTCCACGGCGGACTTCCCCGCCATCATGGACAACGCCATTAAAAAGGCCATTGTCCAGCAGTATGACCTCCAGCCGGCCACCTTTGAGGCGTGGACCAGCAAGGGGACCCTGCCGGACTTCAAGGCCAGCAAGGATCATGAGTATGTCATGGGCGGCGGCGACTTCCAGAAAGTGACCGAGGGCGGAGAGATCAAGGCCAGCACCCTGGAAACCGACCTGCTGCCCACCCGCAAGCTGGACACCTACGCCACCCAGTTCAGCATGACCCGTGAGGCGTTTATCAATGACGACATTGGTTTCCTGGCCAATATGCCGAAACAGTACACCCGCAAGGCAAAGCAGAAGATCAACCGCCAGGTCTATGAACTGATCTACAAGAACCCTGCCATTTTCGACGGTGCCCCCCTGTTTGACGCCGCCCACAAGAACCTGATCGAAACGGGCAGCGCCCCCGGCGTCACGGTGCTGGAGAAGATGATCGAGAAGATGGGCCTGCAGACGGACCAGTTTGGGGAGAGCATTATGGTGGAGCCTGCCACCATTGTGGTGCCTGTGGGCTATGGCATGAGAGTGGAGCAGATCCTGGGCACGGCGCAGATCGACGTGGAGGGGATCGGCAGTCACACTGTCAACGTGCTGAACACCAAGTACAAGAGCCGGATCAAGGTGGTGCAGGAGGCCGTCCTGAATATCCTGGCCGCCGGCGCGGCCTGCCCCTGGTTTATGGCGGCGGATCCAAGGCTGGTGAAGTCTGTGCAGGTGGACTATCTGAACGGCACCACCGCCCCCAGTTTCCGGCGGTCCGAAAAGGCCGGTTATTTGGGCTATCTGTGGGACATTTGGCTGGACTGGGGGATCAACGCCGCAGACTTCCGGGGGATCCTGCGTAACAACGGTGTGCCCATGGGGCAGTAAGGAGGAACAGAACATGAAAGCAACCTATTACCAGAGAGGCGAAACCCTGGACCACTTCCCCACCGAGAACGTGGAAAACGGTGCGGTGGTGGTCCTGGGAACCCGGATCGGCGTGGCCGCCGCCCCCATTCTGGCGGGCGAACAGGGAGCCGTCCATGTGGTGGGCGTGTTCGCCATGACCAAGGCGGACGGGGAGGCCATCGACCAGGGCACCGCCGTCTACTACGACGCGGAGGTGGACGCCATCACCGCCACCGAGGGCAGCAACACGCCCGCAGGCTACGCCGCCGCCAGCGCCGCCGCCACGGACGCCGCTGTGTTGGTCAAGTTACTGGGCTGATCGGAGGGCTGGAGCATGAAAAAACTGATTGCCCAGCGCCCGATCCAGTACATAGGCCGGACCTATGAGCGCGGGGAGGCAATCCCCGCCAACGATCCCAAAATGGTGGCGGCGTGGTTGAGAGCCAACAGCGCCGCGTGGACGGGGCCGGACCTGGAGGACGAGGCCCGCGCCGCCGTCCAGGAGGCCGTCAGGCGCTCCAAGGTGAACGACGCGGCGGCGGAGGCCATCCGCGCCATGGGCGTGACCATTGAGGACGCCACCGGGGAGTTTGTCGGAGCCGCCAGCATGGAGGAACAGATCCGCGCCATTTTCGCCGGAGGCCCTGGGAGCCTCCAGAGCGGCGGCGATGGTGAGGAGGGGCAGGAACACGCCGGGAGCGAAAACCCCGGCCAGAACGGCCAGAAAACGGTGGAGGAGGCCGAAAACGGCGGAACGTCCGCCATGTTGACCGGCCACCTGGACGCGGCGCAGCTGGAGCGCATGACCAAGACGGACCTGCTGGACCTGGCGGAAAAGCTGGGCGTGGACGTTTCGGCGGCCAAGAACCAACGGGAGCGGGCGCAGCTGATCGCGGCGGCGGCGGTCCAGGCCCCTGCCGCTGACCCCGAAAACGGCGGGGGTGCCCCGTAATGGGTGCCCCCAGCTTTAAGGAGTGCATAGCGGCGGACGTGCTCAACGTCTTTTTGAACCGGCTGGAGTTTGCGGACGCCCACACCGTCAACGGCAAAAAAATGACGGTCCTGGTGGACGACAACGAACTGCTGGAGCGGGACAAGGCCAAAATGGGGACCCATGTTGACGGACTGTATAAAAGGCGCGGCCTGATCTATGTGGCCCAAAAGGATTTTGGAAAGCGCCCCGCCATTAAGTCCGTGATGACCCTGGACGGGCTGGCGTTCCGTGTTATGGATTGCACAACAGAGGCCGGGATCCTGGCCATTGAACTGGAGGCGGTGAAAACGTGAGCGGAACCGAGGCCATGATCCGCATTGACGTGGAGGGCGAACTGCAGAAGATTATTCAACAGCTGAACAGCCTGCCGGACCAGATCGCGGCCCCCAATATTCTGAAAAACGCCGTCAACTCCACCGCCCGCAAGGTCAGAAAGCAGCTTGTAAAGGACGCCAAGGGCGAATATGCCATAAAAGACACCAAAGCCCTGAAAGACGAAAGCCTGGGCGGTCCCAAAGTCCTGACCGCCACCACGGCGAATATGTCAGCGGCGATCCGGTCCAGGGGACCCATGCAGGACATTATGGCGTTTATGACCAGGCCGAACACCAAAACCGGAGCGGCGGCGGCGCAGGTCCTGGCGTCCGGCGGTATGAAACCGCTGGAAATGGACGGGCTGAAAGCCTTTATAACAAAGTTTGCAAGCGGCCATGTGGCTATTATCCAGCGCAAGGGCGCGGACCGCCTGCCGGTCAAAAAACTGCTGTCCCCCGCCGTGCCCTTTATGCTGGGCAACGAAACGGTGAGGGAAAAGGCGGAAACGCTGGCCTATGAAACCCTCCAGAGTGAAATAGACAAGCGGATCCAAAAGGTTTTGGGCAAGGCATAAAAAACGGCGGCACATAGGCCGCCGTGTGGGGTGCTATTTCCCGCCGCAGCAGGTTTTACAGGGCCGCAGGCCATTGTGTTCCGCCATGGACACCGTGGACCGCCGGGAATACCTGTTCCGCAGGCCCCGGCAATCCGGGCTGGTATGGTACACCTGGCACCCGTCCGCGTATAACACCACATCGGAACGGGCGGAGAAAAAGGCGTCTATGGAATATCCACGGGCCAGGGCCAGCTTGTAAATATGCTTGCATGGCAGGCCGCGCCGCTGGAAATCTTCGCAGGTACAGCGGTCCAGATCGGTTTTGTAGACCTCCCCACGGGTGCCCAATATTTCGGCGGAGCCGGTGGCGGGGTCATAGGACCGGATCACAATATTCTGGAACAGCGCCCGGTCCATTCGCACGTCCTGACCATCCGCACCGTGGATCGAAACGTCCCAGGAACCAAAGGACGACCCGGCGGAGCCGTCAAGATCGGGCGAGATCACAACCGGAGGAACCGGCGGGGCATTTTGAGAGCCGCCCCCGGAACGACTGGGGGCCGGGCCGTCGCTGGAGTTTGCAGCCTGTTTCCTCTTTTGCGAAAGCAGAAACAGGATCACGCCGGGAACTATGAAGATCAAGCCCTGCGGCAGACAAAGCAGGCCCAGGATCACAAGAATAATTCCACCTATTTTCATTTTATCCTCCTATGTAGAACATTGTCGAATTGTGCTGATTATTCCAACGCTACAAAGTTATTATAAGCGGCAAAAAGTCACAAGTCAAGGAGGCAAGGACAAGTGACACAAGAATTTTTGCAGGACGCCATGGTGGCGGACCTGGAACAGCTTTTTGAGGGGGAAACCCTAAAAAATTCCGCAGGCATGGAGCGGAGGATCCGGGTATATCCCCAGGACGTGCCGATCCGAGCGGGATCTGACATTGAGGAGGACCAGGAGCCTGTGGAGGACCTGGACCCGGAGGCGGAACAGCTGGAGGACCAGGCACCGGCGGAGGAAATCGAGCCGGAGGACGTGCCGGAGCCTTATGTGATCGTCCGCCTACCGGGCGGCGAACTGCCCGCCCAGGATGAACGGCAGACGGTGGAGGCCGTCCTGGTGGTGTGCGTCTGCGACCCGGACCCGAACCGCCAGGGTTTCCGGGACGCGCTCCACATCGTCAACAAAATTCTGACACATTACGCCGCAAACAACATAGTGGCGCGGCGCTATGAGGTGCAATACCCCATTAAGTGGGTGACACAAGAGGAGGACACCCACCCCTATTATTTTGCGGCCATGGCGCTGAAACTTTCCGCGCCGGCCATCTTCAAGGAGGTGCCAGAGACATGAGCAAAGACCCCAAAAAGACCACCCAGGCCACTGGCCCGGTGGTCTACTGCGGCCCCACCATTCCCGGCGTGGCCGTCCAGTACACAACGTACACCAACGGGACGCCCGCCGCGCTGGCGGAGGCCGTCAAGGAAAAGCCGGTCCTGGGCGGCCTGGTGGTCCCCCTGGACCAGCTGCCGGAGGTCCGGCGGCAGTTCCACGCCGGGGCCGGGCGCTATTACACCCTGTACCGCAAGGCACAGGGGAACGGCTAAAGGAGGAAAAAGAAAATGTCTTATTTCCACGGCGTTTATAATTCCGAGATCGACACCAGCCTGACCGCCCCCATTCAGGGCAGCGCGGGCCTGCAGGTCATTTTCGGGACCGCCCCCATTCACCTGTCCAGGGATCCGGCGGCGGCGGTCAATAAGCCCATGCTGTGCTATTCCTTTGCGGAGTGCAGCCAGAACGTGGGCTATTCCGACAATTTCAAGGACTTTACCCTGTGCCAGAGCATTGACGCCTGTTTCCGTGTGTTCAATATCGCCCCCATTATCCTGGTGAACGTGCTGGACCCCAAAAAGGCCAGCCACACCACCGTGAACGAGGCGGAGGACTGCCCCGTGGTAGACGGCCAGGTGGTCTATACAAAGCCCTATACCCTGCTGGACACCCTGGTGGTCAAGAACGGGGACGCGGAACTGGTGGCGGAAAGTGACTATATTGCCGCCCACGACAATGACGGCAACGTGCTGATCACCATTCTGTCCCAGGCCGCCCAGGAGGCTGCCGCGCTGTCCGTGGCGGGCAAGAGCCTGAACCCCGCCGGTGTGACCCGCGAGGACGTGATGGGCGGCGTGGACGCCCTGACCGGCCAGGAAACCGGCATGGAACTGATCCGGCACATTTACCCCAAGCTGGGCATGGTGCCCGGTCTGCTGCTGGCCCCCGGCTGGAGCGGGGACGCAGTGGTGGCGGCGGCGCTCCAGGCGAAAACCGAGGCCATCAACGGCGTTTTCGTCTGCAACTGCCTGCTGGATATTCCCACGGAGGGCGACAACGGCGCAGCTGTCTACACGGACGCCAAGGTGGCCAAGGAAAAGATGGGGGCAACCTCCAACCATGCCGTGGCCCTGTGGCCTATGGTGGCGGTGGGGGATAAGATTTACCACTATTCCGCCATGTTCGGCGCCCTGACCGCCTACACCGACGCCAGCAACGCAGACGTGCCCTATGAAAGCCCGTCCAATAAGGACCTGCGGATCACCGCCACCGTGCTGGCGGACGGCACCGAGGTGGTCCTGGACCAGCAGCAGGCCAACGATATGCTGAACGCCAACGGGATCACCACCGCCATCAATATGAACGGTTTCAAGTCCTGGGGCAACAGCACGGCGGCCTATCCATCCACCACGGACCCCAAGGATCGGTGGTTTGCGGTGCGGCGTTTCTTCGACTGGGATGGAAACAACTTTATTCGCACTTATTTCCAGAAAGTGGACAAGCCGGGCAATAAGCGGCTGATCCGGTCCATCGTGGACAGCCAGAACATTGTGGGTAACGGCTATGTGGCCCGCGACTACTGCGCCGGCTACCGGCTGGAGTTCCTGGAGAGTGAGAACCCGGCCACCAACCTGATCAATGGCCACCTGACCGTCCACACGTTCATGGCCCCCTATATCCCGGCGGAGTACATCGAGAATATTCGGGAGTATGACGTGGACGCCCTGACGGCGGCCCTGACCGCGTAACGGGAGGTAAGCATGAAAACTATTCCGACCAAGATCAATAAATACAACGTCTACAACGCGGGAAACCGCCTGCTGGGCATGGGGGAGGAGGTCACCCTGCCCCCTTTTGAGGCGTCCAGCGAAACGGTGAGCGGCGCGGGCGTCCTGGGTGAGTTCGACGATCCCACCGTGGGCTATTTCTCCAACATGGAAATTGAAATCCCGTTCCGGGTGCTGGATGAGGAGGCCGTGGAAATGCTGGACCAGACCAGGGCGGTCCAGCTGGAACTGCGGGGCGCCCAGCAAACCACCGACGCCAGCGGAGACATTGAGTTCCGGCCCATGCGTGTGGTGGTCCGGGGACGTATGGCCAGTTTTGACCCCGGAAAGGTCAAGGCCGCCAACGGTATGGACACCAGCGTGAAATTGACGATTCTCTACATCCTGATTGAACTGGAGGACAAGCCCATGGTGGAACTGGACAAGATCAACGAGGTTTTCAAGATCCGGGGCGTGGACATTCTGGCAAAGATCAAGGAAATGTGCTAAACCGCCGGCGGCGGATAACAGAAAGGAGTTTTTCACAATGGAAAAGAACAAAAAGGATACCACCCAGCAGGCGGAAATGGAGGCCATGCAGGCCGCCCAGGCGGAGAACAGGACCGAGGACGCGGAGGACACCGAGCCGGAGGACCTGGTGCTGCGGTTTTCCAAGCCGTACAAGTTCGGCGGGGTGGAATACACCGAGGTGGACCTGTCTGGCCTGGAGGACGTGACGGCGGGGGTGCTGGAGAACGTGGGCAAGATCACGGCCAAGAAAAACCCCGGCATGAACCCGGCCCTGCAGGAAATGTCCCTGACGTTTTGCACCTACCTGGCCCAGCGTGTGGCCAAGCTGCCCCTGGAGTTCTTCACCGGCCTGCCTGCTAAAGAGGCCATCAAGCTGAAAGCCCTGGTCACAAATTTTCTGTACGGCGGGGATGGGGAGGACTAACACCGGAGGCGATCCGCAAGGGCTGTGTGGCCCTGTCTATGCAGTTACATAGTGGCCCGGAGTTCTTTTTATCCCTGCAGGTGGACGACGTGAACGACTACGCGGAAATGGTCAAAGCCATGTGGGAGGAGGCGAAAAAACGCCGTGGCAAAAAGTAAGACCTATGAAATGCTGCTGAAAATCGCCGGAAAGACGGACGGATCCCTAAAGGCGGCCTGTTCGGCGGCAGAAAAGGATCTGAATACCCTGGGCAACGCGGCCAAAGCGGTGGGGACCGCAGCGGCCACGGCACTGGCCGGGGTAGCCACGGCGGCGGCGGGCGTCGCCGCCTCCTCCTTGTCCGCCTATTCGGAATTTGAGGCGGCCATGGACAGCACGGCGGTCACAGCGCGGGCCACCGCAGAAGAATATGAACTGATGGAGGCGGCGGCCCGTGAAATGGGCGCCAAGACCACCAAAACCGCCACCGAGGCGGCGGAGGCCATGGGCTACATGGCCCTGGCCGGCTGGGACGTGGAGCAGAGCATGGCGGGACTGGAGCCTATCCTGCGGGCCAGTGAGGCCACGGGCATGGACCTGGCCAGGTGCAGCGACCTTGTAACAGATAGTATGTCCGCCCTGGGCCTGGAAGTGGCCGATATGAGCGACTATCTGGATCTGGCCGTCCAAGCCCAGCGGGCCAGCAACACCACGGCGGAAAGTCTGCTGGAGGCGTTCATAGGGTGCGGTGGCGCGGCAAAGACCGCCGGGGTGGACATGGGCGACCTGTCCACCGCCCTGGGTGTCCTGGCCAACAACGGCACAAAGGGATCCGAGGCTGGCACCGCGCTAAATTCCATGTTGTCCCGCATGACCACAAACACCGCCGCCCTGTCCGCATTTAAGGACCTGGGCGTGGCTGTATTCGACAGCGCCGGAAATTTCCGTGGACTGGAAACGGTGCTGGGCGACACGTCCGCCGCCCTGTCCACCCTGTCAGACGCGGAGCGGCTGGCCTACATGAAGAACATAGCGGGCACCAACTATTTCACGGAAATGTCCTACCTGCTGGACGCCGTGGCGGAGGGCGCAGACGGTGCCGCAAGCGCGTGGTCCAACCTGGAAACCGACATAATGGACCACAAAGACGTACTGCTGGAAGTGGCCAAGGCAAACACCGACAACCTGGCGGGAGCAACCGCCATTTTCCAGTCTGCCGTTTCGGAGTTACAACTGCAGATCGGGGAACAGCTGGCACCATACGCCAAGGAGGGGCTGGAGTACCTGGCCAATAACGTCCTGCCCGTCGTGGCGGAAAAGGCTGGGGAAATTATCCCAATGATCATGGAGGGCGGGAAAGCCCTGTGGGAGAACCGAAACACGATCCTGGCCGTGGGCGGCGCGGTAGTGACAGCCGTGGGGGCCTTTAAGGGCCTGAAAGTGGCGTCTGCCGCTGTGGGCGCGGTGAAAAACCTGTCCACCATTTTGGGCGCGGCCTCCAAGAACGGGAACCTGCTGGCCAAAGTGCTGGGCATGGGCAACGTCAAGCTGGCACTGATCGCCGGGGTGATCGCCCTGGTGGCGGCGGGGCTTGTCCTGCTGTGGAACAAAAGCGAGAAATTCCGGGAAACTGTCATGGTCCTGTGGGGCCAGCTGCAAACCCTGGGCGGCGCCCTGGCCAATATGGCGGGCGCTATATGGGAAAAGGCCGCCCCCATGCTGGATATGCTGGGAAATGCCCTGCTGAACGGCCTGGAGCGGGCGGTGGAGTTACTGGCCCCCGTGGCTGGGAATATCCTGGGCATATTTACCGGAATAGCCGATTTTATCACCGGTGTGTTTACTGGCGACTGGGACAAAGCCCTGCAGGGCCTCCAGAATATTTTTGGAAACGCGCTGACCGGGCTGGGCAATCTGGCCGTGGCCGGATTTACCGCCATTCTGGAGATCGGCACCTCCATCTGGCCCGCCATTGATAACGCGGTACAGGCGGGGATCGCCGCCATTTCCAGCCGTTTCCCGGTGCTGGGCGCTGTGCTGGGGTCCCTGTGGGCCACCGTTCAAAAAGTGTGGTCCAATGTCCAGGTGATCCTCCAGAACGCAATCCAGTTTGTCCAGAACGTATTTTCCGGCAACTGGTCCGCCGCCTGGCAGAATGTGGTCAACATCTTCGGCGCGATTTTCAGCACCGTGGCCTCCATAGCCATGGCGCCCATGAATATGCTGGCCAACGGGGTGCAGGCCGCCATCAATTCTGTGGCCGCGTTCCTGCAGGAAAAATTCCCATTCCTGGGCGCCCTCTTTTCCGGCTGGGCCGCCAGTATTTCCGCCGCCATTGAGAACATAAAGGCCATTTTCAGCGGAATTATTGATTTTGTGCAAAATGTTTTCACTGGCAACTGGTCCGGCGCATGGCAGAACATTGTGGATATTTTCGGGAATTTGTTTGGTATGATCGTCAATCTGGCAAAAGCCCCCATTAACGCGGTTATTTCCGCCATCAATTTTGTGCTGGAGAAGATCAACGGTATATCCGTCACGATCCCGGACTGGGTGCCGGGCGTGGGCGGGACCACCCTGGGCTTTAACATTCCAACTATTCCGCAGCTGGCCACCGGCGGCATTGTCACCGCCCCCACCATCCTGGAGGCCGGCGAGGGCGGAGAGCCGGAGGCGGTCCTGCCGCTGTCCAAACTGTCCGCCATGCTCCAGGGGGCCAGCAATATGCCGGAGGCCCCGGACATGGGGAACTGGATGGACGAACCGGAGGAGGCACCGCTGGCCCAGCTGGCCAAAATGCTGGACGACTGGACCAAGAACAACAAACCAGGCCCGCAGGGGCCTGGCATGGGCGGAGCGGGATCCACGGACTACCAGGAGCCGCAGGGTGGCGGAGGCAACGACAGCCCACCCCAGGAGGGCGGCCAGAACCCGCCGGGCGGAG
>CAJUAC010000054.1 GCA_910583885.1 uncultured Oscillospiraceae bacterium | reverse complement strand
GCCATCTCCGCCATGATTACCGCCCGGGGCGGCGTGGAGGCCATGGCGGCCAACTCCACCACCTCCACCCTGGGCATCACTACCCTGCAAATGGGTGTGTTCGGGGGCATCATTGTGGGCCTGGGCGTGGCGGCGCTCCACAACAGGTTCTATAAGATCCAGCTGCCCCAGGTGCTCTCCTTCTTTGGCGGCACCCGCTTTGTCCCCATCGTCTCCACCGCCGTGTTCCTGGTGGTGGGCATCTCCATGTTCTATGTCTGGCCTGTGGTGCAGACGGGCATTGCCGCCCTGGGCAATCTGGTCATCCAGTCCGGCTACGCGGGCACCTGGATCTACGGCACACTGGAGCGTGCGCTGATCCCCTTTGGCCTGCACCATGTATTCTACATGCCCTTCTGGCAGACGGCTGTAGGCGGTACCGCTGTCATCGACGGCGTAACCATCCAGGGTGCGCAGAACATCTTCTTCGCGGAGCTGGCCTCCCGGTCTACGGAGGTATTCTCCGTGGAGGCTACCCGGTTCATGGCCGGCAAGTTCCCCTTCATGATCTTTGGCCTGCCCGGCGCAGCCCTGGCTATGTACCGGGCCGCCAAGCCTGCAAAAAAGAAGGTCGCCGGGGGCCTGCTGATCTCCGCCGCCCTGACCGCCATGCTCACCGGTGTGACAGAGCCCCTGGAGTTCACCTTTATCTTCGTCGCGCCCCTGATGTACGCCGTCCACTGCGTGTACGCGGGCCTGTCCTTCATGCTGATGCACATCTTTGAGGTGGGCGTGGGCATGACCTTCTCCGGCGGGCTGATCGACCTGACCCTGTTCGGCGTGCTGCAAGGCAACGCCAAAACCCACTGGATCTGGGCGGTTATCGTAGGCGCGGTCTACTTTGTCCTCTACTATTTCACCTTCTACCTCATGATTACCAAGATGAACCTCAAAACCCCCGGCCGGGAGGACGAGGGGGAGGAGACGAAGCTCTTCACCCGCTCCGACTACAACGCCAAGGGGGCATCTGCCGGTGGTACCGCCTCCGGCAGCAGTGACCCCGTCTCCGCGCTGATCCTCCAGGGCCTGGGCGGCAAGGCCAACCTCTCCGACGTGGACTGCTGCGCCACCCGCCTGCGGGTAACGGTGATTGACCCGGACAAGGTCTCTGACGCCCTGCTCAAGCAGTCCGGGGCATCCGGCGTTATCCATAAGGGCAACGGGGTACAGGTGGTCTATGGGCCCCAGGTGGCGGTAATCAAGTCCAATCTGGTGGACTTCATGGAGACTCCTGCGGCCAATCAGGTGGGCATTGCCCCCGCCGCTGCTCCCGCGCCTTCGCCCACCCCGGCAAAGGCGGAGAAAAAGGCGGACGCCGTCCTGGCCGCCCATATGCGGGGCCGTGTGGTGCCCATGGGGGAGGTCCAGGACGAGGCCTTCTCCACCTGTGTGCTGGGCGAGGGCGTAGCCATTGAGCCCGCCGAAGGGAAGCTGTACGCCCCGGCAGACGCGGTGGTGGATAACCTCTTTGACACCCACCACGCTATCGGCCTTGTGACCAGCGAGGGCGTAGAGCTGCTGCTGCACGTCGGTATCAACACCGTGGAGCTGGGCGGGAAGCACTTTGAAGCCCACGTGGCAGTCGGCCAGAAGGTGAAAAAAGGAGACCTGCTGATCTCCTTTGAACTCCCCGCCATCCAGGCAGCCGGGTATCTGTGTACCACGCCGATGATCGTCTGTAACACGGACGATTACCAGCGTGTGACGGCCCTGGCAGAGGGGGAGATCCAGCCGGGCGAAGAGCTGCTGGAGGTCAAGGGCTAACGTGAAGAACTGCGCCACCCGGAAGCGGGCGGCGCAGTTCTTGTATCTCGCGGGATCAATCGTCCATATCCTCAAAGGCATCCAGACCGCGCTTGGCTTCCGCCTTGCAGTCGCCGTGGCGGACAAAGAGCATCGTAACAAAGCTCAAGGCCGTAAAGAAGGCGGCATAAGGGAAAAGCACCTGGTAGCTGATGCGCTTCATCAGGGACCCTGCCAGCACAGGGGTAATGACCTGGGCCAGCATAGAGGCAGTGTAGTAGTAGCCGGTGAACTTGCCCACATCGCTGCCCCGGCACATCTCTACCACCATAGGCAGGGAGTTGACATTGATGGCCGCCCAGGCCAGCCCCACCAGAGCGAAGGCTACATACATGGCAGGGGTGATTTCCTGTGCATGGGTGGTGAGGAAGAACCCGCCCAGGAAGCAGGCAGCCAGCAGCAGTACCCCGGCCAGAATGGTTTTCTTCCGTCCAACCCTGGAGGCGGCCACGCCGATGGGGATATAGGAGACAATGGCCCCAGCGGTCGCCACCATCAGGCAGGTAGCCGCGCCCCCCAGCCCCTCCCCCATTACCTGGGAGATATAGGTGGTAAACCAGGTGGTCACGCCGTTGTAGCCGATATACCACAGGGCAATGGAGGCCAGCAGGAACCCCAGGCTGCGCTTGACTGGCCCGGGCAGCTTCTCCTGGCCGCTGCCGTCGTCCCTGGCCAGGTTCCACTCCGGATGCCGCTTCTCCAGCGCCTGGTTCTGGGCCGCCAGCGCCGGCTCCCGGATGGTCAGCAGCAGCACCGCCACCGAAACCACCATAACGCCGGACACGATGAGGAACAGCGGCTGGTAATTGACGTGGGCCAGCCCCGCCACCTTCCCGGTGGGATACAGCACCGCTGCCACCCCCAGATACAGGATACCGCCCACCGCGCCCATCAGGTTGATGATGGCATTGCCCTTGCTGCGCAGGGGTTTGGGCGTCACATCCGGCATCAAGGCTACCGCAGGGGAGCGGTAGGAGCCCATTGCCACCAGCAGCAGGCCCAGCACGATGACAAAGGCCGCCAGCTGGTAGGGTGCGGCCTGGCGGGAGTAGCTGTTATCCAGGATGGGCAGCAGGTTCATCAAAACCACTGCCACCGCAGTGCCTGCCAGGATGTAGGGGGTGCGGCGGCCCAACTTCGTCTGTGTCCGGTCCGAGAGGCCCCCAAAGAGGGGCAGCAAAAACAGGGCCAGGATGTTGTCCGCAGCCATGATGACCCCGGCCAGGGACTCGTCCATGCCAAAGGTCTCCCGCAGGATCAGCGGCACCACGTTGTCATACATCTGCCAGAATGCACAGATGGACAGGAAGGCCAGCCCCACCAGGACGGTCCGTCTGTTGTCCAATTTCAGTTCGTTCATCTTCCCCTCTCCTCTTCCCACGCCCGGTGCAGGGCAGCGATATTGTCGAAAACCCAGGTGGGCTGTACGGCGCTGGCCGCCAGATCCCGGCGCGTCCCCTCCCCGGAGAGGACGAAGGCGGTGTCGATGCCCGCATTGACGCCGGCGGCGATATCCGTGTACAGCCGGTCCCCCACCATGACCGCCTGTTCCGGCGGGAGGCCGGTGCGCTTCAAGGCCAGCTGGGCCATGGCCGGCTGGGGCTTGCCGATGACCCGTGGGCGGCGGCCGGCAGCCCGGAAGAGCATCTCGCACACGCTGCCGCAGTCCGGCACAGAGCCATACCAGGTGGGACAGACCCAATCGGGGTTGGTGGCGATGTAATCCACCCCCCGGCCCAGCAGGATGCAGGCATCCTCCAGCTTCTGGAACGTAAGCTCTGTGTCAAAGCCGATGAGCAGGCAGTCGATATCCTCCTCCAGCCGGTCTGTGACCGGTACGCCCGCCTCTGCCAGCTGCTGGCGGAAGGAGCGGGTCCCAAAGGCATAGCACCTCCGGTAGGCCGGGCGGCTTCGCAAATCCGCAGCCAGGGCGTCCACAGAGGTGAGGAACTCCTCCCGCCTGGCAGGGATGCCCATCCGGGCCAGCTTCTCCCGGTAGTCTTCCACGGATTTTGAGGAGTTATTTGTTAAAAACAGGTATTGGCCGCCGCTCCCCCTTACAGCGTCCAGAAACGGGCGCGTCCCCGGGAACAGGGATCCATCCAGATAGATGGTTCCATCCATATCCAGCAGGAACAGCCGTTTTTCTCCTAAGGTTGCCATAAAACTCCCTCTATCACGCATATGATATACTTCATTGCATTACTTTTCATTATCAAATGTTTTCAGTAATATTTTGCTTAAAACTGTATTCTCTGCCATTGAAATACACACTTTTTTGAAGAAATTTCGATTAAGACGCCATAATTTCGCTTACATTATTATTCAATCTCATCGCTTTTTCCTAAATTACATGCTTCGCATAGTGTCCGCAAGTTATTTGGCTCTGTTTCACCACCCTTTGAAACCGGCATAATGTGATCTACATGAAGCTTAACACCATCGTTAGCTGTACGCCCACAAATTTGGCATCTAAATCCATCACGTTTAAGAATGCTATACCTCATTTTATCTGTCATCTTAGATCTAGCACGTTTTCTTCTCATCTCTTCAGAGTTTTTTTCTTCAGTACATTTTTCTATCATCTTGGCACGTTTGGATGCGTCTAAAATTGAATATTTGGTGCTTTTAGAATAGTGATTGCGCCTTTGGGGACTAGTATACGAAGCAATACATGTTATTTCACAGTCCAAAATCGGTCGTAATTGCTCTTCCGAAAATAGTTTTTGCTCAATTTTAACATATTTGCTATATGAAATATGCAATTCTTTTATTTCTTCCGGAGTTACTTCTGATTTCAACTTTTCAACTTCTTTTGAATAACTTTCATATATACTACGGTTTGAAACAATTTTTGTTACTGCTTGCGACAACTCATCATTATGCAAAATATTTTCATCAAGGAGATCTATTAACTCGTATCTATCATATTTAGGTTTAGAGTTTAGTGAAATTCTATATGTATAGGCTCTTTGAACACTCCAATCAAAAGTATATTGCCTATTTATATCGAATAACTTTTTCAACAGAATGCTTGTGTCTTGAACAATCCGCCTTCTTCTAGCCGATAAAATGGAGCAAATTATCAAATATACAAATATCAACAAAATTGCAAGACCCGTATACATTATACTCTTTGTTCCCCCAGTCTTTCTCTTTTTTGTGGACTATAGCACCAAAAAATATGTCCAACTTTATCTGTAGCATTGTAGACAATGTATCTAAAAAGGGGACAGGCACTGAGGCCCGTCCCCAACAAATCCCTATGAACCGGCCTTACGCCAGCAGCTCGTCCGCAATCCGCTCCAAAGCGGCGATATCCGCGTCCTTGACCGCGCCCTGGATGGTATGCACGGTCTCGCAGATGGTGATATCCTTCATGGCCTCCAGATAGGTGCGCATGTGCTTAGCCGCAGAGGGGGCCCAAGAGCCATTTTCCACCAGGGCCACCCGGCGGCTGCGGTAGGTCTTGTCCCGCAGATGGGCCATAAAGTGGTCCATCGCCGGGAACAGGCCGCCGTCATACGTGGCGCTCATCGCCACCATCCGTCCATAGCGGAAAGCAGCCTCCACGGCCAGGGCCTGGTCAACCCGGCACAGATCCATCAGCTCCACCTTGGGGCAGCCCTTGGCCTCCAGGATCTCCGCCATCCGCTTGGCGGCCTGGGCGGTGTTGCCGTGGATGGAGGCATAGGCCACCAGCACGCCGTCATCCTCCGCCTCATAGCGGCTCCACAGGTCGTACTTACCCAGGTAGAACCCCAGATCCCCCCGCAGGACAGGGCCATGGAGAGGGCAGATGGCCTGGATATCCAGCCCGGCCGCCTTTTTCAGCAGGGCCTGGACCTGGGTACCATACTTGCCCACAATATTCATGTAGTAGCGCCGCGCCTCACACAGCCAGTCCTCCCCGGCGGAGATAGCGCCGAAGGTGCCGAAGGCGTCGGCAGAGAAGAGGATCTTCTCGCTGGACTCATAGCTGACCATCACCTCCGGCCAGTGGACCATCGGGGCTGTAACAAAGGTGAGGGTATGGCTGCCTAGGGAGAGGGTGTCCCCCTCCTTCACGGTGAGGGAGCGGGCGGTGTAGTCGCCGGGGAAGAACTTGGGCAGCATGGCAAAGGTCTTGGCGTTGCCCACCAGGACCATCTCCGGGTAGCGCTCCGCCAGCAGGCCAATACTGCCGGCGTGGTCCGGCTCCAGATGCTGGATCACCAGGTAGTCCGGCCTGCGGCCATCCAGCACCGCCTCCAGGTTCTCCAGCCACTGGGCGGAGGCCCTGCGGTCCACGGTGTCCATGATGGCGGCCTTTTCATCCAGGATAACATAGGAATTATAGGATACCCCATTAGGGACTGGGTACTGGCTCTCAAACAGGTCAATGGAGGTGTCGTCCACGCCGACATAACGGACAGTGTCAGAAATATGCATATCAGTCATAGGGTCAGCTTCCTTTCTTCGATAGGCCGGCCAAACCGGGAGGGCGCACGGCTCTGTAGATTCCTCCCGTATTATAATGACAGACTGTGGGATTGTCAATGGATTCTGCGCACAGCGGGCGGGAAAACGCCCATCCCGGTATCGCGGCCTGCCTATGTAGCGCCCTAACGGTAGACTTCCTGCCTCAGATGGAAGGCGCGGAGAAGCTGCTGGAGCAGGGTGGCCTGGGAGTTCAGCTCCTCACTGGCGGCGGCGCACTGCTCGCTGGTGGCCGAATTCGTCTGCACCACCGAGGAGATCTGGCCGATACCATCTGTTACCCGCATAATCGCGTCGGTCTGGCTGCCCACATCCTCCACCACGGAGGCCAGGATCCCGGTCATCCTGCCGTTGGCCTCACTGGTGCGCTCCAGGGACGCAGTGACCTTCCCCGCCACCTCGCCGCCCTCCCGGATCGCGTCGATAGAGTGGTCAATCAGAACCTTGGTGGCCTTGGCCGCCTCGTCGGCCTTGATGGCCAGGTTGCGCACCTCATCGGCCACAACGGCAAAGCCCTTGCCGGCGGTGCCGGCCCGGGCGGCCTCTACTGCGGCGTTCAGGGCCAGGATGTTTGTCTGGAACGCGATGGTTTCAATGGAGGTGATGATCTTGCTGATCTCCTCTGACGATGAGGAAATCCGCTCCATCGCCACATTCAGCTCCTTGACATACCCGACGCTGACCTCCATCTGCTCCCCCACCTGGTTGGCGGACTGGCCAGCCTCCTCGGCAGCAGAAGCGGTATTCTTCGCGCTCCCGGAGATCCCTGTCAGGGCAGCGGACAGCTCCTCCACGGTGCTGGCCTGCTCTGTCGCGCCCTGGGCCAGGGCCTGGGCGCTGGCGGAGAGCTGGTCGGCACCGGCGGATACCTGGCTGGAGCTCTGGGCGATCTGGGTCAGGGTCTCGTTCAGCGTTGACTCAATGCCGTCCAGGGATCTTTTGATAGACGCAAAATCCCCCACGTAATCCTGCTTGGCGTTGCGGGTCAGGTCGCCGCTGGAAATGGCGCCCAGCACCTCATCAATCTCCCCGATATAGGCCCGCAGCCGGTGGATAATCGCCTCAAAGGCCCCTCCCAGCACGCCGACCTCATCGTCGGAGCGGATGTTGACAATCATGTCCTTCCCATCGGCCAGCCCCAGATCCCCCTGCTCCAGCCGCCTGGCGATCTGGGTAATCTCGCCCAAGGGGATGGACACATTCTTTTTCAGATAGACGGTCAAAAAGCAGATACAGATGACGATCGCCAGCAGGGCGGCCGCAGCCGCCAGTACGATCACGTAAAAAACGCGCCTGACGGTGGAGGCGGTGGAAAGCCCTGCGAAGATCAGGCCGTTTACCTTCCCGTTTTCGCCATAGGTGGGGACATAGGAGCACACGTGCTCAGCTCCCAGGATCTCAGCCCGGCCTACATAGGATTGTCCCTGTTGGAGCACAATGGCCGACAGGTCCGCAGACAGCTGAGTGCCCACGGCCCGCCGGCCGCTCTGGAGGATGGTGGTATAGGCGCGGGTGTCCCCCTCAAAAATAGTAAATTCCATGCTCATTGTCTTTTTCAAGCCATCCAACAGCTCGTTCTTGTCCTCACCGCCAGAAAGGCGGCTGATCTCATAAGCCAGCACATTGGTGCCGTTCCTGCACTGGTTCTCCAATGCCTCCATTACCAGGGCATCAAACATAGAAACACATATGACAACAACAACGGCGATCGAAACCGCCAGCATAATCGTAACCACATTGCCTACCTTTTTGCCGATGCGCTTGGTTTTCCCCTCGCTCCTTTTCTTCAACGAACGCTGCTCACTCACGTCTGCTCCTCCCTTTCCATGTATGATTGATCGCAACCGGTTTTAGTAAATTATAACAACATATCGGCCACTTTTCAAGGATTTTTTATCCAGCTTGCAGGCCAACTGCGGGGTCACGGCGGAAAAATGGCAGTACAAATGCGGGAAAACAGCCTACAGGCGGCAGAAAGCCGTTGTTTTCTGCCCTGAGATCCGCTATAATAAATATCTATGAATCAAACTGGCTGATAGAGAAAAATCTGGAAAAAGAGGATATACTTATGAAATGGCTTGCCCTGCATATTGACACCTCCCCCGCCGGCCTGGAGCCGGTGGAAACCATGCTCAGCGGGCTGGGGATCGACAGCTTTGTCATTGAGGATGAGGCAGACTTCCGGCAGTTTTTGGAGCAGAACCAGCAGTACTGGGACTATGTGGATGAGGAACTGGATCGCTCCATGGCCGGCAAATGCCGTGTCACCTTCTATGTGGAGGAGGGTGGGCAGGGGTTTGCCCAGGTGGCGGCTGTGCGCATCGCCATGGCGGAGCTGAAGAAGGGCCACCCGGAATATGCCCCGCTGCTGATGACGGTGGACGGGCTGGAGGACGAGGACTGGGAGAACAACTGGAAGGCGTTCTACAAGCCCATGGAGATCGGTGAGCGGCTGCTTGTGATCCCGGACTGGGAGGAGGCCGACCCCCACGGGCGGACCGCCCTGCGGCTCAACCCGGGCCTGGCCTTCGGCACCGGCAGCCATGCCACCACCCGGCTGTGCCTGGCCGCCCTGGAGAAGCGGGTCCGGCCTGGGATGCGGGTATTGGATTTGGGCTGCGGCAGCGGGATCCTGTCTGTCGCCGCCCTGCTGCTGGGGGCGGAGCGTGCCTTTGCCTGCGATATAGACGAAAAGGCGGTGGATATCGCCTATGAGAACGCCGCCCTCAACGGCGTGGGCCGGGACGTTTACACCGTCCGCGCCGGGGACGTGCTCCACGACGGGGCGCTGCGGCAGGAGATGGGCGGCGGCTACGACATTGTGCTGGCCAACATCGTCTCCGATGTGATTATTGCCCTGGCCCCCGCTGTGCGGGGCCTGCTGGGGGAGGGGGGATGCTTCCTCTGCTCAGGGATTATTGACGAACGGGGGGAGGAGGTCCGTGCCGCCCTGGAGGCCAGCGGCCTTGCCATTGAGGAGACCGGACAGTCGGAGGGCTGGTTCAGCTTTGCCTGCCGCTGACGGGAGAAAGGAGGAATTCCCATGTCTTACCGCCGGGATTTTACCATCGGCCTGCGGGAAACCCAGCAGTTCCAGCTGATGCTGGTGCTGGAGCGGTGGCGCGGGGGGATCTGGGGCTTTGGCGCGGTAGGGGCGCTGGTGGCCTGGATGTACCTGCTGCTGCCGGAGCCCCTACCGGCACTGCCAGTCCGGCTGGGCTTGTCAGCGGCAGCCGCAGCCCTGTCCATGGCCGTGGCTGCGCTGGTGCTGACGGCCTCCACCCTGTCCAGGGTCCGGGGGCAGGTCCGCCGGTCAGGCCGGGGGCCCTATGTCCAAGAGACGGAGATTGACGGTTTCGGCGTGCGTGTCACTGTGGGAAAGGACCGGGCCCGGCTGGGCTTTGACCGCCTGGTGCGGGTCCGGGAGACCCGCAGGGCCTTCTACCTGTTCATTGCAGAGCACCAGGCCTGGATCCTGCCAAAGGCCCAGATGGAGGACCGGGAGTCGGAGTGCCAGGCGGTGCGGGAGATCCTCCGGACAGTGGTGGAGCGCGGGCGGCTCCGCTTGCATAAATAACAAACGGATGGGGGCGGCCTATGGCCGCCCCCATCCGTACAGACGCTCCCAACCGGCCCGCCGGTTTACGCCTCTGCGGGCATCTCCACTGCGAACAGCGCGCCCGCGCCGCCGGTGTGGACAAAGAGGATGTCGTTGTCCTGGTCAAAAGCCCCCTGCCCCATCAGCTCGAAGAAGCCGGCCAGGGCTTTGCCCGTATAGACCGGGTCTGCCAGGATCCCCTCAGCCCGGGCCAGACGGCGCACAGCGGCGCAGCCCTCGCTGCTGGGCATGGCGTAGCCGGGGCCGATGTGGTAATGGATATGGATATCTCCCGCCTCCGGCTGGACGCCGCAGTCCAGGAGGCGGGCAGTTTCCTGCATCAGCCCCAGGGAGATCTCCGCAAAGGGGTCATCGCAAACCCCCACGCCCACGGAGCGCGCACCGGGCAGGAAGAGCTTGGCCCCCAGGGTCAGCCCTGCGTAGGTGCCGCCGGAGCCCACGGCGCTGACGATGGCATCAAAGTGTACCCCCAGCTCCTCCGCCTGGTTCGCAATCTCCCTGGCGCAGTTGACATAGCCCAGGCAGCCCACCGGGACAGAGCCGCCCACAGGGATGGCATATGGGGTGCGGCCCTGGCTGCGCAGCTGCGCCATCAGGCGCTCCATCTCCGCATAGACCTCCTCGTAGCTGTCTGTGTCCACCATCCGGACAGATGCGCCGAAGATGCCGTCCAGGATCAGGTTGCCCCCCGTGAGGGTGCCCCGCTTTTTCAGCACCAGGATGGACTCCATCCCCAGCCGGGCGGCGCAGGCGGCGGTGAGCATCGCATGGTTGGACTGAGGCCCCCCGGCAGTGAGGACCACGTCCGCCCCCTGGGCCCTGGCCTCTGCCAGCAGGAACTCCAGCTTCCGGACCTTGTTGCCCCCCAGGCCCACGCCGGTCATGTCGTCACGCTTGATGTAAATATTTTTGCCCAGCTCCCGGCTCAGGTTTTCCAGCCGGTACAGCGGCGTGGGCAGGATCCCCAGAGGGATATTCGGGAATTCTGTGATCTGTTTCATAGCAGCCTCCTCATCCTCTGCGCCTGTCCCCACAGCCGCAGGCGCCGTCCGGCTGCGGAAACATCGCATGGTTGCGCCCCCATTTTACCACCCCAGCGGGCCTCTGGCAAGAGGCGCCTTTACACGCTGTCCCGCAGCAGCCAGGCGAAGCTGTTGGGCCAGAGCTGGACGGCGCGGATCTGGTCGTGGTGCGTCCCATACATCAGCTCCGTATAGGCCCCCTCCCGCTGGACGCCGGCGGTGACGAATCCGCCGCTGAAGTTGAACAGGCACACCAGCTCCCGCTCCCCTATCCGGCGGCATAGGGCCAGCACATGCCGGCTGCCGCTGTCCTCTACCCACACATCCGCCCCCGCGTCGAAGCAGGGCTCCTGGGCCCGGAGCTCCTCCAGCCGCCGCAGGTGCTGGAACTGCTTGCCCTGGCGGGTATCCGGGTCATCGCGCAGCGCCGCCAGCTCCCACTGGAAGCTGCCCCGGTGGATGTACCGGCTGTCCTCCCGCTTCTCCGGATCCTCCTGGTAGCCCCAGTCGTTGAGCTGCCCCACCTCGTCGCCGCTGTAGATCACAGGGATGCCGCTCTGGGAGAGCATCCAGGCGTGGAGGGTCACATCGCAGGACACGGCCCGCTCCAGCTGGAAGGGGTCCTGCTCATAGACAGCAGCCTCCACGCCGCACAGGGAGGCGGTGGTGCCGCACAGGCGGGCATCCCCCAGGCGGGGGTCGTCGTTGTAAAGCACGCCCCGGCTGGTGCTGCCCGGCCACTTGCCGGTGAAATAATCGTTGAGATATTTCTTGTGGGCCACCTCGTTTGTGCCGAAGCGCTGTCCCAGCCACGCATAGTCCAGGCCCCAGCCGATATCGTCGTGGCAGCGCAGGTAGTTGAGGAAAAGGAAATCCTTGGGCAGGGCGCATACCGCCTCCATCTGCCGCTTGAGCAGGGACACATCCCCGGTGGCCAGGGTGTGCCAGGTGGTGGCCATGGTGGTCACATTGTAGAGCATGTGGCACTCCGGCTTATCGGGCGTGCCGAAGTAGGGGGCCACCTTGGCCGGCTCCATGACCACCTCCCCCAGCAGCAGCACACTGGGGCAGACGATCTCGCAGGCTATACGGAGCATCCGGGAGAGGGTATGTACCTGGGGCAGGTTGCGGCAGTCAGTGCCCAGCTCCTTCCAGATGTATGGGATGGCGTCCAGACGGATGACATCAACGCCCCGGTTGGCCAGGAAGAGCATGTTCTCCGTCATGTCGTTGAATACCGCCGGATTGGCGTAGTTCAAATCCCACTGGTACGGGTAGAAATTGGTCATGACGATCTGCCCGTCCTCCAGCTGGGTGAAACTGCCCGGCGCAGTGGTGGGGAACACCTGGGGCACGGTCTTCTCAAACTCCCGGGGGATATCCCAGCTGTCATAGAAGAAATACCGCTCCCGGTAGCCCGGCTCCCCGGCCCGGGCTTTTTTTGCCCACTCGTGGTCCTCGCTGGTGTGGTTCATGACAAAGTCCAGGCACACGCTCATGCCGTCCGCCCGGCAGGCGTCGGCCAGATGCTCCAGATCCGCCATGGTCCCCAGCCCGTCCTGGACGGCGCGGAAGTCGCTGACCGCGTAGCCGCCGTCGCTGCGGCCCTTGGGGCTGGCAAGCAGGGGCATCAGATGGAGATAGTTCACCCCGCAGGCCTTCAGGTAGGGCAGCCGCCCCTCCACACCCTGGAGCGTGCCCGCGAAAGCCCCCACATAGAGCATCATGCCCAGCAGCTCCCGGCTGCGGTACCAGCCCGGATCCGCCTCCCGGCGGCTATCCTGCTCCCGCAGCGCCTGCTTGCGGCCTGCCCAGCTGCGGCGCAGCATCTCCACAAAATAGTCAAAGGCCTCTGTATCGTTGTGGTAAAGTTCACAGTAGAGCCACTTCAGCTCGTCAACATGCCGTGCCAGGCGGCGGTCAAATGCCGTCTCCGCGGCTGCCTTCTGTTCCCTCTTTTTCATCCGCTTACACCCCCTCCAGCTCTGCCAGGGTGGGCATGGCGGGGATTGCGCCGCTGCGGGAGCAGGTGGCAGACGCGGCGCGGTTGGCAAAGGCGAGGATCTCCTCCAGCTCCGGCCGCTCCAGCCCCTCCAGGGGCTTCTCCCCCCGGCGGCACAGGCGGCTGAGCACCGCCCCCAGGAAGGTATCCCCCGCGCCATTGGTGTCCGCCACCTTGGCCGGGGCGCCGGGGACAGTGAAGGACTCCCCCTTCCAGCGGCAGAAGGCGCCCGCCGCGCCCAGCGTCACCATTACCAGGGAGATGCCGCCCTCGGCCAGGATGCGGCTGCCCTCCTCCAGGTCCTCCGAACCGGTGAGCAGGGGCAGCTCCTCCTCGGAGAGCTTGATGATATCGACCAGAGGCAGCGGCAGGGTCATCCACTCCAGGGCATCCCGGTTGGTCCGCCACAGGGCGGGGCGGTAGTTGGGGTCGTAGCTCACCAGGACACCGGCCCTGTGGGCGGCGCGGGCGGTGAAAATGGTGGCGCTGCGGGCCACGCCCTGGGTCAGGCTCACAGAGCCAAAGTGGAGGATCTTACTGTTTTGGGCCAGCGCCTCATCCACATCCTCGGGGACCATCTCGCAGTCCGCCCCGCGGATAAAGCGGAAGCTCCGCTCCCCGCTCCCATCCACAGAGACAATTGCCATCGTAGTGGGGGTGCTGCCCTCCTGCATCCCGGATTCGTCCACCTGGTTCTCCGCCAGCACCTGGCGCAGGTACGTGCCAAAGCTGTCCCTGCCCACCTTGCCGATAAACGCGGTTTTGCTGCCCAGCCGGGCGGCGGCTACCGCTACATTGGCCGGCGCACCACCCGGGTTGGCGGCAAACAGGGGGACCCCGCTCTCGCTCCTGCCTGTCTGGGTCAGATCAATCAAAATCTCGCCAATGGCCGTGATATCCATCATCTTGCACTGCCTTCCTCTCCATGTTTTATTATGTGTACGCCCTGCGGCGCAAATGCCAGCCCTCGCTGTGAATGTGTATTGACACCCTAATACAAGCATCCCTGCCCGTCAGCTGCTTTCCCGGACCACCAGATCCGCCGGGAGGGCCAGATCCAGCGCCGGCAGCTGGCCAGGGTGGTCCATACGGTAGAGCAGGCGGCCTACCGCCTCCGACGCCATCCGGCCAACGGGCTGGGATACGCTGGTGAGGCTGGGGTTCAGATAGGGGCCCATATAGGTGGCGTCAAAGCCCACCACCCCGGCCTCCTGCGGGACGGAAACCCCCAGCTCCCGCAGCAGCCGGAGTACCCGCAGTGCGCAGACATCGTTGTTGGCAAAGATCCCAGCCCGCGGGCTGTGCTGGCGGAAGTAAGCCTCCAGCTCCGCCCGCAGCTGCCTGTCGTCCACGTACTCTACGCTCCCCATCTGGTCTGCCAGCCCCAGCTCCGCCAGTCCCTGGTAAAAGCCCAGGTATTTCGTGTCATATTTCCGCCCAATAAACAGGAAACGGTGGAATCCCCGCCCAGCCAGGTGGTGGGCCACCTGGCTGGAGGCGGCCGTATGATCCAGATAGACTGAGTCGACCCCTTCTACCCGCCGCGTCACCACCACCACAGGGATGTCCAGCCTGTGTGCGCAAGCCGGCCAGGCGGTCCCCTCCTGGAGGAGCGGCACGGCCAGGACGCCGTCCACCCGGTAGCGCCGCACCACATCCAGATAGGCCTGCTCACGTTCCGCATCGTAGTCGCTGTTGAAAAGGATCATGCTGTGCCCGCTGCGCCGGGCCTCGCGTTCAATCTCCTTGGCCAGGTCGGCAAAGAAGCTGTTTGAGATATCTGTCAGCAGCACCCCCAGGAGCATGGTCCTGCTGCCCTGCAGGCCCTTGGCCAGGGCGTTGAACTGGTAGTTGTGTTCCTTGGCGCAGGCCAACACCCGCTCGCGGATCTCCGCGGCCACATTCGGGTTGCCGTTGAGCACACGGGAGACGGTAGGCTGGGAGACGTTGGTCAGCCGTGCGATTTCCGTCATCGTAATCATATTATCACCGTTATGAATTCGTATTCTCTTCTGCTGGACATAATTTAGCATAACTTTATCCCCTGTGCAATCCACACACTGTCCAAATATCGGCAGCCCCTTTTGTACTTTTTACAGCGGCATGGACAGTTGTAACCCAATTGTCATTTATTTTACCAAATGGATGCTTGGCTTGCTGCCTGCCCCGTGCTATACTAGACAAGCAGATATCCGGCGGCCCAGCCGCCTGTGGGAGGTAATGACATCATGAAAAAGACCATTGCGCTGCTGCTGGCGCTGACACTGCTGCTGGCGCCGGCCTGTACCAGCGGCGGAGGGGACACACAGGCCAATCCGCCCGCCCAGGCAGAGGGACCTGCCCCGGCCCCCGGCGGAACGGATCCGGAACAGGAGCCTGAGCCTGCACCCGAACCGGAACCTGAGCCGGAGCCCGAACCCACGCCGGAGCCGGCGGCCTATGAGATCCTTGACCCCACCGTCATGCCAGAGGGCGGCGCCAGGGACGGCGTCCCCTACGCGGCCTATGACGGCATTGTGGAGCACCTGTTTTTCCACCCTGTCATCGCCTATCCGGAGCTGGCCTTCGACGGCGATGCCCAGGCCAACGGTCTGGACGACTTTATGGTGACAGTGGACGAGTTCAACAAGATCCTGGACAATGTCTATGAGAAGGGCTATGTCCTGGTGGATATTGCCGACGTGTGGAGTGAAACCACCGGCGAGGACGGCCAGCCCCAGATGGTACGCAACACCCTCTACCTGCCCGAGGGGAAAAAGCCGCTGATCTTCTCCTATGACGACACCAATTACTACCCCTATATGCTGGAAAACGGTTTTGCCTATAAGCTTATCCTCGGCGAAGACGGCAAGATCTGGTCCTGGGGCCTGGATCCCAACGGCCAGGAGGTGGTCAGCCGCGACCTGGACGCCATCCCCATCCTGGACAAGTTTGTGGAGGAGCACCCTGACTTCTCCCCCTTCGGGGCCAAGGCGTGCCTGAGCCTCACCGGCTACGAGGGCATTCTAGGCTACCGCACCCAGACCGACAGCAATGTGGAGTGGACGGAGGAGCTGGAAGCCAACCGCCAGGCGGAGCGGGAGGCGGTCAAGCCTATCATTGAGGAGCTGCGGCGCACCGGCTGGACCTTCGGCAGCCACACCTGGGGACATATCCGGCTGGGCAGCGGCAACATGGCCAAAATCCAGACCGACACGCAGAAGTGGTTTGACGAGGTGGGCAGCCTGGTGGGGGAGACCCCGATCCTCTTCTATCCCCACGGTGAGCGGCCCGACGGCGGCGATTGGAAGCAGACCGGAGAAGCCTTCCGGTACCTGCAAAGCCAGGGCTTCCGTGTCTTCTGCTCCGTGGGCATCGAGAGCTTCAGCTTTATCAAGAAGGACATATGCGCCGTCATCTGCGACCGGCTGCACCCGGATGGCAAGACCCTGCGCTGGTCCCGCAACCGCTACTTACAGTTCTACGACGCCAAGGAGATTATGGATACCGCCGTCCGGCCGGATCTGGGGGTTGGCGAGGATTGGAACAGCTAGGCAGCCATCCGTTTTCTTTATAATATAAATAAAGAAACGGATCAAAAGAAAACTTGACAGGGGGGATTGCAGTGAAGCTGCGGATATCCAAGCGGTCACGCTTTTTTGCGGCGCTGCTCTATTATGGCGGTATCGCCCTGCTAATAGGCAGTATCCCCATCGCCGCGGTGGCGCCGGAGCTTGTTCCGGTGGTGATGATCGCCGGTGCAATGGCGGGGTTTGCAGGCGCGCTTTGGATCAACCGGCTCTACCGCTGTCCCCAATGTGGGAAAGAGCTGCTGGGCCGGAACTGGGAGTCGTTTACCATGACCCCCTACCACCACTGTCCCAACTGCGGCTGGACAGTGGAGATCGAATTCTGCGACAAACGATAAATAGAAAGGATAAGAGACATGACAACTAAACAGGAGCTCTGCCAGAAGGCTGTCGGTATGCTGAAAATGGCCTATGTCCCCTACTCCCACTTCCCTGTGGGCGCGGCCCTGGAGTGCGATGACGGCACTGTCTATACCGGCTGCAACATTGAGAACGCCGGGTACACCCCCACCAACTGCGCCGAGCGCACCGCTGTGTTCAAGGCCGTCAGCGAGGGGCATCTGAAATTTACCCGCATCGCCATTGCCGCCGATACCGAGCGGTTTACCGCCCCCTGCGGCGTGTGCCGCCAGGTGCTCCAGGAGTTCGCCCCGGAGCTGGAGGTCATCTTAGTCAACAACAAGGGCGAGACCCTGGAGCTGACGCTCAAGGAACTCCTCCCCTACGGCTTCGACGGCAGCTATTTAGACTGATCCGGACAGCAGAAACAGGCCCGGCACGCGTTTGCGTGCCGGGCCTTACCCGTTTTTTGCTTCTTTTTCTTTCAAAAAAGGATGATTCCCGGATTACCAGACCGCCGTTGCGAAGTAATCCTCCGGCGTCTCCGCCCGGCGGATGAGCTGGACGCTCCCGTCCTCCCGCAGCAGCAGCTCGGCGGAGCGGAGCTTGCCGTTATAGTTATACCCCATGGCGTGGCCGTGGGCCCCGGTGTCGTGGATGACCAGCAGGTCGCCCCGCTCGATCTCCGGAAGCATCCTGTCCACGGCGAACTTGTCGCAGTTCTCGCACAGGGAGCCGGTGACATCGTACTGTTGGATGCAGGGGGAGTCCTCCTTGCCCGCCACCGTGATGTGGTGGTACGCCCCATAGACCGCCGGGCGCATCAGGTCCGCCGCGCAGGCGTCCACCCCTACATACTCCTTGTAGATGTGCTTGAAGTGGAGCACACGGGTCACGAGGCAGCCGTAGGGCCCGGTCATAAACCGGCCCAGCTCACTGAGCAGCTGCACGTCCCCCATACCGGCCGGAACCAGGATCTCCTCAAACTTCCGGCGCACGCCCTCACCGATGACGGCGATGTCGTTGGCCTCCTGCTCCGGGAGGTAGGGGATGCCGATGCCGCCGGAGAGGTTGATATACTGGATCTGGCAGCCGGTCTCCTCCTTCAGCTCCACCGCCAGGCGGAAGAGGATCGCGGCCAGCTCGGGATAGTACTCGTTGGAGATGGTGTTGGAGGCCAGAAAGGCGTGGATACCGAACCGTTTGGCCCCCTTGGCCTTCAGCATCCGGAAGGCTTGGGCGATCTGGGGACGGGTCATGCCGTACTTGGCGTCGCTGGGGGTGTCCATCACCTGGAACCCCTCCTCGCTCTCCCCCAGGGTGAACACGCCGCCGGGGTTGTAGCGGCAGAATACGGTCTCCGGGATCTGGCCGATGGACTGCTCCAAAAATTCCACGTGGGTGAGGTCGTCCAGGTTGATCACCGCCCCCAGGCGGCTGGCGAACTGGTACTCCTCCGCCAGGGTGTTGTTGGAGGAAAACATGATCTCCTCCCCCCGGAAACCGCACTTCTCCGCCAGCATCAGCTCCGTCAGGCTGGAGCAGTCGGCCCCGCAGCCCTCCTCCTTCAGCAGCTTCAGCAGGGCGGGGGTGGGGGTTGCCTTCACGGCGAAATACTCCTTGAAGCCCGGGTTCCAGGCAAAGGCCTTGTACAGGGCGCGGGCGTTGGCCCGGAGGCCCCGCTCGTCGTAGAGGTGGAAGGGGGTGGGGTATTGGGCGGTGATTGCGTCGAGCTGCCGCTTGGTCACAAAGGGTGTTTTCATGTGGATGTCCTCGCTTCTTTTCCTTAGTACAGGGGGATGCCCAGCTCCACGCATTTTTTGTGGGCAATATCATGCCCTTGCAGGGCCGCCTGCTGATACCAGTGCTTCGCCTTTTCCAGGTCGGGCTGGACGCCGGTGCCGGTCTCATAGAACCAGGCCAGGTTGCACTGCCCGTCCCAGTCGCCGTGGCGGGCCGCACGCTCGGTCCAGTAGAGGGCCTTTTCCAGGTCCTTCTCCACGCCGCAGCCCTCCATATAGAAGTATCCCACCTGGCACTCGGCCAGCGGATACCCGTGCTCTGCCAGGGAGAGGTGGCCGGAGAAGCATTTTTCGTACTGCTGGGTCTTCCAATATTTTTCAATCAGCTCGTTGCAGGTATCCAGCTCCCTGCAAGGCTTGTAGTAATCGCTGGCCATCGCTTAGAACTCCGCCGTCCCCACTGTGCGCGGGTGGGGCAGCACGTCCCGGATGTTGCTGATGCCGGTCAGGTACATGACCATCCGCTCAAAGCCCAGGCCGAACCCGGCGTGGCGGCAGGAGCCGTAGCGCCGCAGGTCGCAGTACCACCAGTAGTCCTCGGGGTTCATGCCCAGCTCCTTGATGCGCGCCTCCAGCAGCTCCAGGCGCTCCTCGCGCTGGCTGCCGCCGATGATCTCCCCGATGCCGGGCACCAAGCAGTCGGTGGCGGCCACGGTCCTGCCGTCGTCGTTCAGGCGCATGTAGAAAGCCTTGATCTCCTTGGGGTAGTCGGTGACGAACACGGGGCGCTGGAAGACCTGCTCGGTGAGGTAACGCTCATGCTCGGTCTGGAGGTCGCAGCCCCACTCCACCTTATAATCGAACTTGTCGTTGTTCTTCTTGAGGATTTCCACAGCCTCGGTATAGGTCACACGGCCGAAGTCGGAGGAGGCCACATGCTCCAGCCGCTCAATCAGGCCCTTATCCACAAAGCTGTTGAAAAAGGCCATCTCCTGGGGGCATTTCTCCATGACAGTGCGGATGATGTGCTTAATCATGGCCTCTGCCACCGCCATGTCGCCCTGGAGGTCGCAGAACGCCATCTCCGGCTCGATCATCCAGAACTCGGCAGCGTGGCGCTGGGTGTTGGAGTTCTCCGCCCGGAAGGTGGGGCCGAAGGTGTACA
>CAJUAC010000053.1 GCA_910583885.1 uncultured Oscillospiraceae bacterium | reverse complement strand
GGGCCATGCCGCCGCCAGCCGTGGGCTGTTTCACCAATTTTGGAATGAAACAGCTTATGGCCGGAGGCGGCATGGCCCTGGTAGGTACGCTGCTGGTCCCGCTGCTGTCTACCCTGTTTGGATGATCGTACCCCGTGACAATCCCGGCCCCTTCCGTCTCTGGCGGGAGGGGCCAAGAAAGGAGGATTGAGCCCTTATGGATTTTTTGTGGGCAAGCATCACCGATTGGCTCCGGGATGTGCTGGTCAGCGGCATCCTGAGTAATCTGTCCGGGATGTTCGATGGTGTGAATGAGAAAATCGGTGATATTGCCGGTCAGGTGGGGGCAACGCCCCAGGCGTGGAACGGCAGCATTTTCAATATGGTGCATAGCCTGTCTGAAACGGTTATTCTGCCCATTGCAGGCGTGATGCTGGCTTTTATCATGACGCTGGAGCTTATTCAGATGGTCACGGAACGCAACAGCCTCCACGACGTAGACAGCTGGATGTTCTTTCGCTGGATTTTCAAGACTGCCTGCGCCATCCTGATTGTCTCCAATACGTGGAATATCGTTATGGGCGCGTTTGATGCAGCCCAGGAGGTGGTAAGCCGGAGCGCCGGGGTAATCACGGGCGATGCCAGCATTGATCTTACCGCAGTCATTCCGGATATGGAGGCCCAGCTGCGGGCTATGGAGCTGGGGCCGCTGCTGGGGCTGTGGTTCCAGTCCATGTTCATCGGCATAACCATGTGGGCGCTGACCATCTGTATTTTTATCATCACCTATGGGCGGATGATAGAGGTGTATTTAGTGACCAGCGTTGCGCCCATCCCCATGGCGGCCATGCTGGGGAAGGAGTTCGGAGGCATGGGGCAGAACTACTTGAAATCCCTGTTTGCCCTGGGTTTTCAGGCGTTCCTTATTATGGTGTGTGTGGCAATCTACGCGATTCTGGTGCAGAGCATCGCCGTCAGCGGCGATATCAGCAAGGCAATCTGGACGTGCATGGGCTATACGGTGCTGCTGTGCTTCACCCTCTTTAAGACAGGGAGCCTCGCAAAAGCAGTATTCCAGGCCCATTAACCGATACCGCCATGCTGAAACTCATCCCTGTTTCACTAAAAACCGCAAATGCCTTTGTCGCAGAGCACCACCGGCATCATAAATCTGTCACCGGCCACAAGTTTTCCCTGGGCTGTATGAGAGAAGGGCAGTTGGTGGGTGTGGCTATCGTAGGCCGTCCGGTGAGCCGCTATCTGGACGATGGCCTGACACTGGAGGTCAACCGCCTGTGCAGCACTGGGGAGAAAAATGTGTGCAGCTTTCTCTATGGAGCAGCGGCACGAGCGGGAAAGGCGCTGGGCTATCAGAGGATAGTCACATATACACTGGACACGGAGCCGGGGACCAGCCTCCGGGCTGCTGGCTGGGAGTGTATGGGCTTGGCTGGCGGCAAGCGGTGGACAGGAACGCGCCGCCCTGCTGTCGATCTCTATCCAGCGCAGATGAAGCTGCGCTATGAAAAGGAATTATAAGATGAGGGAACTATGGCACAGATACAATTTCAATTCTGCAAAAGGGATGAATATTTCACGCCTCCCTATGCGGTTTACCCCATTATGAGGCGGCTGCGGCCAGGGGCCACAATATGGTGCCCTTTTGATACAAAGGACAGCGCCTTTGTGAAGGTATTCTCCAATAGCGGATTTCACGTCATCTACGGCCATATCCAGACGGGGCAGGACTTCTTCCAAATGGATGTGCCGGAGTGCGACTACATCATCAGCAATCCGCCATATAGTCTGAAAAACCAGGTGCTGGAAAGGCTGTACAGGATCGGAAAACCTTTTGCGCTGCTTATCAACTTCCAGGGCATATTCAGCAGCCGTGAGCGTTTTCAAATGTTCCAAGCGCATCAGGTGGAAATGCTCTGGCTGCATCCCAGGGTGGGATACATATCTGAGGATGGGAAACTGTTCCAGAGCGCACCGTTCCAAAGTGGCTACCTATGCAGCGGAATCTGCGAAAACCAGCTGGAATTTGAGTATTTGGATAAAAATATGAAGTAAGGAGAGACGCATGGATTATGAAAAACTGAGCGAGAAATTATACCAGAAGGCCGCTGACGAGCTGGAGGCATACCACAATCATCTGCTACAGCAGTCTCCAGAGGAAATCCTGGAGCACACGTATGAGTACACCGCCAAGTCAAACATTCTCATATGTCTGATGACAATAGAGCCGGATGAGCTGAGCGCCGGTCAGCTGACGGCGCTGCTGGCATCTCCGTCTCCGCTGGAGGACATTTACCGTGAGTTCCGCGATATGGATACGGGCCTCATGAACGCTATCCAGGAATGCGCCGGGGAGCTGGCCGACAGGCGGATTGCTGACCAGCAGCAGGCGCATAAACGCTCCGTGAGGGAACGGCTGGCGGCAAAACCTGTTCATGATAAAAAGCCTGTCATAACAGGAATGCCGCAGAGGGAACGGTAAAACATCTTGAAAATAGGATTATTCGACGTTGATTCGCATCATTTCCCCAATTTATGCCTGATGAAGCTGGCCGCATATCATAAGGCACAGGGGGATCAGGTGGCGTGGTGGGAGCCGTCGGGCCGGTATGATATGGTCTATAAAAGCCGGGTATTCACCGATACATACTCCAAGGACACGGTTGCTATCTCCAACGCGGAGCAGGTGGTACAGGGCGGCACTGGCTATGGTCCCGGCCCCGATCTCCCGGAGGCTGTGGAGCATATCTGCCCTAATTACAGCATTTATCCACAGTTTTCCGGCACCGCCTACGGTTTCCTGACGCGGGGCTGTCCCCGTCAATGCCCGTTCTGCATCGTGTCAGGCAAGGAGGGGCGGCGGAGCCGGCATGTGGCGGACCTCTCCGAATTTTGGAAGGGACAGAAGGAGATCAAGCTGCTGGACCCCAATCTGCTGGCCTGCCCGGACCATGAAAGGCTGCTGGTGCAGCTGGCAGAGAGCCGCGCCCTGGTGGACTTCACACAGGGCCTGGATATCCGGCTGATTACCCCGGACAATATGGCCCTGCTGAACAAGGTGCGGACAAAGGCGGTCCATTTCGCCTGGGACAACCCCAATGAGGACCTGACCGGCCATTTCCAAAGGTTTCTGGACCTGACAACGATTAAGAATTTCCGCAAACGGAAGGTGTACGTGCTCACCAATTTTGGCAGCACCCACCAGCAGGACTTGTACCGGGTAAACACCCTGCGGGCCATGGGCTTTGACCCCTACGTCATGATCTATGAGCGGCCAACTGCCCCGCCCATTACCCGGCATCTGCAACGCTGGGTGAACTGCAAGCAGATTTTCCACACCGTACCCCATTTTGCGGACTATCTCCCAGCCAGAAAGGAGGCTCGGTAATATGGCATACGTGCCAGTCCCCAAGGACTTATCCAAAGTAAAAAGTAAGCTGGCGTTCAATCTGACGAAACGCCAGCTTCTTTGTTTCAGCGGCGGTGCGCTTCTCGGCGTTCCGCTTTTCTTTTTCGCCAAAGGGCCGCTGGGGAGCAGCGCCGCCTCCCTTTGCATGATCCTGGTCATGCTCCCCTTCTTCCTGCTGGCTATGTATGAGAAGAACGGCCAGCCCATGGAGAAGGTGGTGCGCAATTTCCTGCGGGTCTGCTTTCTGCGGCCCCGGCAGCGGCCCTACAAAACCAACAATTTTTATGCCGCCCTGGAGCGGCAGAACCACTTAGACAAGGAGGTGCATCGCATTGTCTGCGGCAATCACAGGCAGGCTCCGCCGCCTGTTCGGACGGAAGGACGGGCAGCAGGAAAAGCCCGCGCCCGCAAGGCCAAACAGACGGCTTACCCGCGCAGAGCGGAAACAGATTGAGGCTGTCATCGCCGGATCAAAGCGGAACGAGAGAAGGGAGCTGTCCGCCCAGGACAGCATCCCCTACCAGCGGATGTTCCCGGACGGCATCTGCCGGGTGACGGATACCTATTACACCAAAACCGTGCAGTTCCAGGATATCAACTACCAGCTCAGCCAGAACGATGACAAAGCCGCCATTTTCGAGGGCTGGAGCGACTTCCTCAACTTCTTTGACAGCTCCGTGCATGTGCAGATTTCGTGCCTGGACCTGTCCACGCCCCACGACAGCGCCGCCGCCAACATCGTCATTCCGCCCCAAAAGGACGATTTCAACGATGTACGGCGGGAGTACACCGGCATCCTGCAAAGCCAGTTTGCCAAGGGCAGCAGCGGCCTGACCAAAACCAAGTACCTGACCTTTGGCATAGAGGCGGAGAACATCCGGACCGCCAAGCCCCGGCTGGAGCGCATTGAGACGGCTGTTTTGAATAACTTCAAGCGGCTGGGGGTGATTGCCGCCCCCATGGACGGCAGGGAGCGGCTGGGGCTGCTGCACGCTATCTTCCATATGGATGATCTGCGGCCCTTCCGGTTCTATTGGGACTGGCTGGCCCCCAGCGGCCTGTCCACCAAGGACTTTATTGCCCCCAGCTCATTCGAGTTCAGGAATGGGCGGATGTTCCGCGTGGGGCGGCTGTTTGGCGCTGCCTCCTTTGTCCAGATCATGGCCCCGGAGCTCAATGACCGCATGTTGGCCGATTTCCTGGATATGGAATCCTCCCTCATTGTCAATATCCATATCCAGCCAGTGGATCAGGTGAGCGCCATCAAGACCGTGAAGCGGAAGATTACCGATCTGGACCGCTCCAAAATTGACGAGCAGAAAAAGGCGGTCAGGCAAGGGTATGATATGGACCTGATCCCATCCGATCTCGCCACCTACGGTGCGGAGGCCAAGAAGCTGCTGCAAGACCTCCAGAGCAGGAATGAGCGGATGTTCCTGGTGACATTCCTGGTGGTGAACACGGCGGAGAACCAGCGGCAGCTGGAGAACAACATCTTCCAGGCATCCAGCATCGCCCAGAAGCACAACTGCCAGCTGGTCCGGCTGGACTTCCAGCAGGAACAAGGGCTGATGAGCAGCCTCCCTCTGGGGCTCAACCAGATCGAAATCCAGCGCACCCTCACCACCTCCAGCGTGGCAATCTTCGTCCCCTTCACCACCATGGAGCTCTTTCAGTCGAGCGGGGACGCACTGTACTATGGCCTCAACGCCCTGTCCAATAACCTTATCATGGTAGACCGCAAGAAACTGAAAAACCCCAGCGGCCTTATCCTCGGCACACCCGGCAGCGGCAAGTCCTTCTCCGCCAAACGGGAAATCCTCAACGCCTTTCTGGTCTCCGACGACGATATCCTCATTGCGGACCCGGAGGCGGAGTATTTCCCCCTGGTGCAGCGGCTGAATGGTCAGGTTATCAGGATTTCCCCCACCAGCAGGCAGTACGTCAACCCCATGGACCTCAATCTGGACTACTCGGACGATGAAAACCCGCTGTCATTGAAGGTGGATTTCCTGCTCTCCTTCTGCGACATTGTGGTGGGCAGCAAGGACGGCCTCCAGCCGGTGGAGAAAACGGTCATTGACCGCTGTGTCCGGCTGGTGTACCGGCAGTACCTGGAGGACCCCCGCCCGGAGAATATGCCCATTCTGGAGGACCTGTACAACACACTCCTGGCCCAGGAGGAAAAGGAGGCCCACTTCATCGCCACCGCGCTGGAAATCTATGTTACCGGCTCTCTGAATGTGTTCAACCACCGCACCAATGTGGACATTCACAACCGGATTGTCTGCTATGACATAAAGGAGCTGGGCAAGCAGCTCAAACAGCTGGGGATGCTGGTTATCCAGGATCAGGTTTGGAACCGCGTCACCGTCAACCGGGCCGCAGGAAAGACCACCCGATATTATGTGGATGAGTTCCACCTGCTCTTGAAGGGGGAGCTGGCAGCGTGGAGCGTGGAAATCTGGAAACGGTTCAGGAAGTGGGGCGGGATTTCAACTGGTGTTACGCAAAATATCAAGGATTTGCTGGCTTCTCGGGAAATTGAGAACATCCTTGAGAACAGCGACTTTATCCTCATGCTCAACCAAGCCGCCGGGGACCGGCAGATTCTCGCCAAGCAGCTGAATATCAGCCCCCACCAGCTCTCTTATGTTACGCATTCCGGCGAAGGGGAGGGGCTGCTGTTCTATGGCAGCGTTATCCTGCCCTTTGTGGACCGATTCCCCAGGGATACGGAGCTGTACCGCATTATGACGACAAAATTGTCGGACCTCTCGCCTTCCCAGGAGGTACAGGCATGAGCGTGTATACCCGCGAGGATTTGAAGGTCATGCAGGCGTGGCCCCTGGAGCGGAAAATTCAAGTGACCCAGGCCAAAATCCTGGAGTGGTATTACCACTATGGCGGCAAGGTGGCGGTCTCCTACTCCGCAGGGAAGGACAGCACGGTGCTCCTTGATCTGGTGCGCCGCGCCTTTCCGGAGGTCCCCGCTGTTTTTGTGGACACGGGGCTGGAGTATCCGGAAATCAGGGATTTTGCCAGGGCAACGCCCAATGTCACTTTTCTGCGCCCGGAGATACCCTTCACGCACGTAATCGGGGAGTATGGATATCCCATTATCTCAAAAGAGGTGGCGCATCGCCTTTATTATGCCAGAAGAGGCAGCGCGTGGGCAGTTCAGCATATGCGAGGACTTGATAAAAATGGGAGATATTCCTTTTTCAATCAGCGTTTTATCAAATGGAGATTTCTGCTGGAAGCGCCATTTCCCATATCGGCCCGCTGCTGTGATGTGATGAAAAAGAAACCGTTCCACAGATATGTCCGAGAAACTGGCAATAAGACAATCACCGGAACCATGGCCTGTGAGAGCGTATTGCGCCAAAATACATATCTAAAGTATGGCTGCAACGCATTTTCTAAAAAAGAGCCCACCTCCCAGCCCATGTCCTTCTGGCTGGAGCAGGATGTACTCCGCTATCTGCAAATGACTAGGATACCCTATTCCCCCATCTACGGCGATATTGTGGAGGAAAGCGGTAAACTTGTCACCACGGGCGCACACCGCACCGGCTGCATGTTCTGTATGTTTGGCCTGCATCTGGAGAAGCAGCCCAACCGTTTTCAGCGTATGGCGCTGACCCACCCCAAGCAGCATAATTTCTGCGTCAATAAGCTGGGCTGCGGGAAAGTGCTGGATTACATCGGCGTTCCCTACATGCCCTGAGAGGGGGAGCGATAATGGCTAAGAAAAATCCCCGGCTCCAATTCACAGACGCGGAGCTGAACCCGAAACTGCGGCATCACGCCCGCCGCGCCGGTAAAGCGGCGGACCAGGCGGAGAGGGCGCGGGCCAAGCTGCCCAAGGACAAGAAAAAGCGGAGGCGGCGCATGACCAGCCAGCATATGGGGCCTGCCGCGCCTGGAAAACGCCTGTACTTTGCGGAAGTGGACAAGCCCAAGCCGCCCTCAAAATTGTCCCATGCCCTCCAACAGGCCCCCGGCCTCATGGTTTCCGGCGCAGTCCATCGGGAGGTGCAGCAGGCAGAGCAGGACAATGTGGGCCTGGAGAGTATCCATAAGCTGGAGTTGGCCGCAGAAACGGCAGGGCGTATTGCGGAGAGCGCCTATCACGCCCACAAGCTGAGGCCCTACCGCCAAGCGGCCAAGGCGGAACGGCGGCTGGAAAAAGCAAATGTAAAGCTGCTGTACCAGAAGCACATCCAGGACAATCCCCAGCTTGCCAGCAGCCCCCTGTCCCGGTGGCAGCAAAAGCGGGCCATCCGTAAACAATACGCGTCCGCTGTCCGCTCCGGCCAGAGCGCCGCCGCCACGATGGAGAGTACCGCCAGGGCCGCAAAAAGGGCTGCTGAGAAATCCAGGCGCACCACAGCATTTTTTATCCGGCACAGGAGTGTTGTGGGTGTTATCATCACCATATTCTTCACGCTGGCCCTGCTGCTCAACGTCCTGTCCTCCTGTACTGCACTGGTACAAGGCGGGCTGTCGGTTCTGAGCATCACCACGTTCCCCTCTGCCGACGCGGATATGCTGGGGGCGGAGGCCGCGTATGTGGCGATGGAGGATGAACTGCGAAGCTGCCTGGACAATTTTGAGCGTACCCACAGCTATGATGCGTACCGCTACGAGCTGGATGAGATCGGCCATGACCCCTATGTGCTGATCTCCCTTCTGACCGCTTACCAGCACGGCGGCTGGACGCTGGCCGAGGCTTCATCGGTACTGAGCCTGTTCTTTGACCGGCAGTACAGGCTGACGGAGGATGTGACCACAGAGACCCGGTATGACAGCGATGGTCAGCCCTATCCATGGTCTGTCTGTACGGTGACGCTGGACAATTTTGATCTGGCCCACCTCACCGCCTACCTCTTGGATGAGCCGGGCTTGCAGCTGTACGCGGGGTACATGGCCAACCAGGGCAACCGGCCCGATCTGTTCCCACAGGACGAATACCCCAACGCGTCCGGGCGTGGGGACTATATGGACTATGATGTGCCCCCGGAGGCCCTGGAGGATGAGACCTTTGCCGCCATGCTGAAGGAGGCGGAGAAGTATCTGGGCTACCCGTATGTGTTCGGAGGCGGCAGCCCCGCCACCTCCTTTGACTGCTCCGGCTTTGTCAGCTGGGTGCTCAATCACTCCGGCTGGGATGTGGGGCGGCTGGGGGCACAGGGGCTGTATCATATCTGTACTCCCGTATCACCAGCCAATGCCAAGCCCGGCGATCTGGTTTTCTTCAAGTACACTTACAAGGCGCCAGACCCGGACGGCGTGACCCATTGCGGAATTTACGTGGGCAATCACATGATGCTGCATTGCGGCGATCCCATCTCCTACACCAATTTGAACAATCCATACTGGCAGGACCATTTCTTTCAATTTGGCCGTCTGCCGTGAGAAAGGAGCTGTGCATTTTATGAACCCCAAGATTAAGAAACTGCGGGCGGAGCGGGCGAAAAATGATAACAAAATCCGGACGCTCTCTGCCCGCAACGATGAGATTGACCAGGAGGTCACAAAGCTGGAGAACCTGGATATTATTGGCCTTGTTCGTGGCATCGGTCTGACCCCGGACCAGCTGGCCGCGCTGATCCGGGCCAACGCCCCGGCTGCGGCGGACCATCCCCAGGACAGGAAGGAGGGCGGCGATGATGCGGACACGTAAGCTGTGGATTCTTCTCCTGGCTGTGGTCTGCCTGCTGGCCCTCTCTGTCACCGCGTTTGCCAAGGTGGACGGTGACAGCGGCGTGATCGAGACCTGGGCGCAGATCACGGAGCCGCCTCCGGATACTGCACCTGCCACTCCCGCTGCGCCTGCCAAGCCGGACACATCGGAAAATCCGGAGCCGGACAGCGGCGGCTTCTACACCCGTGATCTGCTCTATGACGCGGACACGCACAAGCAGTTCATTACCGTACAGGGACGGGACGGAAATCTCTTTTACATTGTAATCGACTACGACGTAGCTGTCGGGGAGGGCGAGGAACAGTACAAGGTGTACTTCCTCAATCAGGTGGATGAATCCGATCTCGCCGCCCTTGTGGAGGACAGCGGCACAGCTGCGCCCCCGGTCTGCTCCTGTGGGGAAAGGTGCGCTGTTGGCGCGGTCAACACAGCCTGCCCAGTCTGCGCTGTCAATATGACCGAGTGCGCCGGAAAGGAACCCGAGCCCATGCCGGAGCCTGTCACCAAACCTGAGCCAGAACCGGAGCCGGAGAGAACGGGCGGAATTGGCAGCGTCCTAGCGGTCCTGCTGCTGGCAGCCCTGACTGGCGGCGGTGCGGTCTGTTATCTGAAATTCTTCAAGAAGAAGCCTGATACCAGGGGCAGCGCCGATCTGGATGACTACGACTATGGTGAGGCGGAGGAAGATGAAGTGCTGGAATCCGATAGCGAAGAACAGCCGGAGGATGTGTAATGGATTTCCTCTTGTAAAATTGTACAGGATTATGATATAATACTGTACAATGAAAGGGGGATACGATTATGCCACAGATTAGACCGATCACAGACTTGCGTAATACCAATGAAATTTCTGAAATCTGTCATGCCCGCCCTGAACCAGTGTTTATAACAAAGAACGGATATGGCGATCTGGTGATTATGAGCATTGAAACCTATGAAGCGATGACGGAGACAGCTGCGATAGATACCGCGATTTCGGAGGCTGAGGCGGAATTTGAGCAGAACGGACAGCTCTTTGACGCGAGTAATGCGCTGGCTGCTATAAGGAGAAAGCATTTTGGATAAATATAGCGTCAAGCTCCTGAGCCGTGCAGCGCGGGATTTGGATGGTATTTACTCCTATATTGCAAAGACGTTATTGGTCCCGGCCACCGCGCTGGAACTGGTGGACCGGATAGAGAAAGAAATTCTATCTCTTGACCACATGCCTTACCGCTGCCCAGAGCGCACGAAGGGCATATACGCCAATCGTGGGTACAGGCAGATGCTCGTCAAAAACTATACGATTATCTATCGTATAGATGAAGCTGCTAAACAAGTCATCGTAGTGACAATTCGATATTCTCCCAGCGAGTTTTAAGAGGATAGGGCAAGCGCAGTCTGCGATTAGGCAGGCTGCGTTTGTTTTTTGAGACAATGATGTTAGGGGGCCGGATTTACCGGCCCCCATTATTATGAAGGGTGTGAACATTTTGTACCGATTAGTTGTCACAGAGAAACCATCCGTAGGACAGAGCATTGCTGCCGCGCTGGGTGTAGCTGGCCGGAAGGACGGGTACATGGAGGGCGGCGGCTGGCTGATCTCCTGGTGCGTCGGGCATCTGGCGGAGCTGTCCGAGCCTGCTGCGTATGACCCGGACTACGCCAAGTGGCGGCAGGAGGACCTGCCCATCCTGCCGGAGAGCTGGCGGTTTACCATCCGGGCGGACAAGCGCAGTCAGTTTGACCTCCTGCGGACGCTGCTGCGGCAGGAGGATGTGTCGGAGGTGGTGAATGCCTGCGACGCAGGCCGTGAGGGGGAGCTGATCTTCCGCACAGTTTACCATCTGGCGGGCTGCACCAAGCCTGTCAAGCGGCTGTGGATTTCCAGCATGGAGGACGGGGCCATACGGGAGGGCTTCGCCAATCTCCGGCCCGGCAGGGACTATGACGGCCTCCACCAAGCGGCCCTGTGCCGGTCCAAGGCGGACTGGCTGGTGGGCATCAACGCAACCCGGCTGTTCTCCCTGCTCTATGGCCGGACACTGCACGTCGGGCGGGTGATCTCGCCCACCCTGGCCCTGATCGTCCAGCGTGAGGCGGAGATTTCCGCCTTTGAGCCGGTGCCTTTCTACACGGTGGAGCTGGACTGCGGCGGCATGACGGCTGCTGGCGAGAGGCTGTCTGACCCGGCGGAGGCGAACGCCATTGCCGCCGCCTGCCGGGATAGTCCCGCCGCCGTCCGGACAGTGGAGCGGCAGGAAAAGACGGAAAAGGCCCCGGCCCTCTGCGATCTCACCACCCTACAGCGGGAGGCCAATCGCGCCTTGGGCTACACCGCCCAGCAAACCCTGGATTACCTCCAGGCCCTCTATGAAAAGAAACTGTGTACCTATCCCCGAACGGACAGCCGCTTTCTGACCGATGATATGGAAAGCGCGGTTCCGGAGCTGGTCTCCGCCGCCGCTGCCGTCTGGGGTCTGGACGCGCCAGAGGAAATCCTGGCATCCCAGGTCTGCAACAGCAAAAAGGTCTCCGATCACCACGCGGTTGTCCCCACCAGAAGCGCGGCCACCACCGATATTTCAGCCCTGCCCCTGGGGGAGCGGGAGATTCTGCGGCTGGTCTCCGTGGGCCTGCTCCGGGCGGTCTGCCCGCCCTATCGGTATGCCGAGACTGTCGTGGTGGCAGAGTGCGGCGGCCACAGCTTTACCGCCAAGGGGAAGGAACTGCTGGACACGGGCTGGCGGGCCTATGCCGAACTGCCCCAGGATGCGGCCCTCCCGGACGGACTTTCGGAAGGGATGACGCTGCCGGTGGAGGCGGTCCGGGTAAAGACCGGCAAAACGTCCCCGCCCAGGCACTTCACGGAGGATACGATATTAAGCAGCATGGAGACCGCCGGGGCGGAGGATATGCCGGAGAACACTGAACGGTGGGGCATCGGAACTCCCGCCACCCGCGCCGGGATTCTGGAAAAACTGGTGGCCTCCGGGCTGGTGGAGCGGAAAAAGGCAAAGAAGATCACCAATCTTCTGCCCACCCAGGCGGGCAGCTCCCTCATCACCGTTCTGCCGGAGGCCCTGCAATCACCCCTGCTGACCGCCGAATGGGAGCAGCGGCTGGGGGAGGTAGAGCGTGGGACGCTTACCCCGGAGGACTTCATGGACGGCATTGCAGCTTTGGTCCGCAATCTGGTTCGGGACTATCAGCCGGTCCCCGGCTGGGAGGTCCTGTTCCCCTCTGATCGGGAAACTGTCGGCCCCTGCCCTCGCTGCGGACGCGCTGTTACTGAGAGGAAAAAGGGCTTTTTCTGTGACAACCGGGACTGCCGCTTTGCACTCTGGAAAGACAGTAAATTCTTCTCTGCAAAAAAGAAATCCCTGACAAAATCTGTTGCCGCCGCGCTGCTGAAGGACGGGCAGGCGCGGCTTACCGGCTGTTTCTCCGAGAAAACCGGCAGGACCTACGATGCCGCTGTTATTTTGGAGGATGACGGCGCTCAGACCAACTACCGTCTGGAATTTGAAAGGAGATCGTAACCATGAATGACGAAAACCAGACCATGATCCGATTTATTGACAGTAGTTACAGGACGCTGTTTTTTATCCCCGACGGCGGAACCATCGTTGTCACCCGTTCAGACGGCGGGAAGGTGAAGCGGGCCTGCACCTTCCTGGATGAATACCATACCCGCGTGGGCCGGGAGGCCTATCATATCTGCCAGTTTGCCAAGCTGATGGAGCGGGTTGGGAACACCTACGCCCCGGAGCAGCTGCCTCAGCTGCCGTCCCAGTGCTTTTCTATCCTGCCCACCACCGGAGAGATCATCCGCATTGAAAAAGGCAAACAGGGCTATGAGAAATGCGGCTTCTCCACAGATGATCCGCAGACAAACCGCCGGAAAGCGGACAGCCTGAATGCCCGCCAGCGGATTACCCCACAGATGGAGGCGGCAATGCTGGGCGGGGCAATGAAGGGGTGGGCTTCTCCCGCCGCCCGCGTCTCCAGCTACGATGTGCGGGGCAATCCCATGAAGCCCGCCAGGGCCAGGAGCCGCAAGCCCAGGGAGGCGGAGCGGTGATGCCCGCGCTGTGCCGTATGAGTGACGCCCAATTCCGCCGCGCCAAAAAGCTCATCCGCCGCCTGTGTGCCAACTATGACGGCGGGAACTGCCTCCCGCTGGATGACGGGGATACCTGCCCATGTCCTCAGATGATTACACCTACCCTGATCTGCAAATATTTCCGCGCCGCCGTGCTCCCCTCTGACCGGGAACTGTGGACGGAGATCATGGGCGGCGTTCATCACTGGAAACGATGTGTCCTCTGCGGCAGCCGGTTTCTCCCACGGAGCAACCGGGCCGCCTACTGTGACGGCTGCGCCCGGCAGGAGGCGCGGCGCAGAACCCGGGATCGGGTGCGCCGGTACAGGGGGCGGCTGTAACGCTTTCGGCATAGGGAAAGCCTTTGCTCTCAGGCGTTTCCGGCGCTGGACCGGAAACGCCTGCATCTTTTTCCACACCCCGCCAAAAACACGGTTCTAAACCGTTACAAATTAAGAAGGGAGTTGATCTGTCATGGCTGACCAGCCAACCAACCGGGAACGGGTGAAGGAAATTGTTTTGGGGATTGAGCAGAATATCCAGGAGCTCTTTCAGAGTGAGCGGTTTTTTGACTACCTCCGCACAATGTCCCGGTTTCACAGCTATTCCGTCAATAATACGATCCTCATTCACATGCAGCGTCCCCATGCCGCCAAACCTGTGGCCGGCTTCCACAAATGGAAACAGGCCGGGCGGCATGTGAAGAAGGGGGAGAAGGGCCTGACCATCATTGCACCCACGCCGATGAAAAGGAAGGTTGAGGAAATGCGGCTGGACCCGGACACCATGGCCCCGGTGCTGGGTCCGGACGGGAACATCATCATAGATGAGAAAACTGTGGAAATTCCCCTGTTCAAGCCGGTGAAGGTTTTCTCCGCCGATCAGACAGAGGGCAAACCCCTCCCCAGCCTCGCCGCCGGTCTGACCGGCGATGTGCAGCAGTACGAGGCGTTCATGGAGGCCCTGCATCGAACATCCCCCATGCCCATATCCTTCGGGGCTCTTGACCAGAATACAGACGGCCTCTGTAACCATGCCAAACAGACCATTACCATCCGGGAGGGCATGAGCCAGGTGCAGACGGTGTGCGCCGCTGTCCATGAGATCGGCCACGCGGTCCTTCATGACCGTGAGAAGAACCGCCTCTCCGCCGCTGCCGGGAACACAGACAAGGAACCGCCCAAGGCCAAGGACGAAAACACCATGGAGGTGGAGGCCGAGAGCGTGTCCTATGCGGTCTGCCAATATTATGGCATCGACACCAGCGCCAACTCCATAGGCTACATCGCCGGCTGGAGTAAGGACAAGTCCCTGCCGGAGCTGAAAGCCAGCCTGGATACCATCACCAAGACCGTGAATGGCCTCATTACCACGATTGACAAGCATTTTGCGGAGATATGCAAGGAGCGGGGCATTGATCTCACCACACCGGAGCTGCCAGTGCCGGAGGAACCGGATACACCAGAGAACTATGTCGCGGACTTTTTCGCCCATCTGGACGGCTTGTACGCGGCAGGGCTGATTCCCGCGCCCCATCCGCCTGACAAGCGGGATGCCTTTGAACAGATTTTTCTCAAGTATATCCGCGAGGGCAACTTTAACAGTTTCCGGTATGTCCTGGAGGATGCCGAAAAGAGGGCCAATATGCCAGCCACCGCCGCCCTGCGTGACCGCCTGGAAAAATTGAGTGACCAATGGGACGCGGCGATGATTCTGAAGATCGAGCCGGTATATGGCCCGGAAACAGCTGAATCCCACAGTATGATCCGCGTCTATGCGCAGCGGGACGGCCAGCCCATACCCGGAGAGGCGGTCTTTACCGGCTCCCTGGACGAGTGCCAGCGCACAATGGCAGGGCTGGAGGCCGGAACGATCACCCTGCGGGATGTGCGAGCGCCGGAGTTTGAAGCGCCCCCCGCGCCGGAGCCGGGGTATGTCTACAAAATGGACGCAAACCCTCAGATGGAGGGGGCGGAGGACCGGCACTATATCGAAGCATATGAGAGAACGTCCCAGGGAGAGCTGGCGCTGGATCGGATGCTCTTTGCAGGAACAGCGGAGGTGTGCGCCAATCTGCTGGAGCAGCTGCAAAACGGTTCTCTGCAATATGACGATTTTTTCATCGTCAGGGCGGCGCGGATCAGCAGCTATACCACCCAGGACGGCGCGGAGCTGGATGCCCTGGTGGGCGCGGATGACAAGGTGTACCTGGGCAGGCGCGATCACTACGACAGTCGCGGGCACTACCTCAACAACGATCATTCCCTCATTCATGTTTCGGACAATGAGAAAGTATTTGATGCAATCTCTCTGCGCGATATTCCCTATACACACGAGGAACTGCGGGAGACCGGATATTTTACACAGGAGGAACTGGAGCGTTTTACGTCCCTGCCCCTGCGAGGGCGGGAGGAACCGGCGCGGCCAGAACCCTCCACCCCGGAGCCTGTACAGGTCATCCCGCTGGAAACAGGGGATACAACGCTGGATGAATATCCCCCGCCGGACAGCGCCATGACCCTGGACAGTCTGGCGGCGCTGGGCTATGCGGGGACGGACCTGCTGCCACTGTCCAGAGATCGGGGCGCGGAGCTGGTGGATCGGGATATGACCGTCTACATGGTGCGTTCCGGCGAGAGCCCGGAAATGGTCTTTGACCGGGAAGACCTGATGGAGCAGCCGGAGGGCGTGCTGTTCGCCATCCCCCGGGAGGAATGGGAGGCCAGCCCGGACTTTAAGCGGGCCGTGGCAGACCGCATGGACCGGCAGGCGGACCGGGAGCGGGCTTTTCTGGAACACCGGGGAGACTGTTTTGCCATTTACCAGATAAAGGACAGCGCAGAACAGCTTGGACTTCGCTTTATGAATATGGATTGGTTGAGGTCCAAGGGGCTGACCCCTGATCGGAAGAATTATGATCTGGTCTATACGGGAGAGATGGCGGCGGGACAGGGTTCAAGCGCCATGGAACGGCTGTGGCAAAAATTCAATAACAAACATCCCCCCGATTTTCAGCATCCGTCTATGTCGGTCAGCGATATCATTGCGGTAAAACAGGATGGTGTGGTATCCTTCCATTACTGCGACAGCTTGGGTTATGCGAGAGTACCCAATTTCATTCAGCCGGAGAATGCTCTGAAAAATGCAGAGATGCAGATAGAGGATGATGACAATATGCTGGACGGCATCATCAACAACGGTCCAAAGGCCACTGTTGCGGAGCTGGAGCAGCAGGCCCGGTCCGGCCAGCCTATATCCCTGACAGATTGGGCAGAAGCCGTTCATCGGGAAAAGAAAAAATCCGTTGTAGCACGGCTAAAAGGCCAACCACCCCAGGAACGGAAAAAAACATCGTCGAAAAAAGACGCGGAGGTAGGGAGGTAACAGTGATGCGGGAGCTACAGACGGTTTCCCACCGAGAGCTTATGGAGCCGGTGGTAGAGATCGCCCAGGCCGGTGTGCCCTGTGGACTGCCGGGCCAGTCCCAGCGGATGGAACCCGGTTTTGTCCTCAAAAATGGCTCTGTCCTTCTGGAGAGCGAGAAGGACGGGAGAGGGCTGTACATAGGCGGCGCTGGCATGGACGGTATGTATCTGCGGACTCAGGAACGGTATGAGCCCATCCAGAACAACAGTGGTAAAATCCTGGCATTTCGCCGGGTACAGCCTCCCTCCGTGCTGGAGAGGCTGGCTGTACCGGGCAAGGCCGGTATGAAATCTGAAATAAGGAGTATGGAGAGATGAATGAACTGACATTTGAGGAAAAGAATCTGCTTGTCATTTACAACAGCTCCGGAACCCGAGAGGGCCTGATTGCTGCCCTGGAGGATATGCGGGGCTATCTGGAGCCGGACGAGGCAGAACTGCAAGAACTGACCGACAGCGCCCTTGATAAGCTGAGGGCCATGAGCGATGAACAGTATGCCGCCCTCGATCTCACCCCCGATTTCAATCCGGAAGATTTCGCCTATGACGAATAAACTCCAGGCAGCTCTCCAGCTGGCAAATGATACTGCCCGGCAGGTTACGGGCAACTATCAGGCGTGGACAGCGTTTTTGACAACAGCGGCGCGGCTCTATAAATATCCTTTCCCGGAGCAGCTGATGATCTATGCCCAGCGGCCCGAGGCCACCGCCTGCGCGGAGTGGGATTTCTGGAATCAGAGGATGCGGCGGTATATCCGGCGCGGGTCAAAGGGCATCGCCCTGATCGACACCAGCCAAGGCAGGCCGGTACTGCGATATGTGTTTGATGTATCTGACACGGGCCGTATGGACAACGGCCTGAATCCCAACCTCTGGCAGTACCGGCCAGAGCATGGCGAGGTGGTGGGTGCGGCGCTGGAGGGCCGCTTTGAGGTCTCCGGCAGGGATGGTCTCCCGGCGCAGCTGGAAAACATCGCATCCCGGCTGGCAAAGGAATATTGGGACAGCCATCAAACGGATATCCTCCGTATCGTTGACGGCTCGTTCCTGGAGGGGTATGATACGTTTAACACCGGCGCGGCATTCCGCAGCGCCGCCGCTGTCAGCATCACCTATACCCTGCTGTCCCGCTGTGGTCTGGACCCGGATGAACACCTCCGGCATGAGGATTTCCTGAGCGTCTTTGATTTCAACACCAGGGACGCCATTGTCGAGCTGGGTACGGCGGTAAGCCGGTCCAGTGAACAGGTGCTGCGGCAGATTGAAGTCACCATCAAGCGATATGAGCGCGAGAAAATCGCGGAAAGGAGCGTCAGCCATGACCAGGAGCTTAACCTACACCCAAGCGGGGGATTACCTGTTTCCCAATCTGGGCCTGCCGGAGCAGCCGGAGAGGGACCTGGGCAAGTACGGGAGGATGCGCCTGCGGTACTTGAAGGAGCACCGTCCGGGCCTGTTCAACTGCCTGTCCCTCAGCGGGAACCTGTACAATCACCTGCTGGAGATCGAGGATACGGCCAACAGCCGGTTGGAGAGCATGATGCCCCAGCTGGCGAAAGCAGCGGGGGCCACGGAGCAGCTGAAAGCCAGGGACCAGATGGCGTGGGTAGGATTCATTAAATTAGTACAGTCAATCACAAAAAATAATTTGTGGTGAATTTTCTTCATTTAGCCGGATTTCCTTAACAATATTGTGCCAAAAGTCACGGCGCTGGAACAGCGTCATATCAGAGTAGACCGTTTGGAAATCCTGGTTGAGATATGTGTGCAGCCGTTCAAAGTCTGGACGCGTCCGTTCGGCAGGTTCCTCTTTCAATTTCTCAGAGTACCTTTGGTAGTCCGTCTGATATTCTTCCAGACTGATATAATCGTTTATGTACAGCTGTTTCAGCTTTTCCAGCTTGCGCAGAATTGCCGCCCGGTCTACCTTGGGGGCTGTCGGCGTACTTGCGCACGCAACTTCCCATTGTATCTGATATTCGTCCAGCTCCGAGCGTATGTGTTTCAGCAGCCATTCCTCCAGCTTCGCCTCGTTGACCTCTTTACGATGCGGACAGCGGTGGTACTGCATCGCCGTGGGGCAACGGTAAAGATGATACTCCCAATTATGCTCTTTCCGCTTTGTGATCGCGTAGCGGCCTGCCATCTTTCGCCCGCACTCTGTACAGATCAGCAAGCCAGAAAACAGGTAGACGCGCCCGGTCTGGTTGTGGCGGATGGAGCGTTCCTTCAGAAGCTCCTGCACGCGGTCAAATTCCTCCGGCGGGATCAGCGGCTCACAGTATGCCGGATTGTCCCGGTACAAGCCCTTATAGAGCGGATTGGCGAGCATCCGGCGGGTGCCGTCCAGCCACAGGACGCGGCCAAACTGATCCCCCACCTCCCGCACAGCGCGGCTGATGCTGCGGTGGGCTTCGTAATGGCGGAACAGTTCCCGCACAATGGGGGCCGTCTCCGGGTCCGGGACGATATGCTTGTCCGCAACCTTTAGGCCCAGAGGCGGGTTACCAAAAATCGCTTCGCCGTGGGTCACCTTGTTCTCGAACACAAACTTGATGCGGTCGCTGGTACGGTCAGCCTCGTCCTGGGCGATGGTCAGGCGGATGTTGATGTACATACGACCATTTGTCGTCTCAGTGTCGTAATCCTCCTGCGTTGTCTTCCATGCCACGTTATGAGCGTCCAGGATCTTCTGCACCTCGTAGTAGTCCGCGATGCTCCGAAACCAGCGGTCCAGTTTAATGAACAGGATCACGTCGATCTCCCCGGCCTTGACCAGCTCCAGCATCTGCATGAACGCGGGGCGGGCCGTGTACCGTTTCCGGGCGCTCTTGCCCTCGTCTATGAATACCCCCGCCACTGCCAAGCCGTTCCGGCGGGCGTATCCCTCCAGATCCTCCCGCTGGGCGGGGATGGAGTAGCCCTGCTTCGCCTGCTCTTCAGTGGAGACCCGGATATACAGCGCGGCACGGCGTACCGGAGGCGGACAAACCTGTACTTTCTTCATAAAAAATCACCTGTCCTTTCAAAAATGGTTGCAAAGAACCAAGGACAGGTGGTATAATCACTTTGTACGGAGCGATTATCGGGCCTGTCCCGGTATTGTTTCACTTGCCGCTCTCGGTGCGCCAACACCGGGGGCGGTTTTCTTATTTCCTAAAATTGCATTTTCCACGCCCTTTCGACTGGAAATGACAGGAAACGGTGTTATAATTTCTCATGCGCAAATACATAGCCTTGGCGCCAGGGTGGGAAGGAGAACGTGATGGCTCGTAATCAGAAAGACGGAGCGCATAGTACTTATAAGAATCTTACTGAAGAAATCCAGCGTATCCTTGAGCGGAACCAGAACGAAAAGTTCCTGCGCAAGCTTCTTACCCGCGCAATCATCCTCGAAAAGTTGATGAAGTAATCGCCCCAGCCCCGGAGAAATCCGGGGCTCTTTATTTTTGCGAAATACCATCAATCAGTTTCCGTACAGCAGCC
>CAJUAC010000052.1 GCA_910583885.1 uncultured Oscillospiraceae bacterium | reverse complement strand
GGACGATGCCCTTGTGGGAGAGGGTGAAGGGGTCGAAGGTGCCGGGGAAGAAGGCCACAGGCCGGGGCGGGTCGAAGTGGAAGCCGCCGTGGAGGATCTCCTGCTCGGTGAGGAAGCGGTAGACCCGCCCCAGCATAGCGGCCCGGTAGTAGAAGGTCAGCTCTGAGCCCTGGTCCTCCCCGATGAGGGCCAGGAGCTTTTTCAGCGTCAGCAGGAAAGCACGCCGCTTCTCGTGGCGGCCCAGGGTCTCCGAGCCAAACACGTGGCGGCCCAAAACAAACAGCGCCTCCTGGCGCACCTCCGCCCGGAAGCCCGCCAGGCCCTTGAGCAGCATCCCCAGCAGCCGCTCCCGGCGGCGGCGGTAGGCTGTGTCCTGCTCCGGGAAGCGGGAGCGGTAGGTATCGTACTCCTCGTAGATCACGCCCACCGTATCCAGCGCGGCGGCAGCAACCCGGCCGTTGGAGGAGCACAGCTCCTCCCCCAGCTCCTCCAGCATCTCCTCCAGCTGGCTGGGCGGCAGCCACAGGCAGAACCGGCCCAGATAGCCGGGGATATACTTGGAAAACTCCTGCTGCCCGATCTCCAGGCCCCGCTCCAGCTCCACGGCCACCTCGTTGCGCTCCTGGGCCGTCAGCAGAGGGGCGATGGACAGCAGCGCATTTCCGGCGGCGTGGCGGACCGTCACCTGGTCGCTCACCTTCACCAGGTTGGTCAGGTGGGTGGCGATGTGGAGCAGCCGGCCGCCGCCGCTCTGGGCGGAGGCGGTGAGCAGGCGGATGTTGACCTCCTTGATAATCCAGGGGGTAGCGGTTTTCAGGTTGTCCAGGAAGATCTCCGACACAGCCTCCTCGTCCAGCGCCGGGGCCTGGGAGGCGCCAGTCACCTCTGCCACCGCCGACTCCCGCAGCAGGCCCAGTGACGTGCAGCCGGTGCAGTCCACCTCCCGCAGGGCGTGGAGGATGATGTCCTGGGTGGCGATGGCCGGGCGGAGATAGCCCAGCAGCAGGATAGCCGCCGCCCGCACCGTCATGTCTGCCCGCCCAGCCATGGCCTGGGCAAAGGAGAGCAGGCCATAGCGCTGCCGGTCCTCCAGCACCTCCACCGGCAGGGCTGTGGCCGTCTCCAGCAGCTGGAAGGCGGCCTCGTCGGAGAGCTTTTCCGGTTTGCGGTAGCAGCGCAGGAAGGCTGTCAGGAATTCCCCCCGCCGCTCCGGCGCGCACTTCCCCAGAAGGGAGTTGACCACCATTTTCAGCGTGAAGCGGATCCAGCGGCAGTGCTGGGGCATCAGCTTGCGGTCCGGGTTGACGATTTTATCCAGGTACAGCCGGAACTGGTCCAGGTCTGTGACAGCCCTGGGATCCGGGGTGCAGCCGGCGGGCTGCTCCTTGGCGTACCCGGCGTGGAAGCGGGCGATGATCTCCCCCATGAGGGCGGCGGCCTGCCGGCGGATATCCCCCTCCCGGTGCATCAGCAGCTCATAGAGGAAGGCCAGGGTCTGGACCTTCTGGGGGATGCTCAGGTAGACGGAGTAGGACTCGAACACGCCCAGGTAGGCCCGCAGCCGCCGCCAGTCCGTCTCGCCCCGGGCCAGCTCCAGCAGGTTGGCAAAGCTCCGCTGGCCGGTCAGGCGGGCCATCAGGGCCGCATTGTGCTCCACGCCCGCCAGGCGCAGGGCCTCCACGGCCTCCCCCTGGTCCATCAGGGCGATGTCCTTGCGTTTGGCGGGCCCGGTGTAGGCCCCGCCCAGGGTGGTGTCCACCCCCAGGCTGACCATCCAGCGCTCAAAATCCCGCAGCTTGGCGTAGACGAAGGTGTACCGGGTGCGCTTGGCCTCGGTCACATTGTCCAGCTTGGCCAGGATCACGTCGAAGGCCTCCGCCAAAGTGGAGATTTTGGTGATCTCCCGGCCGTCCGGGCCCCGCTCCTGCTTGACCCGGAAGTCGGCGTAGATCAGCACCAGGGATTCCACGGACAGGTAATCCAGCTCCAGGTCCCATACCGAGTGGTTGGCGGCTACATAGCCGATATCCGCCATATGGCGGCGGCGGAACCACAGGTCTGTGTAGTAGTAGTGGAGATAGGGCACCCGCTCCCCGGGACGGCAGCCGAACTTGCCGATGTCGTGCCCTGCGGCGCTGGCGCTCACCAGGGCCAGGTCAATGGGCGCCCCGGCCTGCTTGAGATCCCTTGCCACGCACATGGCCACATGGTGGACCCCCGCGATGTGCTCCAGGGTCCGCCAGGGCGTGGCCTCCAGCCCCAGGCGCATCATCTCATAGACGTACTCCCGCCGGTGGCTGCGCAGGAAGACGCGGTAACTGTCCTCGTGGGAGCTGCCGGAGAGCTCGTCCTCCTCCAGCAGCTCCAGTTGCCAGAGGGGATCCGCTGGGAGCTTGGCCCGCTCCGCATCGAACAGCACCTGGAGCAGGGAGAGGAAGAATACGGCGCCCGCGCCGTGGGCCTCCTGCCGGGGCTCGAACTCCGGCTCCGGGAACATGGATTTGCGGGCGAAGTCGTAGCAGAAGGGGATCCAGCCCTCCTCCGGCTCCGGGCTGAGGCGGTCCAGCTCCGCCTGGCACAGCGAGAGCACGCGACCGCAGGGGATGCGTGTACCGTCGTAGAGCGGCACAAACCGCTGGAGGTAGGCCTGCCCCTCCAGCAGCTCCTCCAGCATGGCCCGATGGGGGGCCAGATAGCGGGCCGCCGGCTGGGTGGTCAGCCGCCGCAGGAGGCTGCCGGTCATCTGCCGGATGCGTTTCTTGTTCATAGGGACGCACTCCTTTCGGTATCCATTCTTTTCTTTGAAAAGAAAAGAATCAAAAGAAACGTTGAATCGGGTTTCATTATGCACCAAAGCGGGCCAATGTGCAAGCGCAACAGGAGAAAAATTGCGCGTAGGCGGCATAGGACAACATCCCCCCGCGATAAACTGGAGGCAGGGCCCGCCGTGCGGGCAGGGGAGGCGGAGCATGAGACGGTTTTTTGTGGTTTTGCTGGCGGCGGGGCTGGCGGTTCTGACGGGGTGCGGCGGGCCGGGGCGGACAGTCAATATAGAGGGCTCCACCGCCATGGCCCTGGTGGCGGAGGCCCTGCGGGAGGGCTTTGTGGGGTGGGAGCCGGATGTAACGGTCAACTGCTCCGGCACGGGCTCCGGGGCTGGTATTGAGGCGGCTATCGACGGCCGGTGTGACATCGGCCTGTCCAGCCGGGCCCTGCGGGACGCCGAGGTGGCCCGGGGGGCCCAGGGCCATCTGATTGCCCTGGACGGCGTAGCGGTGATCGTCCATCCGTCCAACCCCGTCACCGGCCTGACCGGATCCGAGCTGGCCCGGCTCTTTTCCGGGGAAATGACCAACTGGTCCAGCCTGGGCGGCCCAGACGCCCCGGTGGCGGCCTGCGGCCGGGAGGCGGGCTCCGGTACCCGGGAGGCCTTCGAGGCGGCCATCGGCGCAGCGGGCCGATGCGTCTATACCAACGAGTACAGCTCCACCGGCGACGTGGTGGGCAATGTCGCCGCCAACCCCAATGCCATCGGCTATGCCTCCCTGGCCGCGCTTAATGAGAGTGTTGCCGCCCTGGAGATCGACGGCGTAACATGCACTGCCGCCTCGGTTCGGGACGGCAGCTACCGGATCAGCCGCCCCTTCCTCCTGGTGACGGGGGCGGGCGCGTCCCTCTCCCCGGCGGCCCAGTCCTTCCTGGATTATGCCCGCAGCGCCAGTGCGGCGGAGGTGATCGGGAAAGCAGGGGCAGTGTCCCTGTTTTCCTTTTGAAAAAATAACACAAAGCTTCCATGAACAAAGTTCTTTTTGATCCTTTTTCTTTCAAGAAAAAAGGATGATTACCCAATAAAAGGTGTTGATTACATGACCAGGCGGCCCGGCGAATACGCTATGAAAACGCTCTTTTTGGTCTGCGGCCTGACGGCGGTGGCCTTTGTGCTGCTCATCACAGGATACCTGGTATTTTCCGGCCTGCCGGCCATCCGGCGGGTGGGGGTGGCGGGCTTCCTGCTGGGGGACACCTGGGACGCCGCCAATCCGGAGGACCCCCGGTTCGGCATCCTGCCGCTGCTGCTCACCACCGTCTATGGTGCGGCCGGGGCTACGGCCGCCGGTGTGCCGCTGGGGTTCCTGACTGCCCTGTTCCTGGCAAAGGCGGCCCCGCCGTGGCTGGCACGGCTGGTGCGCCCTGCGGTAGGGGTGCTGGCAGGGATTCCGTCGGTGGTATACGGGCTGGTGGGGATGTGTGTCTTATTGCCGCTGCTGCGGGAACGGCTGGACCTGCCCGCCGGGGACAGCCTGCTGGCGGCCATCCTCATGCTGGCAGTTATGATTTTGCCCACAGTCATCTCCGTGTCGGAGGCCGCCCTGGAGGCGGTGCCCCGGGAGATGGAGGAGGCCAGCCTGGCCCTGGGGGCCACGCCGGTGGAGACCTATTTCCGCGTGACCGCCCCGGCGGCCAGCAGCGGCGTGGCAGCGGCTGTGGCGCTGGGGGTAGGCCGGGCCATCGGAGAGGCCATGGCCATCCTCATGGTGGCGGGGAATGTGGCCAACATGCCCTCCCTCCTGGGCAGCGTGCGCTTTCTCACCACCGGTATTGCCATGGAGCTGGCCTACGCCCCCGCCGGTTCCCTCCAGCAGCAGGCGCTGCTCTCCATCGGCCTGGTACTGCTCCTGTTTGTGCTGCTGGTCAATGTCCTGCTGAGCTTGGCGCTCAAACGGGGAAAGGAGGGGGGATGATGCGCGCCGCCCTCCCGCCGGGCCGCCTCCTCCGCAACGTGTTGGCCCGGCTGCTGCTCTGGCTCAGCGCTGCCGCCACCTGCGCACTGCTGCTGCTGGTTGCCGGCTATATTTTTTTCCGGGGCGCACCCGGCGTCAGCCTGGAGCTGCTGACAGGCCGGGACAGCGTCCTGGAGGGGACAGTGGGGATCCTGCCCAGCATCCTGAACACGCTGTACGTGATCGCAGTCTCCTTGGCAATTGTCGTGCCGGTAGGCGTGGGCGCGGCTATCTATTTGACGGAGTACGCCCAAAACCGCCGCCTGGCCGGGGCGATGGCCTTTGCCGCCGAGACCCTGGCGGGCATCCCCTCCATCCTCTATGCCATGGTGGGGGTGATGGTTTTCTGCACCGCTCTGGGCTTGCAGCGGACCCTGCTGGCGGGCTCCCTCACCCTGGCTGTCATGACGCTGCCCACTGTCATCCGCACTACCCAGGAGAGCCTGAAATCCGTCCCCCGCTCCTACCGGGAGGGGGCGTTGGGGCTGGGGGCGGGACAGTGGCGCACGATCCGCACGGTGGTGCTGCCCTCCTCCCTGGACGGCATGATCACCGGCTGTATCCTGGCGGTTGGGCGGGTGGTGGGGGAGAGCGCGGTGCTCATGTATACGGCGGGCCTCTCCACCGCTATGCAGGATTTTGGCACCATCCAGGGCCTCATGCGCGCCTCCGGCGCGACCCTCTCAGTGGCCCTGTATGTCTACGCCAAGGAGCGCTCTGATTTTGCCGCCGCTTTCTCCGTTGCCACCGTCCTGCTGGTCTTGGCGGCACTGCTGAATCTGGCGGCGCTCCTCATTGGGCGGCGGGCCACCCGCCGGAAGGGGGGCGGCCATGGCTGAGCGCATCATCCTCTCTGCCCGGGAGCTGGATTTCTACTACGGCCATACCCAGGCCCTCCGGCACATCTCCCTGGATATTCCGGCCAACCAGGTGACGGCCCTTATCGGTCCCTCCGGGTGCGGGAAGACCACCTTCCTGCGGGCGATCAACCGGATGAACGACCTGGTTGCGGGGGCGCGGGCCAAGGGCTCCCTGGCCTTCCACGGCAGGGAGATCTACAGCCCCGATCAGGATGTCATCGACCTGCGCCGCCGGATCGGCATGGTGTTCCAGCGGCCCAACCCCTTCCCCATGTCCATCTACGACAATGTGGCCTACGGCCCGCGGACCCACGGCGTGCGGGGCCGGGAACGGCTGGACGGGGTGGTGGAGCAGGCCCTGCGGGCCGCGGCCATCTGGGACGAGGTGAAGGATCGGCTGAAACGGAGCGCCCTGGGCCTCTCCGGGGGGCAGCAGCAGCGGCTGTGCATTGCCAGGGCGCTGGCGGTGGAGCCGGAGGTGCTGCTGCTGGACGAGGCCACCAGTGCCCTGGACCCCATCTCCACCGCCCGGGTAGAGGAGCTGATCGCCTCCCTGCAAGGGCAGTACACCATTGTCATGGTGACACACAATATGCAGCAGGCGGCCCGGGTATCCGGCCGGACCGCCTTTTTCCTCGGCGGCGAGCTGGTGGAGGCAGGCCGGACGGAGCGGCTGTTTTCTATGCCCCGGGATAAACGCACGGAGGGCTATCTGACCGGGCAATTCGGCTGATGGCAGTGAAAAAAGGATTTCCATGCCGCCGGTGCTGTGATAAAATAAAGGCACGCCGGCCAAGGGGCGCGCCTGGTGAGAACCCGGATTCATTTTCTTTTATACATAAAAAATGACTACCAAAGAGAGGTTCTGCTGTGATGATTTATTGTGTAGAGGACGACAACAGCATCCGCAAGCTGGTGCTGTATTCACTGACCAGCGCGGGGCTGGAGGCGGAGGGCTTCGCCCACCCCAGTGCGTTCTGGGAGGCCGTGGCCCAGCGGGCGCCCCAGGTAGTGCTGCTGGACATCATGCTGCCCGAGGAGGACGGCATCTCCATCCTCAAGCGGCTGCGCGCAGACCGGCGCACCCGCCGCGTCCAGGTGATCCTGCTCACCGCCAAGGGCAGCGAGTTCGATAAGGTGGTGGGCCTGGACGCCGGGGCGGATGACTACGTGTCCAAGCCCTTTGGCATGATGGAGCTGATGGCCCGGGTACGCTCCGCCCTGCGCCGGGTGGGGGACGAGGAGGGCCCAGCCCTGCGGCTGGGCCCGGTTGCAGTGGATCCGGACCGGCACACGGCCCAGGTGGACGGGGAGGACGTGGCCCTGACGCGCAAGGAGTTCCAGCTGCTGCACCTGCTGCTGGAGCGCCGGGGCACGGTGCTCACCCGGGATCAGCTCCTCAATACTGTGTGGGGCTACGACTTTGACGGGGCCAGCCGCACAGTGGATGTGCATGTGCGTACCCTGCGCCAGAAGCTGGGGGAGGCGGGGAACCTGATCCAGACCGTGCGGGGCATCGGCTACAAGATGGAGGACATGCCATGACCGGGAACATCTCCCGCGCCATTTTCCTGGTGGGGCTGGCGGCGCTGGGGGTGGGGGCGCTTTCCTCACGGTGGGACGGGGCGGCGGTTCCCCTGCTGCTGGCCGCCGCGCTGCTGATTGCCCTGGCCGCCCGCCGCCTGGCCCGGAGGATTACCCAGCCCATCCGGGAGCTGGATCCGTCCATGCCGGAGTCCTGCGTGCGCTATGGGGAGCTGTTCCCCCTCCTGGACTACCTGCGCCGGCAGCAGGCGACCATCCGTTCCCAGACGGACGAGCTGCGCCAGCGCCACGAGGAATTTACCGCCATCACGGAGAACATGAGCGAGGGGTTCCTGCTCATCGACCGGCGCACAAACCTCCTCTCCTGCAACGCCAGCGCCCTGCGGCTGCTGGGGGCGTCGGAGCCCTGCGCGGGGGAGAGCGTGCTGCTGCTGGGCCAGGCGGAACCCTTCCGCCGGGTGGTGGTGGAGGCCCTGGCCGGGCGGCACAGCGAGGCCCTGCTGGAGAGGGAGGGCACGTGCTGCCAGCTGTTAGCCAGCCCCATCCTCCACGAGGGCGGGCCCGCCGGGGCGGTAGTGGCCCTGCTGGACGTGACCGAGCGGGAGAAGCGGGAGTCCCTGCGCCGGGAGTTCACCGCCAACGTCTCCCATGAGCTGAAAACGCCCCTGACCTCCATCTCCGGTTTTGCCGAGCTGATGAAGGACGGCATGGTCCCCCAGGAGACCGTGCCGGAGTTTGCCGCCGACATCTACCGGGAGGCCCAGCGGCTGATCTCCCTGGTGGAGGATATCATCCACCTCAGCCGCCTGGATGAGAACGCCGCGCCCATGGACCGGCAGGCGGTGGATCTCTGCCAGCTCTCCCGGGAGGTGCTGGACCGGATGTCCGCCTCCGCCGCCCGGGGGCAGGTCTCCCTGCACCTGGAGGGCGTACCGGTGGTGGTGGAGGGCGTGCGGGCTGTGCTGGAGGAGATGATCGGCAACCTGGTGGACAACGCCATCAAGTACAACCGCCCCGGCGGGTCTGTCACCGTCACTGTGGACACGGAGGGGGGCAAGGCCCGCCTGGCGGTCCGGGACACGGGCATCGGCATCCCTCCCGCCCACCAGCAGCGGGTGTTCGAGCGCTTCTACCGGGTGGACAAGAGCCACTCCAAGGAGGTTGGCGGCACAGGCCTGGGCCTCTCCATTGTCAAGCACGCCGCCGCCTACCACAATGCCTCCCCGGAGCTGGAGAGCCAGGAGGGCCAGGGGACCATTGTAACCGTGCGCTGGCGGTAGGCCGTCAGGCGGCCGGCTCCTCTTCCTCCATCACCCGCTCCACCCCTGTGGCGCGGAGGCCCGGGGGATAGCTGTCCTGGAGGTCGCCAAGATATGAGATGCGGATCAGGTCGCCCGGATGGAGCTCCGGCAGCTCCGCTGCCTCCTCCGTGCGCACCCGGATGGGCCCCCGGGCCGAGAACGCCTCCCCGGGCAGGGGGACCGCCAGTATCCAATCCTCACTCACCGCCAGCACCCGGGCGAGAAACGGCAGCGCCTCCCCGGCATACTCCGGCGCGGATGCGCTGTCCAGCTCCGGGGTATCCGCAGGCGCAGCGGACGCGGGCGGCATGGCGGCGTCATTTGTGTCGCCGCTGGGCGCGCCGCTGTCCCCCGTGCCGCCGCCAAAGAGGGCCAGGCTGTAGAACCCCACCAGGGCCGCCAGAACCAGGCAGGCGGCCAGGGCCCCGTACCGCCTCCGGTAGGCGCGGCGGCGGAAGGTGTAGCGCTGGGCCTCCTCCACCAGCTCCGCCCGTATGCCCGTGATGGCATCAAATAAGATTTCCGCTTTTTGGCTCATACTGTGACCCCCTCCCTTTCCAGCGCCAGCCGCAGGGCTTCCCGCAGCCGCAGCAGCCGCTTGGTCAGGGCGTTGGGGCGCACCCCCAGTTCCCCTGCCAGTGTTTTCACTGCGTCGCCGTTCCAGTAGCGCCGGATAAACAGCGCCCGGTCCTCCGCACCCAGCCCCTCCAGCCAGCGGCTGATGAGTTCGCTGAGCTCCCCTGCCTCCACCGTGCGCTGGACGCTCTCCGGCGCGGGCACGCAGCCCTCCAGCTCACTGAGCAGCACCTCCATCCCGCCGAAACGCTTCTGCGCGTGGGCGCTGCGGTAGCGGCTGATGGAGAGGTTGCGGACAATGGTCCCCAGGTAGGCCTGTAGGCTGCGGGGCCGCTGGGGCGGCATGGTGTCCCAACAGCGTCCGTAGGTGTCGCTGACGCACTCCTCGCTGTCCTGGAAGCTGTGCAGGATGTTCATGGCCAGGCGGTGGCAGAACGGCCCGTATTTCCCGTCTGTGGCCCGGATAGCCTCCTCATCCCGCTGCCAGTACAGGTCGATAATCTGGGTGTCCTCCACGGCACATCCCCCCTTTCTGCTGGATATGACGCAAACAAACTGAAAATGTGCTGCCAGTATAGCAGAAACTGTCTGGAATGTCGATTCCAATTTCCGCCCCGCTGTGGTATACTGGTGCAGACGAGAGGAGCGTGAACCTATGAGGATTGCCGTTAAGCTGGGCACCTCCACCCTGACCCATGCCACCGGGAAACTGAACATCCGGCGGGTGGAGCTGCTGTGCAAGGTGATGAGCGACCTGAAAAATGCTGGGCACGAGCTGATTTTGATTTCCTCCGGGGCCATTGCCATGGGTGTGGGGAAGCTGAACATGGCCAGCAGGCCCGCAGATATCCCCACCAAGCAGGCCCTGGCCGCCGTGGGCCAGTGCGAGCTCATGTATACGTACGACAAGCTCTTTTCCGAGTACCACCACACAGTGGCCCAGATCCTGGTAACGAAGGACGACACCCGGGATGCCCAGCGGCGGGAAAATTTCCAGAATACCCTCTTCCGCCTGCTGGAGCTGGGGGTCCTGCCGGTTGTCAACGAAAACGACACCGTCGCCACGGCAGAGATCGCCGTGGGGGATAACGACACCCTGGGGGCCATTGTGGCGGTGAACGCCCGGGCAGACCTGCTGGTGCTGATGAGCGACATCGAGGGCCTGTACACCGCAGACCCGCGTAAGGATCCCACCGCGCAGCTGGTGCCGGAGGTCCGGGAGCTGACGCCGGCGCTGATGGCCCTGGCGGGGGACGCAGGCAGTGCGCTGGGCACCGGCGGCATGGTCACGAAGCTGAAGGCGGCGGGGCTGTGCATGGCGGCGGGCTGCGACATGATTATTACCAACGGGAACCGCCCGGCGGATCTGTACCGCATTGCGGACGGGGAGCTGGTGGGCACCCGGTTTTATGGGAAGAAGGGAGGGGCGCGCATATGACGACACAGGAGCTCCTGAAAGCCGCCCGGGCGGTGCGCCCGGCGCTCCTGGGGGCGGGGACGGACACCAAGAACGCCGCCCTGCTGTCCATGGCGGACAGCCTGTGGGCACGGCGGGGTGAAATCCTTGCGGCCAACGCCCGGGATCTGGACGCCGCCCATACCGGGGCGGTGATGCTGGACCGGCTGGCGCTGACAGAGGAGCGGATTGCCGGGATGGCGGAAGGGGTGCGCCAGGTGGCGGCCCTGCCGGATCCGGTGGGCCGGGTGCTGCGCACGGTGGAGCGGCCCAACGGCCTGGTGATCCGCCAGGTGGCGGTCCCCATGGGGGTGGTGGCGATCATCTACGAGAGCCGTCCCAATGTCACCTCTGACGCCGCCGCCCTGGCACTCAAGAGCGGCAATGTGTGTGTCCTCCGGGGGGGCAAGGAGGCGTTCCGCTCCGCCAATGCCATTGTGGAGGCCCTGCGGGCGGGGCTGGAGGCTGTGAAGCTGCCCCGGGAGCTGGTAAGCCTTGTCCAGGATACCACCCGCCAGAGCGCCCATGAGCTGATGACCGCCGTGGGGCTGGTGGACCTGCTGATCCCGCGGGGCGGCGCGGGGCTGATCCGCTCCTGCGTGGAGAACGCCCTGGTCCCCTGCATCCAGACCGGCACCGGCATCTGCCATGTCTATGTGGACGCGGAGGCGGAGCTGGACATGGCCCTAAACATTGTCGAAAACGCCAAGACCAGCCGCCCCAGCGTGTGCAACGCCGATGAGGTGTGCCTGGTCCATGCCGACGTGGCGGCGGAGTTCCTGCCCCGGCTGAAAAAACGGCTGGTGGAGGACCGCGCCGCCCAGGGGCTCACCCCCGTGGAGCTGCGCCTGGACAGCCGGGCCGCCGCCGTCGTTGACGGGACCCCCGCCGGGGAGGCGGACTTTGATAGCGAATTTCTCGACTATATCCTGGCTGTGGCGGTGGTGGACAGCCCACAGGCTGCCGCCGCCCACATCTCCGCCCACTCCACCGGCCACAGTGACGCCATTGTCACTGCCAACGCCGCCACGGCGGCGGCGTTCATCGCCCAGGTGGACAGCGCGGCGGTGTATTGGAACGCCTCCACCCGCTTCACTGACGGGGGCGAGTTTGGCCTGGGGTGCGAGATGGGTATCTCCACCCAGAAGCTCCACGCACGGGGCCCCATGGGCCTGGAGGAGCTGTGCTCCTACAAATACGTGATCACCGGTGACGGGCAGACCCGCTGATATAGGAGGGGATCAGAATGGTTGTCATCCTTCCCCGCAACGAGTACAGCGGCAAGCTCTGGGATCTGCTGGGCCCTATCCTTCCGGCGGGCAGTGGGTTCCATGACCCGGCGGACGGCATGGGGGGCCTGCAAGGGGAGCGGCTCCTGTTTGCCATTGCCCTGGATGGGGGCGGCTGCAACCCGGCCTATTATCAGATGCTCTCCATCCTGCGCCGGGGGGGCGGCCTGCTGGATGACTGCATTGCCGGCCTGGTAGTCACTGGCGTAGGGGAGCTCTACACCAAGGATGTGGCCCGGGACCTGGTCCTGGCCGCCAACCTGGCCGGGTGTGCCTTCCTGGGCCGCCCGCTGGTGGAGGCCACCGGCTCCCTGCGCAATTTCCAGGTCCAGGCCCAGATCCACGGCACCGACGAGCCCACCGCCTTCCGCATGGCTGTGGCGGAGCTGGTGAACCGCCTGGCCGGCTGGGAGGGCCTGCCGCCGCCCCGCCGGGTGCTGGCCCTCCACGCCTCCGTGCGTGCCACCAGCAACACCCTGGCCCTCTGGGAGCTGGTCAAGGCGGGGCTGCCGGAGACGGCAGAGGTCCAAGAGCTTTGCCTGCAAAACGGCGCCCTGGCCGACTGCATCGGGTGCAGCTATACCGCCTGCCTCCACTTCGGACAGCAGGGTGGGTGCTTCTACGGCGGCCCCATGGTGGACGAGGTGTTTCCTGCTGTCCGGGAGTGTGACGCGCTGGTCATGCTATGTGCCAACTACAACGACGCCCTGGCCGCCAACCTCACCGCCTTTGTCAACCGCCTGACCGCCCTGTTCCGGCAGAGCCGCTTCTATGACAAGCAGCTTTACGGCCTCATTGTCTCCGGCTACTCCGGCGGGGATCTGATCGCCCGGCAGCTGATCTCCGGGCTGAATATGAACAAGAGCTTTTACCTCCCGCCCCGCTTCTGTATGCTGGAGACGGCCAATGAGAAGGGGAGCCTGGTGAAGCTCCCCGGGATCGCCCAGCGCGGTGCGGCCTTCGCGGCACACATGATGGCAGGATAGGCACGAAACGGCGGACGCCTCCCCATGACGGGGAGGCGTCCGCTGTTTCCTTAACAGCCGCCTATGGGCACCTTTGGGAAAACGCTCTTGACAAACAGTGCAAAGAGAGTACAATAAACAGGCATGTGTCATGACACATAGCTGGATGAAGATAGAGGATAAGGAAAATGAAAGCTATAAAATCGTTCCTCGCCCGGAAAAATGTCGTGCTGTCCGCTAAGCGCTACGGGATTGACGCGCTGGGGGCTATGGCCCAGGGCCTGTTCTGCTCCCTGCTGATCGGTACCATCGTCAAGACCGTAGGGGAGCAGGCGGGGCTCCCCTTCCTGGTCAGCGCAGGGGGATACGCCTCCGCCATGAGCGGTTCTGCCATGGCGGTCGCCATCGGCTACGCCTTGCAGTCGCCGCCGCTGGTGCTGTTCTCCCTGGTAACGGTGGGCTATGCGGCCAACACCCTGGGCAGTACCAGCCTCATCCCAGGCCAGGCTGGGGCGGGCGGGCCGCTGGCGGTGCTGTTTATTGCGGTGATTGCCGCTGAATTCGGCAAGATGGTGTCCAAGGAGACCAGGGTCGACATCCTGGTGACGCCACTGGTGACGATCCTGGTGGGCGTGGGCCTTTCCGCCTGGCTGGCCCCGGCCATCGGCACCGCCGCCACCGCTGTGGGCCACATCATCATGTGGGCCACCGACCTCCAGCCATTCCTGATGGGCATAGTGGTCAGTGTGGTTATCGGCGTGGCGCTGACACTGCCCATCTCTTCGGCGGCCATCTGCGCGGCTTTCGGCCTGACAGGCCTGGCCGGCGGCGCGGCGGTGGCGGGCTGCTGCGCGAACATGGTGGGCTTTGCGGTGCTCTCCTTCCGGGAAAACCGCTGGAGCGGGCTGGTCAGCCAGGGCCTGGGCACCTCCATGCTGCAAATGGGCAATATTGTGAAGAACCCCAGGATCTGGCTGCCTGCCATCCTCACCTCCGCCATCACCGGCCCCCTGGCCACCTGCGTGTTCCACTTGGAGATGAACGGCGCGCCGGTGTCCGCCGGTATGGGTACCTGCGGCCTGGTGGGGCAGATCGGCGTGTGGTCCGGCTGGCTGGCCCCCAGCGAGCAGGCCCTGGCCAACGGGGCCGCTGCCATCGTGCCAGGTGTGATGGATTGGGCTGGGCTGGTGCTGATTTCCTTTGTGCTTCCCGCTGTGCTGTGCTGGGCCTTCGGGCGCTTCTTCCGGAAGATCGGGTGGATCAAGGTGGACGATCTGATCCTGCAATAGACGCCCTGCCTAGAAATTCCCCTTGACGGATCTCCCGCGCCCATCCAGTATCCCCTGCCCATGAATACAGGTTCTTATTTCAGGACAAAGCCATCCAGCACCTGCTTGAGCGTCTCCATTGCATGGCCGGGCTCTGCCTTGTCCCCACCGACCGTCAACGAGAAGGCCGCGCCGTTGATCTGGAAATGGGCGTCACACATCGCGCCGCCCCCTTTGGACTGCCAGACTGTTTTGACGATGAGGGCAGTCAGGCCGTTGGGGGTGGTATAGGTCTCCTCCGACGTCTCGCTGCCCTCCGGACAGACCATACCAAGCATGGGGCGCTCGCCGTCCCCTACAGCCCCCATGTGGTAATAGATGGTTCCTTTTGCCCGCTCGGTATAGGCAAATTCCATCATCCTGACCCAGAGGCCGTCCAGCTGATAGGAACCCATACATTGTACGATGCTCAGCTCCCCGTCGTCCTCACAGACAGGCAGCAGCAGGATATGGGTGGTCCCCTGCTCGGTGTGGTCCATGTCCCACGGCTGTGTCCCCAGCGATCCGGGCTCCGCCTCGTCCAGCACCGGGTTGTCAGCCAGATCCAGGCCCATGAACTGCTCCATCTCGTCCCAGGTATCGAAGTATTTATGGTGGTTGGGGGCCTCCCCTGCGGCCAGGGCGGCCACCTCCGGGGTGAACGTATCCGCCGGAAGGAAGTCCACCGTGTACTGTACAGAATAGCCATCTCCTATGTCGGGCTTATTCTCCCAAAAGAGCAGAATATCATAATCCTTCACCACCGCTGCCACCGCTGTCCCCACCAATGCCGCGCATACTGCCGCAGCAGCCAGCCATGCACGCAAGGGCCGCGCGCGGGGCCGTTTGCCCGCCTCTACCGCTGCCGCTGCCCGCTCCCGCAGGCTGGGGGCGGGTGTAAAGCACTCCATCGCCTTTTGATACTCCTGGTTCGTCATGATAACCCCTCCATTTCTTTGCGCAGGAGCTCCCGCCCCCGTTTGAGCCGCATCTTCACCGCCGACTGCCCCAGATGCAGGATCTCGCCAATCTCCGCTACCGAGTAGCCCTCGCAGTAGTGCAGGTGGATGGGGCCCTTGTACTGCTCCGGCAGGGCCACGATAGCCTCTGCCAGTCCCAGGCCCTCCGGGGCTTGGCTGGCCAGGCCGGGCTCCAGCTCCACCGCCCGCTTGTGCCAGAACCCCTTGAGCTGGTCCCGGCACAAATTCACCGTCACCCGCAGGAGCCACCGCTTCTCATGCTCCCCGTCGGCAAAGGCGGGAGCGCGGCACAGCAGGCGGACAAATGCCTCCTGGGCGACATCCTCCGCATCGGCCTGGCGGCCCAGGTATACCATGGCCAACCGGTACACCATGGGGCCGTAGGCATCGTAGGCTGCCTCGAACCCCAGCGCCGCGTGGGGGGTGCTGCCCCGCTCTACCCCCTGTGTTCGCGGGGGCTGTCTGACCAAGGCGGCCAGCTGGGCTATATTTGCCATACCATCAGCTCCTTTCACTGATATAACGACAGAACGTGCAGTCAGGTCACAGCATCCCCCCATTTGCTGCTTTTATTTTATTGCCTGCATCCAAGCGGAAAGAATCTTATCACCAGCCTCTTCAGGAATCAACCGTGCGGGGAAATAGGCTGGCATCATCTTGGCCGCCTCTTGACTGCCCCCCTGGGGGCCGGTGTACCCTGCCCTTGGAGGTGACGCATATGCTGATGCATGAGGCCTGCCGGGTAAGCGGGCTGACAAAAAAGGCGGTGGAGTACTATGTGGCCCAGGGACTGGTACAGCCAGAACTGCTGGGGAACGGGTACCGCAGTTTCTCAGAGGAGGATGCGGCGCGGCTGAAACGGGTATCCACCCTCCGGCGGCTGGGCCTGCCGGTCCAGGAGATCCGGATGGCCCTGGACGGGGGGCGGGGGTTGTCCTCTGCGGCCCGGAGGAAGGCACTGGCCGCAGAGATGGAGGAGGCCCGGGCCAAGCTGCTCCGCCGCTTGGCGGAGACAGGGGATTGGGCCGGTGCGGAGGAACATCTGGAGGCCCTGGAGCAGAAACAGACCATCCAGGAGCGTCTGCTGGCGGTGTTCCCGGGCTGTTACGGGCAGTATATCAGCCTGCACTTTGGCCGGTACCTCAACGGGCCTGTAACCAGTGAGGCGCAGCGGACGGCCTTTGCGGAGGTGGTTGCGTTCTTGGACCAGGTGAGCCTGGATCTGCCGCCGGAGCTCCAGGACTACCTGGATGAAGCTGCAACGGGGTTTGACGGGGCTTTCGTGGAGGCGGTACAGGCGGATGTGGACAGCGCTGTCCGGGATATCGGGGCCTACTTGACAGCACACGGGGAGGAGCTGGCACAGTACCTGCACTTGAAGCAGTCCGAGGCGTTCCGGCAGTCCCCGGCCGGGCGTCTGGCGGCGGAGCTGCGGCGGTTCCAGGATACGGCGGGGTACGGCAGTGTCTTTATCCCCGCCATGAAACGGCTGAGCCCCGCCTACCGTGCCTACCACGACGCATTGGAGCAGGCCAACCAGGTATTCCTGGAACGGTACCCCGGAGCTGGCGGATAGGTGGGAATGGCGGCCCTGTGCCTGGCACGGGGCCGCCATTCCCACTTTATATGCATGTTTCTTATAGAATTTTTAAATAAGGCCCTGGACATTGGGAAAAACTTCGGCTATACTGGGAGGGAAAACAATGAGGAGGCGTGATGGCATGGAACAACAGGAGATCCTGCGGAGGATTCCTAAGGTGGACGAGCTGCTTGCACTGGCGGCGGAGCGGGGCAGGCTGCGTGCCATGACAGATACCATCCCGCCGGCCGCGATCCGGGATGCCGTGCGGGGGGAGCTGGAGGCACTGCGTGCGCGCATCCTCTCCGGCGCTCTCACAGAGCTGCCGGAACGGGAGGCGATCCTTGACGGGGCGTGCGAACGGGCGGCGGCAGAGCGGCTGCCCTCCCTCCGGCCCGTCATCAACGGCACGGGCGTGGTGCTGCATACGAACCTGGGCCGCGCCTGCCTGTCCCGGCAGGCGGCGGACGCGGTGGAGCAGGTGGCCCGCGGGTACTCCACGCTGGAATACGACGTGGAGAAGGGTTGCCGGGGCTCCCGGCACAGCCACATTGACAGCCTGCTGGCCGACGTCACCGGTGCGGAGGCCGCCATGGTGGTCAACAACAATGCCGCTGCTGTGCTGCTCATCCTCAGCGCCATGGGCAAGGGGGGCGAGGTGGTGGCCTCCCGGGGGGAGCTGGTGGAGATCGGCGGGTCCTTCCGTATCCCGGATATTATGACCCAGTGCGGCTGCACCCTGCGGGAGGTGGGGACTACCAACAAGACCCACCTGTATGACTACGAAAATGCCATCACCCCGGAGACCCGCGCCCTGCTGCGGGTCCATACCAGCAATTACCGGGTGGTGGGCTTCTCTGAGCGGCCCGCCCTGGCCGAGCTGGTGGAGCTGGGGAAGCGGCACGGCCTGCCGGTGATCGAGGATCTGGGCAGCGGCTCCCTGGTGGATCTGACGGCTTTCGGCATCCATGACGAGCCTACGGTCCAGCAGAGCGTGAAGGCTGGGGTGGATGTCATCTCCTTCAGCGGGGACAAGCTGTTGGGAGGCCCCCAGGCGGGGCTGATCCTGGGGAAGAAGCCCTATATTGAGCGGTTGAAAAAGCACCCCCTGGCCCGGGCCCTGCGGGTGGACAAGATGACCATCGCCGCCCTGCGGGAGACCCTGTATGCCTATCAGGATCCCGACTGGGCACGGCGGAACATCCCGGTGCTGCGGATGCTGGGCGCATCCGGGGAGGAGCTGCGCGCCCGGGCTGCACAGCTGTGCCTGGCCCTGGAGGGCTCCGGCTGTGCTGCCCAGGTGGTGGAGACGGAGAGCCAGGTGGGCGGCGGCAGCTGCCCCACCCAGACGCTGAAAAGCTGGGCCGTGGCGGTGGAGCCGGGAAGGCTGACGGTGGACGCGTTGGCGGAGGCCCTGCGGCGCGCACCGCTGCCCATCATCGGCCGCATCAGCCAGGGGCAGTACCTGCTGGATGTGCGTACCCTGCGGGATGAGGACTTTTCCAGGATTGCCAGCCGGCTGGGGGAGGTATTGCGGTGAAGCATGTCATTATCGGCACCGCCGGGCACGTAGACCACGGCAAGACTCTGCTGGTGAAGGCCCTCACCGGCATTGACACCGACCGGCTGGTGGAGGAGAAAAAGCGGGGTATTACCATAGAGCTGGGCTTTGCCCACCTGGATTTTGACGACGGCACCCAGGCGGGGATTGTGGATGTGCCCGGCCACGAGAAATTTATCAAGAATATGCTGGCTGGGGCCGGCGGTATCGACTTGGCCATGCTGGTGGTGGCCGCGGACGAGGGCTTCATGCCCCAGACAGTGGAGCACCTGGGCATCCTGTCCCTGCTGGGCATCCGGGAGGGGCTGGTGGTGATTACCAAATGCGACATGGTAGACCCGGAGTGGGTGGAGATGGTCAAGGAGGACGTGCGGGCCCAGACGGCGGGCACCTTCCTGGCGGATAAGCCCATCTATACTGTCTCCGCCTATACCGGCCAGGGGATCGCCGAGCTGCGCGCCAAGCTGGGGGAGCTGGTGCGGCAGGCGTCGGAGAAGAACCTGCGCATCCCCTTCCGCCTGCCCATCGACCGGGTCTTCTCCGTGGACGGCTTCGGCACCGTCGTCACCGGTACCCTCATTGAGGGGGCGCTGGCGGTGGGGGACATGGCCGAGGTGCTGCCCACCCTCTTCCAGGCCCGGGTACGCAACCTCCAGGTCCACGGTAAGGATGTGGATACCGCCTTTGCCGGGCAGCGGGTGGCGGTGAACCTGGCGGGGACGAAGAAGGCGGACCTGGCCCGGGGGGACACCATCGCCCGGCCCGGCAGCGTGCGCAAGTCCCTGATGCTGGACGTGCGGCTGCAAAACCTGAAAAACTCCCAGCGGACCATCCTCTCGGGCTCCCAGCTCCACCTCTACCACGGCTCCTCCGTGCGCCTGAGCAAGGTGGTGCTGCTGGACCGGGACGCCCTCCAGCCCGGCGAGAGCTGCTATGCCCAGCTGCGCATGACGGAGGAGCTGGCGGCCAAGTGCGGCGACCGGTTCGTGGTCCGCTTCTACTCCCCTCTGGAGACCATCGGCGGCGGCGTGGTGCTGGACGACTGCCCCGCCCGGCACAAGCGGGGGGACAGCCGGGTGCTGGAGGCCCTGGCCATCCGGGAGAGCGGATCCGGGGACGAGCGCCTGGAGCAGACAGTGGCCGAGCAGGGCTGCGCCCTGCCCTCCCTGGAGAAGCTGGCAGGGCTGCTGGGCCGGGACGCGGAGGAGCTGGCGGAGGAGCTGGGGGCGCTGTGTGCCGCCGGGAAGCTGCTGGAGCCCCTGCCCCGGCGGTATCTGGCTGGGAGCACCTTCGACAGGCTCTGGGACACCTGCCATAGCCTGCTGGAGCAGTACCACAGGCAGAACCCCCTCCACGCGGGCATGAAGGTGGCGGAGCTGCGCCAGAAGCTTCTCAAGGGCGCTGACCAGGTGGTGGCCGATGCCCTGCTGGCCGCCCTGGCCCGGGAGGGGAAGGTCAAGGCCGTGGCGGACCGCTACGCTCTGGCGGACTTTACCGTCCGCCTCACCAAACGGCAGACGGCCATCCGGGACCGGATCTTGCAGTCCTACCGGAAAGCGGGCCTGGAGACGCCGGGCCTGGACGAGATTTACAGCATGTTCGAGGCCAAGGAGCAGACCGACTGTAAGCAGGTGGTGGAGAGTCTGGTCTCCGGCGGCGGGCTGGTGATGCTCACGCCCCAGCTGTGCCTCCACCGGGAGGTCTATGCAGACGTCTGCCGCCGCACGGCGGAGCACTTCGAGGGCAGCCAGGAGCTGACCCTGGCGGCGTTCCGGGATATGCTCTCCACCTCCCGGAAGTATGCCCTGGCGGTGCTGGAGTACTATGACAAGAACAAGATTTTGAAGAAGGACGGCGACCTGCGCCGGCCTGGACCGGCCTTTTCCAGCCTGGGCCAGGGGGCGGCAGCCCCCTGACCCTATAGAAAAAATCAATTCTGCGGAATAAGGGATTGCCGTAAACGGGAAAATATGATAAGATTGCGTTGCATTCGGGAGTAGACGGGTGCTGGTGTGCCCCCTGGTCTTCAAAACCAGTGATAGGGGTGAAGAGCCTCTTAGGTGGGTTCGATTCCCACATATTCCCGCCA
>CAJUAC010000051.1 GCA_910583885.1 uncultured Oscillospiraceae bacterium | reverse complement strand
TACAACTCTCTTGTGGTGGAGGTGAGGGGAGTCGAACCCCTGTCCGAAAACAATTCCGCGGAATGTTCTCCGGGCGCAGACGGTTATTTCGGGCAGTCTACTGCCCCATTCCTCTTCCGGCGGGCAAGCCGTCACGCCTGCCGGTCAAGTGAGAGTCATCATTCATGGTACGGTCAACTCTTTCCGTACGCACGTTCACTGCTAAATGACGTCCAGCTTAGGCCGCAGTCCTCCTAAGATAGACGGCTGCCAGCAATCAGGCAGCGATAGCTAAGGTATTGTTGTTCTTTAATTTATAAAGAATGCCCGTTTTGAGATGGTCAGGCCCCACCGCCCGCTGATCCCGGTTCTTTGTCCCCGTCGAAGCCGGTACACCCCCAACTATAATATGAATCCTAGCACAGTCGAAAATAAAAAGCAAGTAAAATTTTTATTAATAGCCCTTGGAAAACTTTGTTTTGCCCCCGGTTTATCACAGGGGAGGGTATGAGGCTTTGCGGTAAAAGTTCTTTTTGATTCTTTTTCTTTCTAAGAAAAAGAATGGCTGCCTTATTTCCAGTCCCTGGGGCTTCGCCCATAGGCCCGCCGGAAGGCCCGGAGGAACACGGAGTAATCCCCGAAACCGGCCTCTTCGGCGGCTTTGAGGATGGGAACGCCCCGCCGGATCTGCCCCGCCGCCTGCTGGAGGCGCTTTTGGCAGATGTACTGGTGGACTGTACAGCCATAGACCTCCTTAAAGCGGTGCATGAGATAGTAGCGGCTGAGGTAGAAAGCACCGGAAAGGCGGTCGATGGTCAGCTCCTCCCCCAGGTGATCCCGGATATAGTGGGTGACTTCCTCCATCTTTGGGTCAAAGCGGTAGGCGGCGGCGTCTGGAAGGGCGCTGGCCGCCTGGAGATCCCGGTTCAGGGCGATCATCAGCTGGAGCACGCAGGTGTCCGCCAGCAGCTGGGCCGCAAATGCACTGCTGCCTGGTGTGGGCAGGATCCGCTCAAACATGGACCGGTAGTGTTCCCGGTCCTCCCCCCGGGGCCGGTAGAGGTGGAACTCCCGCTGGACAGTCAGGTCGAAACATGCGGCGAGATCCGCCTCCGGCGTGCTGAACCGGGAGAGGAAATCCCGGCTGATCCATAAAACCATCCGCTCATAGGCCTGGCCCGGGTCTACCACCGGCAGGTGGATCAGATCCCGGCTGACCAGCAGGATGTCCATGGGCTGGAGAGGGTAGCACTTGCCCTCGATATGGTAGGCCACCCGGCCGCCCAGCTGGAGCACCAGCTTGTCAAATTCGTGGTAGTGGTAATCCAGCGTCAGCGCCCGGCTGTCCCGCAGATGGAACAGCCGGTAATCCTCGTTGAGGTAGCCCCGCTTCCCCACTTCATTCCTGTCCAGCATAGCAGCCTCCCTAGAGCCTGTTTCGTATCCCAACGTGTACGGATTGGCAAGTGGATTTTTTCGCAGTCAGGGGGGAATCCACCGTCAAGGTGTGCGCGGGCAGATGCGGACGTTAGCCCCCATTGTCCGGCACATGGCCCGCAGCTATCAAAAAACGCCGCCTCTGCCCGGAAGCTATGCCGGGAAAAGCGGCGTTTTTCACTAAAAATATCCCTTCGGATGCTTTACTCGCCCATAGGCGCGCCGCAGTGGGGGCAGAACTTGCTGTCGCTGATCTTCCCGCAAACCGGGCAGACCTTCCCCTCTGCCTGGGCGGCGGCCTCCTCGGACTCGGCGGCCTCACGTTTGGCTTGCAGCTCAGCGATCTTATCCTGGGAGGCCCGGACGGCGGCGATCACGTCGGCAATCGCTTCAGGGACCTCCTCCGTGTGCTCGCAGGCGTACCACTGGCCGATGGCGCGGTAATTCTTATCCAGCTCCCGCTTCTCCTTGATGATCTCGGCGGAGATCTTGGCAGAATCAGCCGCAACCTTGGCCTTCTCCGCAGCAGTGGCAACGACCTCCTTGGCCTTCTGGGTCATTTCCTCAAAATAACTCATGATTTGCTCCTTTCAAGCCCTATGTCCCCGCGCAGCAGCCTGCGCGCAGCGTTTGGATAGTTCCCAGTATAGACCATTTCCGATGATCCTGCAAGCGGATTTTTTTCCTCTTTGCCCAAGGAACAGAAATTGGGAAAACATTTTCCGTGTATTTGGTGGTGACAGGGGGCGTTGAGGCAGCGCCTGCTGCTGCATTGCGGCGGCCAGCCTTACCAGGGGGCGGCAATCATCCTTTTTGGATTTTTTCAAACTCTGCAATGACCTTGACCTGCCGGCCGGGCATGGTGAAGGAGAATTTTCCGTCGCTTTTTTCCCGCAGGGTGAGCTCCTTCCCGCCTGCGGCGATGACGGTGATGCGGGTGAGGGTATAGCCCTGATCCGGGTAGGTGGACAGGTTCACCCGGTCGCCCTCCGCTGCGAAGCGGTCAGCGGTGATAACCTGGCCGTGCTCGGACGGCGGGATGGAGACAAAGTTGGTTTCCGGGGTGGAGGCGGTACGCATCCAGCGGGCGTAGATGGTGGTATCCCTGCTGAATATGGTGGAGGTGGTTACGCGTGAACCGTCCGCCAGGAACCAGCCTTCAAAGCGGTGGCCGTTCCAGGACGGCATGGGCAGAGAGAGGAGGCGGCCATCTGTACCGGTAGACATTGCTGGGATGGTTACAGGTGCGTTGCCGGTATCAAAGGAAACTGTGTAGAGGATGGTGGGCTGGACTGGAATTTCCTCATCAAGGCTTTCCTCGTAGGTCATGACAAAATCGCTGAAACCGTCGAGCACAAAGGAGACGTATAGCTGGCCATCCTTCTGCACGGACGCAAGGGGCAGCTCTTCCGGAGCCGGATTCCCTCCATGGAAGTGCCAGAGCTTGAGGGAATGAGGCTTCAAGTTCTGCACGGGGAGCGGCATGGTAATGTGGATGGGGATCTCTAAATCCGTTACCTGCGTGTCACCTGCAAAGAGATTCATGGAGAAGGGGAAGGTTTTGACGTCTTCCAGACCCGGTACCTGGAGGCTGCTGTCCTCCGGCTGGCCGATTTCCAGGCGGACATCGGTATCAAAGTTTAACGTTGCGTTTAACGCTGCACCGGTAAGGGTTACATCCTGATAGCCAATGTCCAACCCACTAACCACCACAGTGCTGGCTGGGCCATTGAGATCCTTGATACGGTCTTCCAATTCCTTGATTAATTCAAAGATTTTGGGGCCGAGCTCTTTCATGGCATTGATGAGGTCGTTCTTGATACTCTCCAACGCCTCCCGGATATCCTCTACGGTGGCGTTGACATCATTGAGGATCTCTTCCAGCTTGTCGGCAAGTGAACCGGACGGGGGATTGGGCAGATCCGGGTCGACGGGTATTTCCGGGACGGTGTATGTCCATTGGCTGGATGTAACGACCGCGCTGTCCACATAGAAAGATTCGCCCTCTTCCACATCCTCTGGCCGTCCCAGGGATTGGAGGGTGAGGGTATAGGTACCACTCGGGAGATCGTCCAGGGACACCTTGCAGGAATATGCCTTGGGGGATGCCTGCGGGGCTGCGGGGAGGACCGTTTCCGTCACAGCTTTGACCGGGGCAGAGGGATTGGCTGCGTCATAGATATTTATCTGGAAAAAATCCCGGCTCAGGCCGGACAATTCCCATTCGACGGAGATGCTGGTGTCCGCCTCTATGTTATAGCAGCTCAGATTCTCCGGTGCGGCCAGCTTGGCGGGGATCGTGCCGTCAGTACAATGGATGACTGCCTCCGTCCAGCTGATGCCGCTTGTCTGTTCCTCAATCTGCCTCCAGTCGGCTTTTGTGCTCTGGAAATAGATGTGCTTCACGGCAGGGCCAAATGCAGTGCCGTCTATGCTGCTGACCGAAGCAGGGATGGTGACGTTGGCCAGCTGATCGCAATCAAGGAAGGCATCCGTACCGATGGATGTAACACTGCTTGGAATGACAACGCCCGTCAGGTTACTGCAATCTGCAAACGTCCTATCCCCAATCGAAGGGACGCCATCGGGGATGGCAATCTCCGTCAGGCTGCTGCATCCCCAGAATGCCCAATCATCGATAAAGGTGACACTGCTGGGGATGATGAGGCTCTCCAGACTGCTGCATTCACGGAACGCGCCATATCCAATAGAAGTAATGCCGTCTGGGAGGGTGACGCTCTTTAAGCTGGTGCTGCCATGAAAGGCCCACCGGTCAATTGAGGTTATTCCGTCAGGGATAGTGATCTCTGTCAGGCTGGGACAACTGGAGAACGCCCCCTCCTCAATGGAAGTAACATGATCAGGAACCGTGATGCCCGTTATCCCACTGCCAGAGAATGCGTAGCTCCCAATGGAGGTAACACCGTCGGGAATATGGATAGTTGTCAACCCGCTGCAACCGGAGAATGCGAAGGAGCCAATAAAGGTGATACGGCTAGGGAGTGTGATGCTTGTCAGGCCAGGGCAAGCCCCGAATGCACCACCAAGGGACGTGACGCTGTCGGGAAGGGTGATACTTGTCAGCCCGCTGCATTCCCAAAATACATCATTTCCAATAGAAGTGACACTATCAGGGATGGTGATGCCCGTTAGATTGGTACAACCCATAAATGCGCCGCTCCCAATAGAAGTAACGCCGTTAAGGATCGTTATATCCGTCAACCCAGAACATCTGTAGAATGCATTCTCGCCGATAGAGGTAACACTGCTGGGGATAGTAATATGGTCCAGTCCTTTACACTCCCAGAATGCATTGCTGCTGATGGACGTAACACTGTCGGGAATGATGAAATCTGTCAGGCCGCTGCAACTGGAGAATGCACCAGATCCAATTGAAGTCAGTCCGTCGGGGACGGAGATCTCCGTCAGTTTTTGGCAGTTCCAGAATGCGGAATCCCCAATAGAAGTGACGCCGTTTGGGATTGTGATACCCGATAGCCCGCTGCAATTCCAAAACGCATGACTTCCGATGGAAGTGACACTGTCAGGGATGACGTATTCGCCGGTTCGTGTCGAAGGATAGAACAGTATGGCGCTTTTTGCCTTGTTAAATAGGATGCCGTTTTCCGAAGCAAAGTTCGGGTTTTGTGGATCAACATTCACCTCCGCCAGTTTGAAACAGCTGTAGAAGGGAATATCCCCGATGGAGAGGACGCTGCTGGGGATAAAAAGGCTGGCCAGGCTGTCACAGCCTTCAAACGCTGCTATTCCAATAGAGGTGATACTGTCAGGGATGGTGATGCTCGTCATATGGCATCCCCCAAATGCATGATCGTCAATCGTAGTAACCGGCAGCCCGTTAATTTGTTTAGGAATAACGATATTAGGAATCGATACATCACAATCTGTGATGGTAATTTGGCCGTTTTCAATCCTGTAGGAGAGGCCTTCGTAGGTCAGCGCGTCTGCCAGAGGTACATTTTTTTGACCGGCCGTTTGGGATACGGCATGGACAGCTTGATCTGGGGTGCGCGCCCACGCCGTCCCTGAGAACAGGGGCAGCACCATACATAGTGCCAGCAAGGTTGATAGCAATCGTCTCTTCATGAGCAAGTTCCTCCTAACATTCTTTTTACTACGGAATTGTTGTTCCGTGGTAGTCCATCCTAAAAAAAGAACCTGCTTATTATTGTTAGAATAGGCTTGCACAAAGACATATGACCACAAGCCTGCTTGAAAGATTATGTAGAACAGGTTCTGCTTTTCTATGCCCAAAATCCGCTTTTTGGCTTGAAATATCGTCCAACTATTGTTATGATATCAGTATGAAGCCCTATGTATGAGGGGTAAACTACCACGGAACAACAATTCCGTGGTAAAATTTTTACATCACCAGCCGCATCCGCTCCAGCTGCTTGCGATGGGTATACCCGGATTCCATAGTATAGATCCGTGCCGTTTCAATGCTGGCATGGCCGAGGATATCCGCCAACCGTACAATATCCTTTTCCAGCCCGTAGTACGTCCTTGCAAACAGGTGCCGCAGATTGTGTGGGAACACCTTGCCCGGCTCCACCCCAGCCGCCTGGCACAACCCTTTCATTTCTGACCAGATATTGCTCCTATCCAGCGGCCTGCCGGTGCGGGTAACGAAAAGCGGCCCCTCTGCAATCCCGCGCTTCCGGGCATAGCGCAGCAGCAGCGTTTGCAGCTTCCCGGGCAGGAAGACCGTCCGCCGCTTGCCCTTGTTGTCTACCTCCACCCGTCCCCGCTTAGCCGCCTCTACGGTAAAAAACCGGAGCTCCCCGACCCGGATCCCCGTGGAGCAGACGGTCTCCATAACCAGCAGCAGGCGCTCGTTACCCTGCTGCCGCGCCGCCGCCAGCAGGCGGCGGTACTCATTTTCCGTCAGCTCCCGCGACTCGTCCCGGAAGATCTGCCGCTGAATCTTCACCGCCTTCAGCCTGCATCCCTCTACCCCCAGGAACATAAACAGCCGGTTGAGAGCGGCTACCGCACCGTTGACCCCAGCAGGGGCGCGGGATTCTGTGAGTATTGCTTTGTATTCCAATGCCAACGCCTGATTGACCTCCCGGCCCTCCAGCCAGGCGGCAAAACGCGCCGCCTCCCGGCAATACTTCTCCACTGTCGCCGCGCTCCGCTCCTCGCCCCGCATCTGGGCAGCAAGCCTCTCAATTTCCTGACAACCAATCAGCATAAACGCTCCCCCTTTTGTGTCCTACGCATAGTGTTACACAAAAGGGAGAGAATTGTACCAATCCTTGAAACTATTTTTTTACGCGGATGGCAGCCAATATGAACCCGTTTCAAATTCTTTTTGATTCTTTTTCTTTTAAGAAAAAGAATGATTACCTGCTTTCCCGTTTCCCCAGCAGCCCGCCGAGCAGCCGGCGGAGCGGGTCAGGCCGCTCGGGCCGCGGTTCCGGCTTGTGGATGGAGGCCTCCATAAATGCCTCCTGGCTGTTGCAGGGGGCCAGGCTGTTGACCTTGCGGCAGTAGGAGCCATCCGGCAGCAGGGAACTGGCCTTGACATTGTCCTCCAGCTGGGTGTGGAGAATCCAGAGCAGCTGGGAGCGCACCTCCCGGTCATAGATGGGGCAGGCAATCTCTACGCGGTGGTTCAGGTTCCTGGTCATCAGGTCGGCGGAGGCGATGTACAGGACCGCGTCCTTGCCCCGGCCAAAGCAGTAAATCCGCCCGTGCTCCAGATAGCGGCCCACAATGCTGGTGACATGGATGTTCTCCGTCTGGGCGGCGATGCCGGGCCGCAGGCAGCAGATGCCACGCAGGATCAGCTGGATCTGCACCCCCGCCTGGGACGCCTCCACCAGCTTCTCCATCACCTCCCGCTCGGTCATGGAGTTGGCCTTGATGCGGATATACCCCTCCGGGCCCTTGGCAATCTCGCCGTCTATCAGGGCAAGCAGCTTGGGCTTGATCCCCGACGGGGCCACCAGCAGATGCTGGTACGCCCCCTCCAGGTTGCCAACCAGCATGTTCTGGAAAAATACTGTGCCATCCAGGCCGATCTGCTCGTTGGCGGTCATCAGGCTCAGGTCCGTATACATGGCGTTGGTGTTCTCATTGTAATTTCCGGTGCCGATCTGGGTGATATAGCTGAGCTTGTCCCCCTTGCGCAGGGTAATCAGGCAGATCTTGCTGTGGCACTTGTACTCCTCCACGCCGTAGATCACCCGGCAGCCCGCGTCCTCCAGAAGGCGGGACCAGGAGATGTTGTTCGCCTCGTCAAACCGCGCACGCAGCTCCATGAGTACCGTTACATCCTTGCCGTTCTCCGCCGCCTTGCAGAGGATGTGGGCCACCTTGGAGGAGGAGGCCAGGCGGTAGATGGTGATTTTGATGGAGATCACATCCGGCCGCTCCGCCGCCTCGTCCAGCATCCGCAAAAACGGCTCCACCCCGTCAAAGGGGAAAAACAGCAGGCGGTCCCGGCGGCGGACCTGCTCGATGATGCTGGTGGAATCGTCCAGATCCTCCGGCCAGCGGGGCCGGTAGGAGGGGAAGGCCAGGGATTCCCACTCCGGCAGGGAGCGGATCAGGCTGTAGACATACTTCATATCCAGGGGGGACTGGTCGAAATAGGTTTGATGGCTCTCCACCCGGATGCGGCTTTTCAGCAGCTTCAAAAACTCGCCGCCGATCTTCTTCGACAGCTCCAGGCGGACCACCGACTGGCTGGCCCGCTTCTTCAGCAGCTTGCTCATGCGGCTGCGGATGTCCTCGCCGCCCCCCTCCAGCAGCTCCATATCCAGATCAAGATCCGCATTGCGGGTGACACAGAGGATGCAGGAATTCTCCAGCTTGAAGCCGCCAAACAGGGTGGGGGCCCAATGGTGGAGGATGGTCTCCATGCGGAGGTAGCGGCTGGGGGCCCCGGGCATGGACAGGAAAGCAGGCAGCTTCTCCGGCACCGGCAGGAACCCCAGGGAGGCCGTCCCCTTCTTGCCCCGCAGCAGGGCCGCCACATAGAGCGCCTTGTTGGCCAGGTGAGGAAATGGGTGGTGGGTGTCCACGATCTGGGGGGACAGAACGGGGAGGATCTTCGCCTTATAGTAGGTGCTGACGAACTTCCGCTCCTCCGGCGAGAGCTCCTCCATGGTCAGGTCGCAGATGCCCTGCTGGCGCAGCAGGGCGTCCACCTCGGTATACAGGCGGTTTTTGATCTCAATGAGGCCGGGGATGACGCTGTAGATCTCCTCCAGCTGCCCGGCAGGGGTCAGGCCGGTCTTATTGTCGATCTCATCCGGCGACACCAGGGAGAGGTCAAACAGGTTCCCCACCCGGACCATAAAGAATTCGTCCAGGTTGCTGGTAAAAATAGAGATGAATTTCAGCCGCTCCAGCAGGGGGACCGTCCCATCCCCCGCCTCCTCCAGGACACGGCGGTTGAACCGCAGCCAGCTCAGCTCGCGGTTCTGCGTGCAGGCATACTGGTTTACGCGCTGCTCCATGGTGATCGAACTCCCTCCCACCCGGCACAGGGCCGGGCACATTGTATGATCCCTTTGCCGCCATTATATCATCCGGACTGCCCCTTGACAAGAGCGTTTTCCCTGTATAAATCCTCTTTACACCTCCCGGCGGCAGTGCTAAAATGGGGGCATCAAACGACATGGGAGGGCACTATGGAAAACGCTTTAGAGCTGGTTCAGGTGGCCAAGGAGTACGGCGCCGGGGACACGGCAGTCCGTGCGGTGGACGGGGTGAGCTTCTGCCTGCCGAAGGGGGCCTTCTGGGGGATTATGGGCGCGTCCGGTTCCGGGAAGTCCACACTCCTGAACCTGATCGCCACCATCGACCGCCCCACCGCTGGGCAGATCAGGATCAATGGGCAGGACACCGGCAGTATGGCAGACACAGCCCGCTTCCGCCGGGATCACCTGGGGTTCATCTTCCAGGATTACAACCTGCTGGATACCCTGACCCTGCGGGAGAATATTGCCCTGGCCCTCACCATCCAGAAGCGGCCGGAGGCCGCCAAGACGGCGGCGGAGCTGGGGGAGCTGCTGGAGATCGGGCATGTACTGGACAAGTTCCCCTACCAGGTGTCCGGGGGACAGCGGCAGCGGTGTGCCTGCGCGCGGGCCCTGGCGGCCAAGCCGGATCTGATTCTGGCGGATGAGCCCACCGGCGCGCTGGATTCCCATGCGGCCAAGAACCTGATGGACGTCCTGGCCCGCCTCAACAGGGAGCTCGGAGCCACCATTCTGATGGTGACTCACGACGCCATCTCCGCCAGCTACTGCGGAAACATCCTGCTGATGCGGGACGGTCGGATTGCCGGAAGTTTGGAGCGGGGCGGCCTGGACCGGCAGGCCTTCTTCCTGCGCATCCTGGACCGGATGGCGGGGCTGATGGGGGATCAGGGCTATGTATCTTAAGCTTTCCGTCCGCAACGCCCTGCGCTCCGGGCGGGACTATCTGATCTACACGGTCACGCTGACGGTGCTGACGGCGGTAATGGCCCTGTCGGGGCTGGTGTCCGCTGCCGGTGGACGGGCAGGCCTTGAAACCGCCTCCCTCCCCCTGCTGGTCACGCTGATCATGGCGGTATTGATGCGGTATGTCAACCGCTTCATCCTCCGGCAGCGGGCCAGGGAGTTTGCCTGCTACCTCCTTCTGGGGATGGGACGGGGGCAGCTGGCGGGCATGTTCTTCCTGGAATCCTTTTTGATGGGGTGTACCTGCTTCGCAGTGGGGACGCCGCTGGGGCTCGGCCTGGGGGCGCTGCTGTTCAGTCTCCTGCTGCCTGGCGGGACGGCGGTGGCGGCCCAGTCGGCCTTACACGCAGCAGCAGAGACTGGCGGATATTTCCTGGTGATCTCGCTGCTCTCCCTGCTGGGCACAGCGGGGATGATCCGGCGGCTGGAAATCCGGGAGCTGATGCAGGAGGAGCGGCGGAACCTGTCGCCGGGCAGAGGGACTGGCAGGGGATGGGCGGCTGTGGCCGCTGCCAGTGCCCTGCTGTTGGCCGCGATGCTGGCAGGGATTGCCCTGCTGCCGGATGGGAGCGGGAATGCGCTGGTCTCCCTGGTGTCCCTGCCGCTGCTCACCCTGGCCGTCTCCTTTTACCGGGCGGTATACGCCCTGGGGAGCGCTTACCGGCGGGCAGGGCGGCTATTGGCCGGGGACCGGCTATATCTGGCAGGGCAGTACCTCGCAGGCGGGGCCTCCGGCGCAGTGATGAACAGCGTGCTCTTCCTGTGCCTGGTTTTCTGCGCGGCTGCGTTCCTCCTTGGCGGGGTAATGCTTGCGCCGGGGCACGTGTGGATGGAGCCGGGGATGCAGCGCTGGATGGGCTTTTTGCAGCTGTGCATCTGCGTGATCTTTGGCGTGCTCTATTTTGCGGTACTCTCCCTCCGCCGGGTGGTGGAGGTCCAGCGGGAGCGGCGCGGGATCCGGATCCTGCGCCGCCTGGGAAAGAGCGAGGGGCAGATCCGGCGCCTGCTGGCGAAGCAGATCGGCCTGGCGTTCAGCACCCCGCTGGCCCTCTTTTTCCCCCTTCTTGCGGCCACTGTGCCGCTGGTAGGAGATAAGATGGGCGAGCCGCTCCTGCTGTGGAGGCTCTGCGGGGTATTCTTGGCCGGGTTTGCCGCCCTGTACGGGGCGTATGGCTGGGCAGCCTTCCGGATGAGTGCCCGGGCTGTCCGGGAGCCGTAGGACAGCAGGCGGCGCGTCCTCTCAAAAAGGGCGCGCCGCCTGGCTGATGCGGTGATGGTTCAAAGGTAGCTTTCCAGCCGCTCCAGCTCCTGGGCAACACAGGCATCCACACCTGCAAAGTCCACGTTGGGCCGGTAGACGGCCTCCAGGGCGTCATGGGACGCCTTGGCCTCCCGCAGGGCCTCCAGCCCCTCATCCCGCAGGGCTTCTTCCACCCGCCGCACGAAGCGGAGCCGCCCCTTGCAGCGCTTGAGGTGGACGGGGGCGACCATGGCGTCCAGCCGGATACGGCGGTAGGCGGGGCCGTCGTAGTGCATCCCCTCCCGGGAGGAGACAAAGGCCAACCCCAGCTCCGGGAGGAGCAGGTGGTGGATGCACTCGATGTGCTCCGGGTCGGGGCAGATGATGGCAGCATAGCCCCGAGCCCTGGCGGCGGCGCGGATGCGCTCCAGCATGGGGGCGGCCAGGCCATAGGTGTCCTGGAGCTGGTAGATCTTGGGGCATAGGGCTTCTACCGTATCAAACCGCCAGATGGCTCCCTTGCAGGTGATACTGCCCAGGAAGCGGTACGCATCCGTCCCACCGGAGCCCTTCCCCCGGATCTCCCGGCCGATGATCCCGTCTGTGCGGCGCAGCAGCTTGTCACCGTCCAGCCCCTCCGCCACCAGGACTGCGGCGCTGTCCGCAATCTGCCGCGCAGCGCCCAGCGCACGGTAGGCGCGCTGGTAGGCGGTAGAGCAGGCGCTAGAGTGGTGGACGATCTCCGCCCTGGACGCCTTGGCGGCGGCAATGTCGTAGAACTGCCCCAGGTTGACGTAACGGTCCACTGCGGCGGGATATTTGGGTTCGACGATATGGGGCGCAGTGCCATCTACGACTGCTGCCCGGATCCGGGGGATATGTACGCCGTCCAGGGATCCGGGATCCCCGGAGCAATACAGGTATTCCACCTGTTCCCCGCGCTCCTCCATGGCCCTGCCGATGCGCCGCATCATGGTGGATTTCCCAGCGCCGGGGCCGCCCTTGAGCACCAGCAGATCGTAGTGGTTTTCCGGCGCACAGAAGCGGTCAAACAGGTTCTGGAAGCCGCGCCCGCTGTTTGCACCGAGGAAGAAATGCGTTGTATTTGCCATAGGTTTTTCCTCCTGAGCTCTCAGATTCTCTTTCCACAATATGCACCGGGGGGATCCGGTGACAATAAAGTCCGGGAGGCAATCGCCTCCCGGACTTTATTCATGGTCAAAAATCGCAATAGCAGCAGAATCTGCAGCCAGGGGGAACCGCGCACAGGCGGCGGGTCATTGTGCCGGTCCCGTCTCCTGCGGCTGTTCTGCGGTAAATGCCGCACGTACCGCCAGCAGGCAGGAGGCCGACGTCAACCGCTCCGGATCATCCAATAATGACGCACAGCTGATGCCGCTGACACCAGCGCCCACATCAAACGCCATGGCCGCAAGGATCTGCTCCGCCCCGGCAGTAACGGGGAGGACCTCCCCACTGTCATAGGCGGTAAAGGAATATCCCGTCACCTGGACAGGAAGATCAAAATACGTCAGCAGGGCATCGGTGGATTGATCCGTATGGATTTGGACATTCAGGCCGCGGGTCCCCTCGCTGGTCCCAAACCCATCTGCCAAAATAGAGATGTGCAGCTGGGAAGCCTGGCTGTCTAACAGGAGTGGATGGCTTTTCACACAAATGCCGTTGTACCACAATTCGGCGACAATAGATGCGCCATGGACATCCTTACCGAGATGGACGTCATAATCAATAGCCTCCATGGCAGCAGGGGAGACATCCGTTTTCCTGCATGTCAGGGAATCCTGCTGGCGCAGGCTGACGGAAAAATATCCTGCGGCCCCGATACAGGCAACCAGGAACATGGCAATCAACAGGAGCCCAAGGCGTCCCTTTTTCTTCATTGACAATCCTCCTATAGTCAGGTAATGGAGACACGGCCCGGTTATCCGGCGTCAGCCGTCTCCACCGGATTCAAGGTGCTGCCGTCGGGCAGAAGGAACACCTCATCCCCCGGTGCAGCGGCCTCCAGCACCTCCGCCGTAAAGCGGTAGACCAGCTCCCCGTTGCACAGACGCTCCGCTGCGTGGAGCAGGCCGGTGTCCACGCTGACCCAGTAGCGGTCCGCATAGCCCTGCCAGTCCGGCTGGGTTTCCACATAGATACAATAAACCCCATCCAGGTCCTGATAAGCGGCCTGGGCGATCTCCTCCACCGGCAGATCCCGCACCGTCTCATAGGTCAGCATACGGCCCGCCAGATCCGCTGTCAGATCCGGGGTATACAGGGCAGTCCACTCGGTCTCGTCGTCGTACCACACACCGGCGGCCCCGCTGGTGTGCAGGGTGTGGCGCACACTGCCATCGGGGAGCTGGGTGTCCAGCCGTGTCCGGCCGCCGCTGACATAGACCCGTGACACGGACTGGCCGCTGCCGCCGCTCCAAAAGGTCTCCACCATCTGGATACGGCTGTAGGAGATGGGGCGGGAGAGGGTGTTGATGGCCGGTTTGACCGTCTCTGGAGTGATTTCCACCAGATTCAGGCGGCTCTCGCCGCCGCCATCCTCCATGCCGCCGGTATCGGCTTGGATGGCTGGCAGGACAATGCCGCCCGATTCCCGGCGCCCGCCCCAGGCCAGCAGCAGCACCACTACCAGCAGCAGGATGCCAAATCCTATGGTAAAATAGGCCGTCTGCCGTTTATCCAAGCCAGTGCCCCTCCCTTCTGGTGCGTCAGGCGGAAAAATCCTCCGGGCGTCCGCCGCGTCCAAAGTGCCACAGGATGGCGTCCGCAATCCTGCGGCAGGCCAGGCCGTCCCCGTAGGGGTTCACTGCGTGGGCCATTGCCCGGTAGGCGGCAGGATCTGTAATCAGTTCATCGGCCATGCGGACAATGGCCGCCCGGTCTACACCGGCCAGCTTCACCGTGCCGGCAGTGACGGCCTCGGGCCGTTCCGTCTCCCGGCGCAGTACCAGCACAGGCTTGCCCAAGGCGGGGGCCTCCTCCTGGAGCCCGCCGGAGTCGGTCAGCACCAGATAGCAGCGGGCCATCAGGTTGTGCATCTCGTCGGCGGCCAGAGGGGGGATGAGGTGTACATTCCCGATCCCGCCCAGATGCCGCTTGGCACACTCCTGTACCACCGGGCTCAGGTGGACTGGATAGACCAGCTCCACGCCGTCGTGGCCCCGGGCAATCTCCGCCAGGGCGGACATGATGTCCTCCATGGGCTGCCCGTAGTTCTCCCGGCGGTGGCATGTGACCAGCAGGACCTTTTTGCTGCCATAGGGCAGGCGGTTGAGCTCCGGCGTGGAAAAGGCGTACTCCTCCCGCACCGTGGTCTTCAGCGCGTCAATCACCGTGTTGCCCGTGACGAATACGCCCTCCGTCACGCCCTCCCGGCGCAGGTTCTCCCGGTTGCTCTGGGTGGGGCAGAAGTAGAGGTCCGCAATGGCGGTAACAAGCTTCCGGTTCATCTCCTCCGGGTAGGGGGAGTACTTATCGTAGGTCCGCAGCCCGGCCTCCACATGCCCCACCGGGATCTGGTGGTAGAAGGCGGACAGCGCCCCGGCGAAGGTGGTGGAGGTGTCCCCGTGGACCAGGATCATATGGGGCTTGAGGGCATCAACGGCCTCGTCCATGCCCACCAGGCATTTGCTGGTAATCGTACTCAGGGTCTGCCGGGGGGTCATGATGTTCAGGTCCCAGTCCGGTTTGACATCAAAAACCTTCAGGACGCTGTCGAGCATCTCCCGGTGCTGGGCTGTGACGCAGCAGATGGACGCCACGCCCTCCCGGGCCGCCAGCTCCTTCACCAGCGGGGCCATCTTGATGGCCTCCGGCCTGGTGCCGAATACGCTCATAATCCGCAGTGTCTCCATATCAGAGCTCCTCTCCTTCCTGCCCCTTCGGGGGGATTGCGCCGCCCTCTTTTGGGTGGTCGTGGGGGTAACGGACGATGCGGGCCACCGTGAATGCCACGCCGCACAGCGCAGCAATGGACAGGATTACCTTGATGTACCCCCTGGTAACAATCATTACCGCGCACAGCCCCAGGACAGTGGCGATTAGGTACAGCGTCGCCACCGCCTGCTTTTGGTTCATGCCCATGTCGATGAGCTTGTGGTGGGTGTGGCTGCGGTCCGCCTTCATGGGGTTCTGCCCCTTCAGGATGCGGCGGGTAAAGGCGGAGGCGGTGTCAAAGATGGGGAAGCCCAGGATGATGAAGGGGACAATGAAGGAGATCACGGCGTACAGCTTGAACAGGCCCGTGACGGAGACCGTTGCCAGCATATAGCCCAAAAAGGTTGCCCCCGTGTCCCCCATAAAAATCTTGGCGGGGTTGCGGTTGTATGGGATGAAGCCGACGCACGCGCCCACCAGGGCCGCGCAGATCACCGCCATTTTCAGATCCTCCAGCAGCAGCGCGATAATCAGCATGGTCAGGGCCGCGATGGTGGACACGCCGTCCGCCAGGCCGTCCAGGCCATCAATGAGGTTGACGGAGTTGGTGACTGCCACAATCCAGATGACCGTAATTGGCACTGCCATGATGCCAAAATCCCAGTAGGGCTCCCCGAAGGGGAAGGGGCTGGCGATGGCCTGGATCACCACGCCATGCCACACCGCGATCAGGGCCGCTACAATCTGGAGGATGAATTTGATCCCCGCCCCCAGGGGGTGGGAGTCGTCCACCACGCCCACCGCCACAATGAGGCAGGCGCCCAGCAGGATCCCACGCAGCTGCCGGTCTGCGTCAGAAAAGAGTAAAACCGTGATGACAAAGCCGATGAAGATAGCCAGCCCGCCCAGCCGGGGGATGGGGTGGTCATGCATCCGCCGCTTGTCCTTGGGGATGTCCACCGCGCCGATCTTATAGGCCAGACGCTTGACCAGCGGGGTGAGGGCGAAGCTGAGCAGCATTGATGTGGCCAGGGAGAAGATAACGGGGAGGATGCTTGTCCGATCAAACATGTCTGCTCTGCCCCCCGTTATCTGGCGACAAAGCCAAGCTTCTTATAGACCTTGCGCAGCGTCTTTTCCGCCGTATAGGACGCCTTCTCTGCCCCGGAGCGGTAGACGCCCTCCAGATAAGCCTTGTCTGCCAGAAGCCGCTCCGTTTCCGCCTGGATGGGGCGCACCATCTCCACCACAGCTTCGCCTACGGCAGGCTTGAACTTGCCATATCCCAGGCCGTCAAACTCCCGCTCGATCTCTTCATAGGGTTTCCCTGTGGCGGCAGAGTAGATTGTCATGAGGTTGGATACGCCGGGCTTGTTTTCCGGGTCGTAGCGGACGCAGCGCTCGGTGTCGCTGTCGGTGATGGCCCGCTTGAACTGCTTCATGATGACGCTGGGGTCGTCCATGAGTGTCACCCGGCCGGTGTCATTATTCTCGCTCTTGCTCATCTTGGCGGCAGGATTGGCCAGGCTCATGATCCGGGCTCCCACCTTGGGGATGTAGGGCTCCGGCATCTTGAACACATCGCCGTAAACGCCATTGAACCGCTGGACGATGTTCCGGGCCAGCTCCACATGCTGCTTCTGATCCTCGCCTACAGGGACGAGGTCCGGCTGATAGAGCAGGATGTCGGCGGCCATGAGGCTGGGATAGGTGAAGAGGCCGCCGTTGATGTTGTCAGCGTTCTTGGCGGACTTGTCCTTAAACTGGGTCATGCGGCTCAATTCGCCGAACATGGCGTAACAGTTGAGTACCCAGCCCAGCTCCGCATGTTGGTGGACATGGGACTGGATGAAGATGGTACACTTCTCAGGATCAAGCCCGCAGGCGATATACTGCGCCAGCTGCTCCAGGGTGCGGCGGCGCAGGTCGACGGGGTTCTGGCGAACGGTGATGGCGTGCAGGTCTGCCATAAAGTAATAGCAGTCGTACTCCTCGATCATCTTCGGCCAGTGGTGCAGAGGGCCCAGATAGGAGCCCAGGGTCAGATCCCCGCTGGGCTTGATGCCGGAAAGCATTGTTTTTTTCTCATCCATGTGTAGTTTGCTCCTTTTATGATCTCATCGCGTTTGCGATTTTTTCCAGCGTTAATATGTTATTATAGCATGGCCTGCTGGAAATAACAACAGCATTGCAAAAAATTGGGGGGTGGGCGGCCTGATCCGCCAAGCAGCCCGATGGCCCCGGTGCCTGCCGGACAAAGTGGCAGCCGGGGGAAGGATGCCCTTCTCCCGGCCGTATTGCCGCAGGGGGAACCCCTACGCCTGCTCTGCCCCATCCGCTGCCGTGCTGATGCCGACAGGGAAGCCGTTGACCTCCACGCCCTCACCGGCGGGGATGAGGATATATTTCCTGCCGTCAATTACCCGGGTCTCCACCAGGTAGCTGTATGCCGGATCCACGGAGACGGTGGCCTCGGCGGTCTTGATCTCATAGCGCTTGCTGTCGATCAGGTTGGCCGGGTTGAGGGCCGCGCTCTCCCCAAAACGCTCTCCGCACTGTTCCTGGAAGGCCGCCACCCGCTCCTCCGGGACGCCGCTGCTGCGCAGGATGCCGCCTACCTCCCCGGCTGTCAGGGCCAGGGGCTCCGGATCCTTGCTCTCCCGGTGCTCCTCAATCCGTTCGCGCAGCTGCTCATGGACGGACTGCACCACCGCCATGCTGCACGTTTCCTCCAGGCCGCCGCTCAGGGCAGACTCGAAGGCCTCCTTCTGTTCGGCGGCAGACATGGGTGGTTCCGTGTGGAAGACAGCGTCGATAAACTCGTGATGGAGCTCGTCGGCGCTGCGGGAGTAAAACAGGGCGTTGTAGATATTGGCCGCCCGGTTGTCGAAGGCGGGGAACAGGAACCCCAGCTCCGGTGCAGAGACAATCTGCCCGGCCGTACAGCTGTGGAACTCATTCTCCCCCGGGAAGTAGCCCAGCTCCGGCTTCCCGTCCTTGACCGGGCAGACGCAGCAGAGGATGTACTGGAACACGGAGTCAGAGTCGCCAGGCTGATCGTCCCCGCCCCGGGAGGGGATGTCATAGGCGTCGTGGGCCAGGAGGATCAGGTAGTTGCTCTCCCCCATATCCAGCGTATCGATGACCTTCTGATAGAACTCCTGGCGGATCCCACTATCCCGCAGCCCGGACTCCCGCAGGGCTGAGAGCAGCCGGTGCTCCTCGCTGTCCATCACCTGCTCCGTAGAGAAGACAATATCGATCAGGTTCCGGCCCAACGTGCCGGACATGGCCTTCTTCAGGAGGCTGAGATACTTCTCCGCCTCCTCCTGGGGCATACGGCCCAGGGATTCGTCCAGATAGGAGACCACCTCCCGGACGCTGTTAACATAGCAGCCGTAAATGCGGCTGACGGCGCACTTCTCCGGACGGAAGCGGCGGCGCAGCTCGCCCAATTCTTTTTGGTTCATATCGGATGGTACCTCGCCTTTCATGATAGATGCACAATCGTCCGCAGCAGACTGTACCGCCCGCCAGGGACAGGCTGTTCGCCCTATTGTACCGGAAAATGGAGCGGAATGCAATCCTTGCCGGGCCCTTTTGGGAAGCGCTAAGGGAAATATTTTACCCCCGCTGCCAACTTGGCAGCGGGGGTAAACCATATCAATGGGTGGTCCCCATAACCTCCTGGGCATCCTCCTGCCCCTTCGCAATGGCTTCAATGGCATATTCCAACGCCTTTGCAATCGTCTCCAGGGATGCGCTGGGCGTGCCGTTGCTCTTGCCAACAACCTGCTCGTTGGCAAAGGGGACATGGATGAAGCCCGCCCGGATCTCCGGGTACTTGGTGGCAGCCATGTGCAGGACATGATACATCACGCAGTTGCACACGTAGGTGCCCGCTGTGTAGGAGATGTGGCAGGGGATGCCGTGCTCCCGTACGTTCTTGACCATCGCCTTCACAGGGATTGTGGCGAAATAGGCGGTGGGACCGTCCGCCTGCAGGGGCTGGCCTACAGGCTGCTCCCCTGCGTTGTCAGGGATCCTGGCCTCCGCCAGGTTGATCCCCACCTGCTCAATGGTCACACAGGAGCGGCCGCCCGCCTGGCCGATGTTCAGCACCACATCTGGATGATGGGCCTGGATGCCCGCCTCTACCGCAGGGCCGCTCTTGGAGAACACCGTGGGGATCTCCAGCTTGACAATCTCCGCACCCGCGATGGTATCCGGAAGGAGTTTTACCGCCTCATAAGCGGGGTTTACCTTTTCGCCGCCAAAGGGGTCAAAACCAGTTACCAAAATCTTCATTTCCTATTCTATCCTTTCCATTTTTTCTAGTGGGAAAATCAGCTCTATAGAGGGGAGGCGGATGTTGCTGCGGCAGTCGTAGAGCTCCATGGATTCAATATTGCCCTTCAACCGGTAGCCGGAGCCGGGGAGCCAGGTCTCCATAAAATAGCATTTGGCCTTGGCGACAGACAGCGCCAGGTCGTTGGGGACCTTGAACTTCACGTGGATCTCCGCATAGTCCCCAGGCGCCAGCTCAACGACCGTGACATCCTCCGGCTGGCCGGCCTTGTCCACAAGATCCCCAACAAAATACTGGAAGCAGCCATTCTCATCCGGGTTGTGGAAAATTACAAGGGTCCCGCTGGGGTCAGAGCGCGCTGCCAGGGAATCGCGCACCTGGTAAAACTGTTTTTGCAGGTTCCGGACATCGGCCTTATAGCTGCGTTTGCCGGTCACTGTCCGCAGGCCAGCCACAAAACGGCTTGCTTCATAGGTCTCGACCGCCACCGTAATCTGCTTTTTTTTCAAGAAAGAGAACATAGGCCCTCCCTATGGCCGGGGAGGCGTACTGCCCCTCAGCCGTTCCCTCAGACTGCCGGCTGGCCGTCTTTCATAATCAAAACATCGTCCGCATAAATAGTGGGAAGCTGAAAGACCAGGTCAAAATGCCCTGCCGCATTGTGGACGCCGCCAAGGGACAGGTTCCGCCCCATGCCGATATGGAAGGTGGTGAAGGTTGACTCGTCCTCAATGTAGCAGTTCCCCAGGCAGCGGGAGAGCTTGTTCAGCCCGATCCCCAGTTCCCCGGCCACATAGATGCCGGGATCCCCAAAGGAGTCCATGTAGCGCCGGAGCGCCCCTCCGTTCCCCTCGTCAATATGCACCAGCCTGCCCTCCTGGAAGGTGAGCTGGATGGGGGAGGCCGGGCGGCCCAGGTATCCCAGGGAACCGTCTACAATGGCCTGCCCGCTGGTCTGGGTCTCCTCTATGCCGACATAGATCTCAAAACTGGAGGAGCCGACTTTACCGGGCTGGTCTGCCAAGCCGTTAAAGAGCCCCGGCTGCCTGCCCCGCTTGCTAAGGACCAGATCCGTGCCCAGGGCCGTGGTGATATGCACACGCCCAGCCTGCTGCAAGGCCTCCAGCATCCCGCTCCCCGCACACGCGGCCTCCTCCGGATCCATGGACATGAAGTCAAAGGCCAAGGCCGGCTGGCCGTTGTTGGTGGAGAGGGGGAGGGAGAGGAAACGCCCTCCCTTGGACAGTACCTCCTGGGTGATCCGGTTGGTTACAAGGGAGAAATTGGTCGCCCCAATAATCACATCATTTTGCAGGACGAAATCTGTCATGGAACGGAGGACCGATCCGGGATGGGAGCACCGCTCCTGGATTGTCAGGAGCGCCACGACCGCGCCGCAGCGGTCAGCTGCCGCCCGGAGGGCCATACTCTCCTCCACATGGTGCTCATCTGAAATAATCAGGACCTTTTCCTCGGGCTGCACCCGGCACCAGCGGTTGATGACAGTATGGGCGCCTGCTTCCAGTGATAACCCCATATTGGGCACACAACCTTTCAACTTAACGGGATCAGCAGATGGCCTGCATGACGCAGACCATCTGCTGTCTGCTTAGGGAATCAGAAGTGGACGGCGATAAACATGTAGATCAGCTGGAAAACCAGCATAATCATGGAGGGGATGAGCTGCATTTTGATGATGGAGTACTTGTTCTTGACTTCCAGGTACACCCCGGGCACAATGTTGAAGTTGGCGGCCATGGGGGTCAGCAGGGTGCCGCAGTAGCCGCAGGTCATGGCCA
>CAJUAC010000050.1 GCA_910583885.1 uncultured Oscillospiraceae bacterium | reverse complement strand
ATACCCTTATCAAGAGTGGCGGAGGGAACGGCCCGATGAAGCCACGGCAACCTGCATCAGCAAGGTGCCAATTCCGGCGGTCAGCGCAAGATGAGGAAAGTTTACCCTTTCAAGCACACCGCCGGGTGTGCTTTTCTCGTTTTGCAGCAACATTTACCATCGAAAGAGAGGAATTTATTATGGCAAACCGTATCTTTACATCCGAATCCGTGACCGAGGGGCATCCCGATAAGGTCTGCGACCAGATCTCCGACGCGGTGCTGGACGCCATCATGGCCCAGGACCCCCATGGCCGTGTGGCCTGCGAGACCGTGACCACCACAGGCATGGTGATGGTCATGGGCGAGATCTCCACCCGCTGCTATGTGGATATCCCCCAGACCGTCCGCCGTACCGTGGACAAGATCGGCTACAACGACCCCTCCTGCGGCTTCGACGCCCGCTCCTGCGCGGTGATGACCACCATCGACGAGCAGAGCGGCGACATTGCCATGGGCGTGGACGGCGAGCGGGACGAGGACATCGGCGCTGGCGACCAGGGCATGATGTTCGGCTACGCCTGCGATGAGACACCGGAGCTGATGCCCGCCCCCATCGCCATGGCCCACACCCTGTGCCGCCGCCTGGCCGCTGTGCGCAAGAGCGGCGAGCTGGCATGGCTGCGCCCCGACGGCAAGAGCCAGGTGACTGTGGAGTACGACGGCGAGGGCAATATCCTCCGCTGCCCCGCCATTGTGGTCTCCACCCAGCACAGCCCCGACATCTCCATTAAGGACCTCCGGGAGGCCATTGTGGAGACCGTGGTCAAGCCCGTCATCCCTGCCCAGTACATCGACCAGGAGACCAAGTTCTACATCAACCCCACTGGCCGTTTTGTCATCGGCGGCCCTGTGGGCGACAGCGGACTCACCGGACGGAAGATCATTGTGGACACCTATGGCGGCGCGGCCAGCCATGGCGGCGGCTGCTTCTCCGGCAAGGACCCCACCAAGGTGGACCGCTCCGCCGCCTACATGGCCCGCTATGTAGCCAAGAACATCGTAGCTGCCGGGCTCGCCCGCCGCTGCCACATTGAGCTGGCCTACGCCATCGGCGTCAGCTACCCAGTGTCCGTCCTGGTGGACACCCAGGGTACCGGCAAAATCGCCGATGAGCGCCTGAGCGGGATCGTACGGGAGCTCTTCGACCTGCGCCCCGGCAAGATCATCACCCACCTGAACCTCCGCCGCCCCATCTATGAGCAGACCGCCGCCTATGGCCACTTCGGCCGCACCGATGTGGACCTGCCCTGGGAGCACCTGGACATGGTGGATGCCCTCAAGGACCGGGCAGCACACTGATCCCTCCACGCTGCGGGTACAATCAGATGGTTCATTTAGAGCAATATTTCACAACCTTGCATGAGGAAAACGGCATTGCCTTCTGCTCCCAGCAGGACAATACTGCAAGCAAATTTTCTGGGGAGACGCAGGATAGCCTGTTCCAATTGGAGGATACCTCCTGGTGGTTCCAATATCGCGCAAACGTGATCGCCTCCATCGCAGAGAGGGCATTTGTCTTTGGTAGGACAACAATTGATTGTGGGGGGGAACGGTTATACCACATACTGTCTGCAACAGAAGGGCTGCAATATCATACTGTTAGAGCCCACCTTAGCCGCCTGCCAAAACGGGAAGAGGCGGGGGCTTCGCACCGTCGTCTGCGGGACCTTAGAGAAAGACATCGTGAAGGACGGATCGGTTGAGCAGCTGCTTTTGTTGGACGTTCTGGAGCACATTGCGGACGATACGCAGTTCCTCCGGACAATATATGGGAAGCTGGCCCCTGGCGGTAAGATCCTGCTGACGGTCCCCGCCTTCCAGGCACTTTGGAGCAGTGAGGATACTGAGGCGGGGCACTACAGGCGCTACAAGCTTGGCCACTTACAGCATGTGGCCAAGGAAGCAGGTTTTTCTATAGAGTACGCCAACTATTTCATGGAATTCCTGTTCCTGCCCATCCTGTTTGTCCGGGTTGGGATGGAAAAGGCCGGGCTGCTGAAGCCCGCCGGGGAGCGCACGTCCGCCGAGAAACAGAAGGTTGCAGAGAAGCAGTTTCAAGAGCGCGGAGGAGTGGCACGGTTTGCCCTGGATGTGTTGGAGCGCGCCGAGCTGGGCCGGCTCACAAAGGGCAGGCGGGTGCGCTTTGGCAGCAGTATTATTTGCGTACTGCGGAAGGGTTGACCCCGGTCTGCACAGGCGCTACGGCGTCCCCACCGGGATCTCGACCTGGATGATGGCATCCTCCATCCGGTCGATGACCGGCTCGTTGAGGATGGTCTCATAGGCATATCCGGACAGCGCCCACCCCTGCCCCCGGGCAAAGCCTAAAACTTCAGCATACCACTGGGGCTGGCTGTCCCAGGGACCTTGGTAAAAGGCACGCAGGTATTTCCCGCCGGGCTGCACATGCAGCCCGGCTTCCTTTATGGGAAACGGGATCTCAATGAACAGCTTGGAATAGGCGGTAAAATCCCCGCCATACAGCTTGTCCACGGCGATCATGGTGCCATAGGAGGCATCGTGGAGGCGGCGGAGCTGGTACTTTTTCGTCTCGGCGGTAATCATCTCCACCTGCTTTTCAAAGGGGGTGTCCTGGCCGATGTCCACCGTGACCAGGCTGCGCGCCTCCTTGTCCACCAGGCAGACCTCCGCCAGATCCATATGCAGCAGCGTCAGCATGTTCTGCCGGTGGTTTGCCAGCGTCTTCCGGACGGAGCGCAGATGGGCCAGCGTCCGGTCCAGCTCGTCAATCTTCTCATGCAGCAGCTTCTCCAGGCTGGCGGCGGAGCGGTTTTGCATGAAGCCTTGGATCTCGCCGATGGATACGCCCAGCTCCCGCAGCAGGAGGATCGTCTCCAGGATGGAGCTCTGGTGGTAGCTGTAGTAGCGGTAGCCGTTTTCCGGGTGGATGGCCGCTGGCCGGAAGAGGCCGGTTTCATCGTACCACATCAGGGTTTTCTTGTTGATGCCGTGCAGGGCCGCAAATTGGCCGATGGACAGCAGGGAATCTTTTTTCTCCATAATTGTAATTTCCTCTTGACCGTACAGTTACTGTACGGTCTATTCTATATCCCAGAGAACAAAAAAGCAAGGAGAATGCAACATGGAAAAAGAAAACGCCTACAGCAAGCCCGTTACCCTGAAAAATATCCTGGCCTTTGCCATCCCCACCATTGCAATGTCCGTCTTTATGTCCTTTTACACCATGGTGGACGGCCTGTTCGTATCCAACCTCATTGGCACCAGCGCCCTGTCCGCTATCAACCTGACCGCGCCGGTGGTCCAGCTGGTCACAGCCGTTTCCACCATGCTGGCCACCGGCGGCAGCGCCGCCATCATGAAGAAGATGGGGGAACAGAAGCCGGAGGAGGCCCGGGAGGACTTCACCTTCCTCATCCTGGTCAATGCCGCCGTGGGGCTGGCCATGTGCGCGGCGGGATATGCGGTGATGGACCGGCTCTTCCAGGGCATGGGGCTGAGCGCGGATGTGGCGGCTTACTGCCAGGAATACCTGAGCCGCTACCTGCTCTTTACTGTCCCCATCCTGCTGATGAACAATTTCACCCTGTACATGATCGCCTCCGGGAAGGCCACCCTCTCCCTGATCTGCTCCGTGGGCGGCGGCGTGCTGAACATGGTGCTGGACTACGTGCTGATTGCTGTTTTTGACATGGGCATCGGCGGCGCGGCGATCGCCACAGGGCTGGGCTACTCCGTGACAGCGGCAGCGGGCCTGGTTGTGTTCAGTCGGAGGGAAAACCTGCTGCACTTCACCAAACCGGCCTTCCGGCCCCAGGTATTGGGGAGCGCGGCGGCAAACGGCTGCTCGGAGATGGCCACTGCCCTGGTCACGGGCATCATTACGCTGATGTTCAACTGGACCATGCTGCGCTATGTGGGGGAGGGCGGCATCGCCGCTGTCACCATCATCATGTATGTCCTGATGTTCGCCAGCTCCCTCTATACGGGCTACTCCTACGGCGTCGCCCCCATGATCAGCTACTACTATGGGGAGAAGAACCAGGAGAAGCTGAAAAAGCTGGTGGCCGTCAGCCTGAAGGTCATTGCGGTGATCTCCCTGGTAACGGCAGCGATGTCCTATGCCGCCACAGGGCCGCTGGTGTCCGTATTTGCCCGGCCGGACAACCCGGTGTACGGCCTCGCCTTCACCGGCAACCGCATCTGTACCATCGCGCTGCTGTTCATCGGCTTCAATATCTTTGCCAGCGGCATGTTCACGGCCCTCTCCAACGGGGTGGTCTCAGCGGTCCTGGCCTTCTCCCGCTCCTTTGTGTTCATGCTGATCACGATGCTGGTACTCCCTGCTGTTTTTGGCGTGACCGGCATCTGGCTGGCTACCCCGGCGGCGGAGCTGATGGCCCTGGCGCTGTCCGCCGCCCTGTTCGGGAAATACCGGAAGCGGTACCAATATTAGCCCTTTTGCGGGAGAATCCCGCTAAAATGTCCCCAATTCCCCGGGTGTGTTGACATTGCGCCCCGTTCTGCTACAATAGTGTGTAGAAAAAGGAGGAACATTGCTATGCGGACGTATCAAGACAGCAACGGCCTGTCCCTGCTCAAAAAGGGGAAAACAGGTCTGATCCACGCCATTTTCAGCCGCCTGGGGCTGATTATACTCCTGCTGGCGCTCCAGGTGCTGGCACTGTTCGGGATATTCCAGCGGTTTGAGGAGTTCCTGCCCCATATCTGGAGCGGCACGGTGCTGTTTAATGCTTTTATGGTGCTCTACCTGCTGGGCAGCCGCCTGGATCCCACAGCCAAAATAACATGGCTCATTGTCATCATGCTCTTCCCGGTGTTCGGGGCTCTGCTGTTCTGGTATACCCAGAGCGACATCGGCCACCGGGCAGTCAAGGCCCGCCTCAGCCAGCTGGCCGGGCAGACCAGGGACAGCATCCCCCAGCAGGCCGCTGTGCTGGACAGGCTCGCCGCAGAGGATCCGGGGGCGGCCTCCCTGGCCCGCTATATCCGCCGCAGCGGCTGCTATCCGGTGTTTGACCGCACAGCCGTGACCTACTTTCCTCTGGGCGAGGACAAGTGGGCGGAGCTGCTGCGGCAGCTGGAGAAGGCGGAGCATTTCATTTTCCTGGAGTATTTCATCATCGAAGAGGGCCTGATGTGGGGGAAGGTGCTGGAGATCCTGGCGAAAAAAGCGGCGGCTGGCGTGGATGTGCGGGTCATGTACGATGGCACCTGCGAATTTTCCACCCTGCCCCACGACTACCCCAAGCGGCTGCGGGCACTGGGCATCCAGTGCAAGATGTTCGCGCCGGTGTCGCCCTTTGTCTCCACCCACTACAACTACCGCGACCACCGGAAGATCCTGGTCATCGATGGGCACACCGCCTTTAATGGCGGCGTGAACCTGGCGGACGAATACATCAACCACACCATCAAGCACGGGCACTGGAAGGATACCGCCGTCATGCTCCAGGGGGAGGCGGTCAGGAGCTTTACCCTTATGTTCCTGCAAATGTGGGGGATCAGCGAGAAGGAGCAGGAATTTGAGAAGTTCCTGGCCTCCCCTGCCATGCCCCAGGAGGATGCCAGCGGCTTTGTCCTCCCCTACGGCGACTGCCCCCTGGACGGTGACAAGGTGGGGGAGCGGGTCTATATGGACATCCTCAACCGGGCCCAGCGCTATGTACACATCATGTCCCCCTACCTGATCCTGGACGGGGAGATGGAGACTGCCCTGAAATTCGCGGCAGAGCGTGGGGTCGAGGTGGTGCTCCTCCTCCCTGGCATCCCTGACCAGACAGCGCCCTACTCCCTGGCGAAGACCCACTACGCTTCCCTGCTGGCCTCCGGGGTACAGATCTATGAGTACACCCCCGGCTTTGTCCACGCAAAGGTGTTTGTCAGCGACAGCCGGGAGGCTGTGGTAGGGACCATCAATCTGGACTACCGCAGCCTGTACCACCACTTTGAGTGCGCCACATACCTCTACTGCACAGACTGCATCGCGCAGATTGAGGCGGACTTCCAGGACACCCTGTCCAAGTGCCGCCAGGTGACGGAGGAGTCCCTCCGGCAGGAAAAGCTGACGCTGAAGCTGCTGGGGTTTGTGCTCAAGCCGGTGGCCCCGCTGATGTAGCAGCATAAACAGAACGTGCGGCATGGCCGGTTGGCCATGCCGCACGTTCTGTTTATGCTTCCAGATGATCCTCAGAGGCCCCGTTCTCCCCTTCCTCTGCCAGAGGGATATCCATCAGCTCCTTCAAATCCTCCAGGGTGATGGTGGAGATGTCCTCGTCACTGGGGTTTTCCAGCCCGGCGACCCGGTCGGCCTGGGCGGCGACGATCTTCTCAAAGAGGTTGCGCACATCCCGGGCATTGCCGAAGTTGCTGTCCCGGTCCTCATAGAGCTCCTGAAGGTGCTCCTGGACCGCCTGGGCGGCCTCCTCGCTGAGCTGGTAGTCGTTGCGCTTCACCCGGCCCTGGAAAATTTCATAGAGCTGGCTGCCGTTGTAATCCTCAAAATACAGGTACTTGTTGAACCGGGATTTCAGCCCCGGGTTGGAGTCAATGAACCGGGGCATCAGCGTGGCGTAGCCCGCCACGATCACAACAAAGTCGTCCCGGTGGTCCTCCATAGCCTTCAAAATGGTGTCAATGGCCTCCTGTCCGAAGTCCTTGTCCGCGTTCTCCGGGGCCAGGGTGTAGGCCTCGTCGATGAACAGCACGCCGCCCAGGGCCTTGCCTACTACCTCCTGGGTCTTGATGGCCGTCTGACCCACGTAGCCAGCCACCAGGCCGCTGCGGTCCACCTCCACCAGATGGCCCTTGGAGAGGATGCCCAGGGCGCTGTAGAGTTTTCCCACAATCCGGGCCACCGTAGTTTTGCCAGTACCGGGGTTGCCGGAGAAGACCAGGTGGAAGGACATGTCCGGGCACTTCATGCCCCGCTCCTTGCGCAGCTGGCGCACCTTCACCAGGTTGACCAGGCTGTCTACGTCCTTCTTCACAACCTCCAGGCCGATCAGCTCGTTGAGCTCCGCCATGGCCTCCTCCAGGGTGGGCTTGGGCGGCTCCGGCTCCTCCACCGGTGCGGAGGGCCCGCTGGGGACAGCTTCGCCCTTCCCATCCGCCTCCGGCCCGCCGGCCGCAACAGGCAGGGGGGCCATGGGATTGCCCGGCTGTCCGCCGTAGAAGTCATCAAAGAGGCCTCTCGTCCGGTCCCGGCGGATCACCTGGTCAAACTCGTTCATCAACTGATCCAGCTCCCGGGCCGCATCCTGCTGCGGGGGCCGCCCGGGCGTCATCGTCGGCCGGGGCGCACTGTCCAAATAATCCTCCGGGCCGGGAGTGGGTGTGATGGCAGGTACGCCCTCCTTGTCGCAGACGGCGGAGAGCTGGCCGTAGAGCAGGGTAATCCGGCGGCTCTCCGCAAAGGAGAAGGAGCCGTCATAGGCGGCGCAGAGCATCAGCAGGTTTTTCTGCACCTCCGCAAAGGTCCGGCTGAAGCTGGTCCCGGCCTCCCCATCGGCCTTTGCCAGCTTCTGGAAGAAGTCCGGCACCCCCACCGTATAGTTCGGGTTGTTCTGGTAGTAGGCGATGGCCCGGCTGAACTGCTCGCCGGTAAATTTCACCTGGCGGTCGGTGTAGATCTGGTTGATCCCGATCACATCCCCGCCCCGGCCGCCGCTGGCCGCCCACAGGCATAGGGTGCAGGCGCGGAAATAGGTGTCGATCTCCTGGCTGGTGATGCCCAGCCCCTGGGGGATGCTCTGACAGAAGTGGCCCACGCTGTCGGCGTAGTCCCGATGGAAATTTTTGCTCATAGACGCCTCCATGTACGATACGGCAGGGCAAGGATAAAAAGGGAACAGGCGCAGGGCGCGGTTCTCCTCTTTTCACCCTGATCTTACCATATTTCCGCCCCTGTTGCAATCCCCCTCCAGACGCCAGCATGGGAATACAGCTCCTAAACCCTCCTTTTTTCCAATATCTGCTTGACTTTCCCGGCCAAAACAGGATATACTGCAACGTATCAAAAAGTTAGGAGCCTTTCCATGAGTGTCTATGCAACGATTTTTTTCATCACCGCGCTGACTGGCGCAGGCGGTCTGGCCCTGGGCGGGGCCCTGGCCGCCGCAGTCCACAGCCCGTCGGACCGGGCAGTGAGCCTGCTGCTGCGCTTTACTGCCGGCGTCATGCTCAGCGTGGTGTGCTTCGACCTGGTGGCCGACGCAGCGGAGGATACCAGCACCCTGCCTGTCCTGTGCTGGATCATCATCGGTTTCCTATGTACCTACCTGCTCAACTGCTGGATCGATAAGCAGGCCCACCACAGCCACTCCCATGGGCACGAGGGGCATTCCCACGGCCATGACCACCACGCGCACCAGCACGGCGGGGAAGACAACGGCGAGATGTGCGCCTGCGGCCATCACACCCTGCGCACAGCGGGGCTGGTACTGGCAGCGGCGGTAGCGCTGCACAATATGCCTGTCGGCATGGCCATCGGGGCCACCTTCGCAGGTGCCGCCCAGGCGGCGGGCCACGGCGGGATCCTGGCGGCGCTGATTATCGGCCTGCACAACATCCCAGAGGGGATGTCCATTGCCGCTCCCCTCCTGACCGGCGGCTCCCGGCCCGGCGGGGCCATCGGCATTGCCGCCCTCAGCGGTGTCCCCACCATACTGGGGGCGCTGCTGGGCTACTCCATGGGGACTATGAACCCTCTGCTGCTGGGCGTCTCCCTCAGCTTTGCCGCCGGTGCGATGCTGTACGTCATCTTTGGCGAGCTTCTGCCCGAGTCGGAGCACCTGTGGCAGAACCGCCTGAGCGGCCTTGCCACCATGCTGGGGATGCTGCTGGGCATGGCGCTGATCTTTGGGCACATGCACTAAATTGCAAGAATTTTTCGGTAATCATTCTTTTTCTTGAAAGAAAAAGAATCAAAAAGAACATTATCCGATGAAACCTGGCAGACAGCTCCAGGCAAAGCAGAGCTTTGCGGGTAAGTTTTCTTTTGATTCTTTTCTTTTTCAAAAGAAAAGAATGATTACCTTGTCCCCTTGCGTGCGCTGAGCAGCATAGACGCGCCGCTGTACAGCAGGAACACACCAAAGGGCCTGCGCAGGAGGGACACGTCCACAGCGGTAGCCAACAGCGCCCCGGCCAGGGAGGCAATGGTACCGGGGACGGCGGCCTGCCGCCAGACCTCTTTGTCCAGGAAGCCATTTTTCCGGTGGAAAAACAGGCTGATCCCCGCAGTAGGCAGGAAGAACAGCAGGTTGATGGCCTGGGCCTCCCGGTGCCCTACCCCCAAAAACAGATTCATGCACACCAGAAGCAGCGTCCCGCCCCCCACCCCCCAGCTGGACAGCACGCCTGTCGCCAGGGCGAAGAGGCAGGGCGCTATCCACGCTACCACAGCAGGTACCTCACGCCGCCGTACAGGAGGAACAAGCCAAAAATCACCTTGAGAAACCGTACAGGAACCTTCTCAAAGGTCAATCCCCCGATCAGCCCTCCCGCCACGCCGCCTGCCAGGTAGGGCAGTACAGTGGACAGGGCGGGGCGCACCTCCCACAGGTAAACCGCCGTAGACACACAGCACATGGGGAAGATGATGGCTACACAGGTGGCAAAGGAGCTGCGGGCCTCCAGCTTCCGCCATTTGGACAGAAGGGGCAGGAGCACCATCCCCCCGCCTCCCCCAAACAGTCCGTTGATGACGCCGCCGGCTATGCCGGCAGCTTGGCTTTTCCGCTTGTCTGTCACTGCACATCCCTCCCAATACTATGTAGTGCCGGCCCGCAGGCCGGCTGGGCATCAGTGCAGCTTCTGGAAGCTCTGGCAGTCGGTACACTGGTCCATGGAGGGATGAGCCTCATGGGTGCCCACCTGGATGGCATCCAGGCCGCAGTACTGCTCCTGCTGGCAGTGGTGGGCGCAGGAGACAACGTTGCATTTGATCGCCTTGTTGGGGGTGCAGGCGCAGCCGTCCTTGGTACAATTGCTCATATCGATGTTCCTCCTTCATTTACATTGGGTTTTGCCGGACATAGTTTGCGCGGCAGCCTGTATTTTATACGCCTCCTGCCCCTCTGGCATCGCGCTGGAGGGAATTTTTTTGCGCGTCTTGACTTTACCGCCATGGTGTGGTATATTTATCATATAAAGAGTGGAATTCACCACATATCATTAAGGAGGACACTATGAAAAAGATCAACTGGTTAGGATTCCTGTCCCTTCTGTCGCTGATTGCGTTGCTGGGATGGCAGCATGAGGAAACCGGGCTGTACGGATTTTGGGGGTTCATCTACTTTATCCGCTACTTTTGGGTGATCCCCGATGAGTTATTCGTCCTGAACGTCCAAAAATCAGCAACAATCGCCTTTATGGCAAGCATGGCGTCCCTTGCCCCAGCTATGTTTGCTGCTTCCCGCCTCTACAGTATCTCCTCTGCTGTCCCGATGGCATTCGCTGTGAGCTTTGCCGCGGCTACCATCTCATTTTGCCTCTCCCTGGCCGTATTGGAGTGGAAGGAGCAGCGGGGGGCAATGGGATGATTACCAACCGTATGAAGGAGTACCGGGCAAAATATGGCATGAAGCAGGAGGATCTGGCCAGGCTGGTGGGGGTGCGCCGGGAGACCATCGGCAACCTGGAAAAGGGGAAGTACAACCCTTCCCTGGTCTTGGCCTGGAATATCGCGAAGGTGTTCCAGGTACCCATTGAAGATGTTTTCACAGTGGAGGAATAGGGCGCAGGGCGGCTTTGGCGGGGGTGCCAGAGCCGCCCTCCTGCCTTCGCAGCCAGCAAAACGGGCGCGGCAGCGCACGATTTGTGCATTTTTTTGCCGTAAGCTCCCGGCGGCTGGTCATTGCTCCGACCGTTTTTCTGCAATTTTTCCTGCGGAATAGCACCTTGTTTGCAGGTCAACCTGCAACTTCTTGCAAACTGAGCCAAAGTGGACTGTATCGATTCGTCAACCGTACAAAAATGCGTTTTTCCGCTATTTACTATTCACAAAAATAGTTCTCTGTGCTACACTCAAATTGTCAAAACCGGCCGGCCGGGCCCACAGCCCGCCGCCGCAATTGGGAGGAATGAACTTATGGTAGAAGTAATCAAGAGAGGTGCGTACCTGACAGGCGGCCGGATTGTCTGGGCGGAGGAGGCGTCCGGCCAGGCTGCTCCCAGCGAAGCCCGGGAGAAGACCATCGCTTACTCCATCCTGCGCGCGCACAACCGGGGCGGGGATCCCGGGAAGCTGCGCCTGAAGTTCGACGCGCTCATCTCCCACGACATCACCTTCGTGGGTATCATCCAGACCGCCAAGGCGTCGGGCCTGGAGAAATTCCCCCTCCCCTACGCCATGACCAACTGCCACAACAGCCTGTGCGCCGTGGGGGGCACCATCAATGAGGACGACCACGCCTTCGGCCTCTCAGCAGCGAAGAAGTACGGCGGCATCTACGTCCCCGCCAACCAGGCAGTGATCCACCAGTACGCCCGGGAACGGCTGGCCGGGTGCGGGAAGATGATCCTGGGCTCCGACTCCCACACCCGCTATGGCGCCTACGGCTGCATGGGCGTAGGTGAGGGCGGCGGCGAGCTGGTCAAGCAGCTGCTGGAGAACACCTACGACGTCCCCGCCCCGGAGGTGGTGATGGTCTACCTGGACGGCAAGCCCCGCAAGGGTGTCGGGCCCCAGGATGTAGCCATCGCCCTGGTGGCCGCCACCTTCCCCAAGGGCGATGTGAAAAATAAGGTTTTGGAGTTTGTGGGGCCTGGGGTGAAGCACCTCAGCGCGGACTACCGCATTGGCATCGACGTGATGACCACGGAGACCAGCTGCCTCACCTCCATCTGGGAGACTGACGAGACCATCCGGGCCTACTATGAAAATATTGGCCGTCCGGAGGCGTTCCAGGAGCTCCATCCCCAGGACGGCGCCTACTACGACAGTGTTGTCAGGATTGATCTCGATAAGGTGGAGTGCATGATCGCCCTGCCCTTCCACCCCTCTATCGCTTACACGGTCCACGAATTGCAGGCGGATCCGGAAAGGATTTTTGCCCAGGTAGAGGCGGCCTGCAACCAGCAGCTGGGCGGCAAGGTGACGATGGATTTACGCCGCAGCATCGTGGACGGCAAGGTAGTCTGCGACCAGGGGGTCATCGTGGGCTGCTCCGGCGGCATGTATGAGAACATTGTGGAGGCTGCAAAAATCTTGGACGGCGGCAGCATCGGCAACGGCTATTTCGATATGAGCGTCTACCCCTCCTCCACCCCCATCTCCTTGGCGGTTACAAAAAACGGCACAGCGGCCAAGCTGATGGAGGCCGGGTGTGTGATGAAGCCCGCTTTCTGCGGCCCCTGCTTCGGCGCAGGGGACACCCCGGCCAACCAGGCCCTCTCCATCCGCCACGCCACCCGGAACTTTGCCAACCGGGAGGGGAGCAAGCCCGGCAGTGGGCAGATCTCCGCTGTTGCCCTGATGGACGCCCGGTCCATTGCAGCCACCGCCCGCAATGGCGGCGTGCTCACCGCCGCCACAGACATCGACTACGACCTGCCCACGCCGGAGGAGCTGGCGTACCACTATGACGGCGGCGTCTATGCCAAGCGCTGCTATGAGGGCTTCGGCAAGGCCGACCCCAGCGCCCAGCTCCGCTATGGCCCCAACATCAAGGACTGGCCGAAGATGCCGAAGCTGGAGGAGGACCTGCTGGTGAAGCTCTGCGCGGTCATCCATGACCCTGTCACCACCACTGACGAGCTCATCCCCTCCGGTGAGACCAGCTCCTACCGCTCCAACCCCATCGGCCTGAGCGAATTTGCCCTCAGCCGCCGGGTACCGGAATATGTGTCCCGCTCCAAGGCGGTACGCGTCCTGGAGGAGGCCCGGGAGGCCGGGGAGGTTCCGGCCGTGGTGGCAGAGGCCCTGTCCAAGGTGGGCGGCGACGCCCGGCGGACCACCATCGGCTCCTGCGTGTTCGCCCAAAAGCCCGGCGACGGCTCCGCCCGGGAGCAGGCGGCCAGTTGCCAGAAGGTATTGGGGGGCTTCGCCAACATCTGCTACGAGTACGCCACCAAGCGTTACCGCTCCAACTGCATCAACTGGGGCATTGTGCCCTTCACCATGGATGCGGGGCAGGGCTTCCCCTATGGGGAGGGCGACTGGGTATACATCCCCGGCGTGCGGAAGGCCATTGCGGAGGGTGTGGAGGACTTTGCCGCCAAGGTCATCTGCGCTGACGGCTCCGTTCATGACCTGGCCCTCCAATGCGCAGGCCTGACGGACAACGAGAAGCAGATCCTCCAGGAGGGCTGCCTGATGAACTACTACGCCGCCGGATACGGCAAGGACTGAGGAGGAGAAACCAATGGAAAAAATCAAAATGACCACGCCCCTGGTGGAGATGGACGGCGACGAAATGACCCGCATCCTGTGGGCTATGATCAAGGACAAGCTGATCCTCCCCTTTGTAGATCTGAAAACAGAGTACTACGACCTGGGCCTGCTCCACCGCAATGAGACAAAGGACCAAGTGACAGTGGACGCGGCCAACGCCACCAAGAAATACGGCGTGGCGGTGAAGTGTGCCACCATCACCCCCAACAAGCAGCGTATGGAGGAGTACCCCCAGCTCACCGAGATGTGGAAGAGCCCCAACGGTACCATCCGCTCCATCCTGGACGGCACGGTCTTCCGCACCCCCATCTGTATTGACGCCATCCAGCCGGTGGTGAAGAACTGGAAAAAGCCCATCACCATCGCCCGTCACGCCTACGGCGACGTCTACAAGAGCGTGGACTTTGTCACCACCCAGCCCGGCACCTGCACCATGACCTTCCAGGGGGAGGACGGCGAGGAGCAGTCGGTGGTCGTCCAGAAGGTAGACGGCCCGGCTGTCTGGCAGGGGGCCCACAACAAGGACCAATCCATCCGCTCCTTTGCCCGGGCCTGCTTCCAATATGCCGTGGATACCCGGCAGGACCTGTGGTTCTCCACCAAGGACACCATTGCCAAGGTCTATGACGGCGAATTCAAGAAAATTTTCGAGGAGGAGTTCGAGGGCTACCAGGCCAAATTCCAGGAACTGGGCATCACCTACTTCTACACCCTCATCGACGACGCAGTGGCCCGCGTCATCCGCAGCGAGGGCGGCTACATCTGGGCCTGCAAGAACTATGACGGCGATGTGATGAGCGACATGGTCTCCACCGCCTTCGGCTCCCTGGCCATGATGACCAGCGTGCTGGTGGCCCCGGACGGCACCACCGAGTACGAGGCCGCCCACGGCACTGTTACCCGCCACTACTACCGCCATCTGAAGGGGGAGAAGACCTCCACCAATCCCATGGCAACCATCTTTGCCTGGAGCGGGGCCCTGCGCAAGCGGGGCGAGCTGGACGGGCTCCCCGATCTGTCCGCCTTCGCGGGCAAGCTGGAGCAGGCCTGCTTTGACACGCTGAACGCAGGTATCATGACCAAGGACCTGGTAGGCCTGGTGGAGCCGGGGTTCCAGGCCCAGGCGGTGGACTCCGAGGCATTCCTGGACGCCATCGCCCAGCGGCTGGCGTAAAGGGGGCACGGAGCAGTGGAACTGAAAAAGGCCGCTGTGGCCGGGACCATGGAGTCCGGTGATATCATGGTCACGATAGAGCCGGCCCCCTCCGGCGGGATTATTTTGGAGCTTGCCAGCAATGTCATGCAGCAGTATGGCCGCCAGATTGAGGCCGTCATCCGGGAGACCCTGGCGGAGCTGGCGGTGGCGCACGCCCAGGTATCTGCTGTGGACAAGGGCGCGCTGGACTGCACCATCCGGGCCAGGGTCAGCGCTGCCGCCTACCGGGCGGCGGAGAGCACAGATTACCAGTGGGAGGCGGAGTGATGGAGAAACGCTATGTCAAGGACCGCCTGCGCCGGAGCATGATGTTCGTCCCGGGCAACAACCCGGGGATGATTACGGACTCCCGCATCTATGGCGCGGACAGCCTCATGTTCGACCTGGAGGACAGCGTGGCCTTCACGGAGAAGGACACCGCCCGCTTCCTGGTCCACAACGCCTTGAAAACCCTGGATTTCGGCAAAAAGGAGATCGTTGTCCGCATCAACGACCTCTCCAGCGGGCTGGGTACGGCGGATCTGGAGGCTATCATCCCCGCAGGGGTCCACGTGGTGCGTCTTCCCAAGACCGACAGCGCCCAGGATGTCATTGACTGCGAACGGGAAATCGCCCGCATTGAGGCCAGGCATGGCATCCCCGTGGGGGCCACGGGCATGATGGCCGCCATCGAGAGTGCCAACGGCGTGCTGAACGCCAAGGAGATCGCCCACGCCTCCCCACGCCTCATCGGCGTGGCCCTGGGGGCGGAGGACTATGTAACTGACTTGAAAACGACCCGCAGCGACGGCATTGAGCTGCTCTTTGCCCGCAGCATGATCCTGAATGCCGCCCGCTCTGCCGGGATTGCCGCCCTGGACACGGTGTACGCCGATGTAAACAATGAGGAGGGCTTCCTGGAGGAGGTGGCACTCATCCGCAAGCTGGGCTTTGACGGCAAGAGCGTCATCAACCCCCGGCAGATCGGCATCCTCCACAGGGCATTTATCCCCAGCAAGAAGGATTTGGACAAGGCTTACGCCGTCATGGAGGCCATCCGGGAGGCCAACGCCCGGGGCAGCGGCGTAGCCAGCCTCAAAGGGAAGATGATCGACCGGCCTGTCGTCCTGCGGGCCCAGCGGCTGATCGCCCTGGCCGAGGCGGACGCGGCAGAGGAGGAATGAGCCATGGATGAACAGCTGCTGCGCAGCATCCCCCATATCGACGAAATCGCCCACCGGGGCGCGTTCGGCGGGGCCCCCGCCAAGCACACAGAGAACTTTTTGGAGCGCTCCGCCCGGGAGAACAAGATCCTGCCCTCCCTGGAGGACGCCATCCGGGCGGCGGGGCTCAAGGACGGCATGACCATCTCCTTCCACCACCATTTCCGGGGTGGGGATCACGTGGTCAACCAGGTGGTGGGCAAGCTGGCGGAAATGGGGTTCCGGAACCTGACCCTGGCAGCCAGCTCCCTGTCCGCCGTCCACGCCCCCTTGATCGAGCACATCAAAAATGGCGTCATCACCCACATTGAGACCAGCGGCCTGCGGGGCGAGCTGGCCGAGCAGATCTCCCGTGGGCTGATGGACTGCCCGGTGGTCTTCCGCAGCCACGGTGGCCGGGCCGCCGCCATCCGCAGCCGGGAGCTCCACATCGACGTGGCCTTCCTGGGCGCGCCCTCCTGTGACCCCTACGGCAACGCCAACGGCTACAGCCGGGACGAGGAGTACATCGCCTGCGGCTCCATGGGTTACGCCCGCACGGACTCGGAGTACGCGGATAAGGTGGTCATCCTGACCAACCACCTGGTACGCTACCCCAACGCCCCCTGGGCTATCCCGGAGGACAACGTGGATTATATCGTGGTGGTGGACGACATTGGCGACCCCAAGGGCATCATGAGCGGGGCTACCCGCTACACCAAGAATCCCAAGGAGCTGCTCATCGCCCAGACCGCTGCCAGCGTCATCGACGCGGCCGGGTATCTCTACGACGGCTTCTCCATGCAGATGGGCTCCGGCGGCGCGTCCCTGGCGGCGGCCCGGTTTATCCGGCAGATGATGCTGGACAAGGGCATCCGCTGCCGCTTCGCCCTGGGGGGCATCACCGGACAGATCGCAGCCATGCACGAGGAGGGGCTCATCGACCGGATCATTGACGTGCAGAGCTTTGACCTGGACGCGGCGATGAGCCTGAAGAACAACCGATTCCATCACCAGATCAGCGCCGCCTACTATGCCAGCTTCCTCTCCGCCGCAGCTGTAGACCAGCTGGACTTTGTGATCCTCTCCGCACTGGAGATTGACACAGACTTCAACGTCAACGTCCTCACTGGCTCTGACGGCGTAATCCGCGGGGCCATCGGCGGGCATCCGGACACGGCGGCGGGGGCCAGCCTCTCCATCGTCGTGGCCCCCCTCACCCGGGGGCGCATCCCCTGTGTCATTGACCGGGTGAACACGGTTGTCACCCCCGGCTCCACTGTGGACGTAGTGGTCACGGACCAGGGTGTAGCGGTGAATCCCCGCCGCCCGGAGGTGGCGGAGAAACTGCGCAGGGCAGGGATCAAGGTCTACACCATCGGCCAGCTCAAGGACAAGGCCGAGGCCCTGGTGGGCAGGCCAGATCCTATCCGGTACACTGACCGGGTTGTTGGCGTGGTGCTCTACCGGGACAACACGGTGCTGGATGTTATCCGGCAGATCGACGAGACTTAGAACAGGCGCCGGGCGGGCCATTACAGGGCCGTCCGGCGCTTTTGGGGAGGAGCTATGCGGGAAATCACCTTGCAGGAGGTCCTGGATGCGCGGGAGGCCCGCGTATCCAGGCAGAGGCTGCTGCTGGCGGCGTATGGCAGGCCGCTGCTGAGCTTCACCATGAATATCGCAGGGCCGGTGAAGCGTTCGGCCCTGGCGGACTTCGCATTCCGGGAGGGGCTGTCGGCACTGCGTGGGCAGCTGGGGACTGCCCTGCTCCATGAGGAACTGACAGACACCCCCGCCGGGCTGGAAGCCATCCTGGCCTGCACTCTGCCGGCCCCAACGCTTAAGGATCTGGCCGTGGGCCTGGAGACTGCCCTGCCGGTGGGGAGGCTCTACGACCTGGACGTGATCGGCACAGACGGGGCAAAACTCTCCCGGGAGACGTGCCGGACCTGCCTGGTCTGCGGCGGGCCGGTGGGCCCCTGTGCCCGCAGCCGGGCCCACGGCCTCCCTGCCGTCCAGGCCGCCACATCAGCTCTGCTGGAGGGGTTTGCGGCGGACCGTCTGGCGGAGCTGGCAGTATCGGCCCTGTTGGAGGAGGTGGGGCTAACGCCCAAGCCCGGCCTGGTGGACCGACGTAACAGCGGTGCGCATCAGGATATGGACCTGCCCCTCTTCCAACGTTCCGCCCAGAGCCTGGAGCCCTATTTCCGGCAGGCCGCCCGCCTGGGGCTGGGGCGGTCCGGCTGCATGGAAGCACTCCAGCAGGCAGGACTTGTGGCGGAGGGGACGATGCTTGCCGCCACTGGCGGTGTCAACACCCACAAGGGGGCCGTCTATGCCTTCGGGCTGGTACTGGCGGCCCTGGGATCCGTGCTGGCACGGGGTGGGGATCTGTTCCAGACTGCCGCCGCACTGGCCGCAGCGGGCCTGCCCCCTGGGGCGGATACCCACGGTGGTCAGGCAAAGCGCCGCTATGGGGTTTTGGGTGCCCGGGGAGAGGCTATGGCCGGGTTCCCCACAGCCCGGAGGGCCTGGCAGGTGCTGGCAGAGCAGAGGGATGACGCACTGTTGGCCCTGCTGACACTTCTGGCGGAAGTGTCGGACACCAACCTGCTCCACCGGGGCGGGTCGGAGGGCCTGCGGTTTGTCCAGGAGCAGGCACGTGCCCTCCTGGAGCGTCCGGCAGAGGCACGCCTGGCCGGATTGGAGGCGCTGGACGATGCCTGCATTGCCCGTAACCTCTCCCCCGGCGGCTGTGCCGACCTGCTGGCTCTGGCGCTGCTCCTGCGGCGGACAGAGGGGATTTGGAACAACTGAACATCGCACAGAGAGATGCTCGGCCCTAATGCTCATGGAGGATAAAGTAGCAACGTGATAGAAGCCGCCCCGCTATTCCAAGCTCTTACGGCTTCTTGTGCTTGCCTTACCGTGTGACGTAGACTTCCCCCGCCTGCTCTGTGCGTTACGCCAATGCTTTGACTTTTTCAGCGCACTCAGCACTCCGGCAAATCCTTCTGGCGTCAATTTGTCGCAGGGGATACCAAGCTGATTGCAATAAATCCGAATCTGCATGGACGGCATGGGTAAAATTCCTGGATGTATGCCGCCTCTAATGTACGCAGGTATACGTATTGATCCTCAGACTTCTGCTTTGTCAGAATTTCCACCCGCGCTACTGACACCAGTTCGTTCAGATTGTCGATTTGCGTGCTGGCGATATTTACTGTTCATAGATATAGCCGTCTGCTTTGCTGCAGACGGCTATATCTTGGCATGAAAAATGTTTACATCATCACCGCATGGCCCTCTTTGCAGATGTTCCCTGCTTGCCTAATTAACCGGAGGGGTTTCGTCCTCCCTAATCTCAATGACATCATCCTCAATGGACTTTTTGGAATTCTCGTCCATACCGAGTTTGTTCTGTACCTTCCTCTTGGCCTTGCGCCAGTAGATGCCAACCACTGCGCCAACCGCGACCACTACCCCGGCCACCACCTGGATGGTATACGTCATCACCGACGGGTCCAGATAGGCGTGGGCTGTGGGCACAAGCATGACGCTAAAACAAGCAAAATAGAGCATAGAAAGCAACAACTTCATTTGAATCCCTCTCTTCTTATTAATTCCACTTTCCCGCCAGCATGATACTGACGCCATCCCCTATCGGGTACTTATTGATACCTCCTCCACATTCACTGAGAAACTCTTCTACCGCGGCCCTGACCCCTTTATATCCTGCGGAATAGTAATCATGCACCAAGATGACGCCATTATCTGTCATTCTATTCATAAAAAATCGCAGCCCATTGTATGTCGGCAAGTATAAATCCATATCGAGATTAACAAAACAGAACTTGCTCTCAAGCCCAGATGCTGTATCCGGAAAATATCCTTTATGAATTTGACAACGCTCCGGATGCGGCATCTTCTTCATTACTATTTCAACAGATGATTCATTCAGATGTCCCGCTTTCTCATTAGAAAACGTATTCCTTTCTTCTATTGCAACGTCTCTTGCGTCAAATCCTTCAAATGTATCAAATAGGTGCAACGTCCTGTCCGGGAAAAAAGCATTTATCCATTTGGCAAAATCTCCACAATATACACCGGCTTCCGCCACATCTGCCTCATGTTCAAATTCATTCAACTGTATAGCAAGATTCCCCAAAAATACTTTTCGTGCTGTCAGCGCTCCACCGATATAGGTTGTGATTATTTTATCTTCCGGTACACCTAATGTCGCACATTGTCGCTGAATCTCCTCAAACCCACCAAACGCTGAAATAATAACAGCCTCATATGACAAGTTCTTCAAGCACTCCTCTGGGCTGCAAATCGGGATATCAAATAATGATGTACCCCATTTTTCCTGATCGTTATCCGCAAATGCTATGATCTCATATTTTGAAATGATCTCACTGTACAGCATCCGACCAGTAGTCCCTGCGCCAAACATGATTGTTTTCATATCTCTGTTCTCCTTGTTTTGTGCAGTTATCTTTTCGGATCAGGAGGTACTCCTGTCCCTTTTTCCTCTGATAATCCGCTCAAATCCTCTTTTATTTGTGTCGTTGATATCTCTGGGGTCCTTTGAAGATAGACCACCTCACAGAAATCCTTTAGAAAATCAAATTTTCCTGCCCAATCATCCCCCATAACAAATGTATCTATCTTGTACAATTGTATATCGCTGATCTTTTGATCCCAGTTTTCTTCTGGAATGACCATGTCAACATACCGGATAGATTCCAGGAGTTTTTTACGTTCTGCATAGGAAAAATAGCATTTTTTAGATTTTTCCACCCAATTAAATTCATCGGTGGACAGCGCTACTATTAAGTATTCGCCCATTTCCTTTGCCCGCTTCAGCAAATTTATATGGCCATAGTGCAGGAGGTCATATGTACCATATGTGATAATCCGTTTCATCCTATTTCATCTCACTTCTATCTTTATCTATTTTTAAGACTGCTTGGAAATTAATCTCTCTATCAGGTACTTTCCGCCTATCTTCCCGCTCTGTCCAGGATAAAACAAGCACCCCTCCATGACACCTTCTATCGCCTGTGTATACCAGTCAGACTTCGCAAGCAATTCTTCAACTGATTTACGGATTTCACCTGCTTCCTCCGGCAGGATCGATTTCCCAAGTTTCTCTCGCACTGCGATATCCAGCGGCACAGTTTTCAAGCGCTGATATTCTGGGTTCATAACCTTCATCGGCGTGTTGACAAACAGGGTTGGACGCTTCGTTGTAAAAGAGAACTCATAACATATGGTCGACCAATCCGTAATTACTACATCCGATGTAAACACCGTTTCATTGGAAGAAAAATCTGTTTGGATCTCAAAGTCACTGCCAGTCTGATAGAGCTGTTCCCTATACCGGCCCTTTAAGGCGGCAATTTGTTGTGGGTATCGCTTGCAGTACTCCGGATGGGGGCGCAAAATGACGTGGTATTCCCCGCACAGCAGGGATTCCAGCATGGAATCAATACAGGTATCCAGGATGTTATCCGGCTGCCAGGATGGCGCAATCAATATCTGTGTCTTTCTCCCCTCCCGCCGCTTTGGCATAGCCCTGTATGCAGCCATCGCACGGTCCAACAGGCCATAGCCGCAGGATACCAGCGATCTGGGCGGGAGGCCGTAAACCCGTTCCTCCTCCCGCAGTTCCTCCACCTGATAGGGGCCAATACAAAAAACCGTGTCAAAGTGGGCAAGGGCACCTTTCCTTGCCAAAAGGTTGGTGCTGCCTACCCCATGCCCCATATAAATGTACTCCACATCTTTTTTTACATAGCTTCTCTTGATGTATAAATTGTCCAGATCCGGGGTAGTCATGACCACCATGTCCGCATCCATCTTCATCATCAGGGTGATGAGCCGCTTTTCCCCGATGTAGTAGGGCTTGAGCCGCGGCTCCTTCTCCGCCAGCGCAAAAATCTGGTCCTGCGGGTCGCTGGTG
>CAJUAC010000049.1 GCA_910583885.1 uncultured Oscillospiraceae bacterium | reverse complement strand
CGAACCCGCCTCCTCGGCTTGGGAAGCCGATGTACTACCGATGTACTAACCCTGCTGATTCAGAACGATATTATTATAGCAGACTTCTTTCCGAAATGCAAGCCGAATTTTGCCGGTACAGTGAATTTCTTTCAGCCCATTTCACATCCCAGCTCACCTAGCTGGTTTTTTCATCATTCTTGGACATACTATGCATGATGCCGTTTCATTCTCCTGTCCGGGAGGCGGAAACGGCATGTCCCGCAACTTTAGACGAGAAGGGTGATGTACGCTATGAAGAAAGCAAGGTTTCTCCTTCTGGCCGGGCTGGCCGTCCTGCTGGCTGCCTGCGGCTGGCAGCCATGGCCGGTATCCGGTCCTGCGGAGATCCCTTTGGAGATTTTGAGTGAGTTGGACGAGACAGCCCGCCAGGAGCTTCTGGAGGATCCCAAATATGTTGCGTTGACCTTCGACGACGGCCCCAGGCCGGACACCACGGAGCGGCTTCTGGACGGCCTGCTGGAGCGGGGTGCTGCCGCCACCTTTTTTGTCATCGGCCAGCAGATCCAGGGCAACGAGGCCCTGCTCCAGCGCATGGAGGCAGAGGGCCATCAAATTGGCAATCATACCTATTCCCACATCCGCCTACAGACAGCGGAGAAAGATACCGTAGTAGAAGAGATCCACAAGACAGAGGTGGTGCTCCAGGAGGCAGTCGGGGAGGGTTCATTTTGGTTGCGGCCCCCATACGGCATGATTGGCGAGCAACGGGCCACACTGGTCAAGACGCCCATGGTTTACTGGTCCGTAGACCCCCAGGACTGGAAGCTGTTGGACGCCGGGAAGGTGGTCAATGCTGTTATGGGGTGCGTCAAGCCCGGGGACATCGTCCTGCTTCACGACTTCTACCCCACCAGCGTAGACGCGGCCCTGACCATCATAGACCAGCTCCAGGCCCAAGGGTACACCTTTGTCACTGTAGAGGAGCTGTTCCGCATCCAGGACGTAACCCCGGAGGCTGGCGTGCTCTATGCGTCGCCGTCGTTGATCCGGCCGCTGAAATAGGTGCGGGGTGGCAGCCATTCTTTTCTTTTATAAAAGAAAAGAATCAAAAGAAAATATCGACGCAAAACATTGTTTTGCTTTGTTTTGATCAAATAAGGGAGCCCCTGCGCCGGTCTGGCGCAGGGGCTCTGCTGATTGCCGGTCAGCTCAGGAGCCAGCCGGGCATACTCGTATCAGGGGTAGTATTGACAGGGGTACGATAGGTGTTGATACGGTAAATCACTGCGCTGATCTCCGCGCGGCTGATGGCATCACCGCCGTTATAGCGGCCCGTGCCGTCGCCCTTGATGATACCGGCCTGGTACAGCGCCAGCACATAGCCGTCACTGGTATCGGCAAAGGGGCTGGCAATATCCGTCACCGGGGTCAGCTTCAGGGCCCGGGCGGCCAGGGAGGCCACCGCGCTGCGGCTGATATTGCTGCTGAGGACAATGTCCGCGCCCACCAGGCCGTCATTTACGGCCACATTCTTGTAGTTGATAGCCCAATCTGCGCCCGTGCCCTGGGGCTGGGCGCTGTAGCCTGCGGCGCGCATAATCATCTTCAGGGCCTCACCGTAGGTCACAGAGTTGTTGGGACGGAAGGTGCCGTCATCATAGCCGCCAATGACGCCCGCCTGGACCAGGGAGGACACCGCAGAACCGTACCAGGCGTTGCTGGGGATATCCTTGAATGCGCTGCCGGTAGAGGTCGGGGGTGTGGAGGGCGTAGAGGGAGGGGTAGAGGTGGCGGGCTGGTTGACTGTGATGCGCACAGTGCCGCTGGCCGCCATGGTGTGGTTCGCATTGAAAGCGGTGAACGCGATCAGGACAACGCCGTTGTAGTTCGCCGCCGGCTTGTAGACTACGCTGCTCAGGTTCTGATAGCCGCTGCCGGTGGTGGCGGCATAGGCAAACTGCGTGCCCACGCCAACCGGCGTATCATTGACATACAGCGCGCCGCTGGAGGGCGTACCGAACATGATATAGCTGCTGGAGGCCATGGCGGTGCTGCTGCCAAAGAAGTCCAGGTAGTTGAAGCCCACGCCGCTGCTGCTGGTGCAGGTGTAGTCAATGGAGAAATTATTCTGTACAGGGGCGGAGGCATTAAAGGTGATGGTGCCGATGAAGCGCAGGGTACCGCCGTTATAGCAGGCGTACTCCACCGTGTCGCTGGTGCCGGCCCGGCCAGGGGTATAGACCACGTCGGAAATCCGCTGGCTGCCCCGGCTGCTGGAGGTGAAGTTATAGTCGCCAATGTTGCTGCGGGTCAGGTTGACGCTGCGGCTGCTGCTGGCCTGATAGGTCAGTGTGCCGTGGGAGGGGACAGAGCGGAAACGGATGGTGATATTGGAATTGGTCTTCCCCACCACATCGTTATACTTAGCGGTAAAATCGCTGGGATTGAGGGTGATCGTGCCGTTGGCAGAGGTAGAGGTATACTCAATGGCCGTGGCACTGCCCTGGGCGTAGTAGATGGTCACAGTCCCGGAGCGGGCGATATTGGAGCTGCTGGAGGAGGTGGTAGTACCGTAAGCGGTGAAGCGGATGGTGATGGTGTCCTTGCTGCTGGAGCTGGGGACGTAGGTCACATCGTCAATGCCGGTACGATTGCTCCTGGGGTTGGCATAGCAGGCGGTGCCGGAGCTGGTGCTGCCCACCACGTTGGAGCCCCTGCCGTTGTAGTCAGCATAGAGGTTGCCGCTGGAGACGTTGGTGAACACCACATAGTCCAGGGAGCCCCGGGAGTACATCCCCTCCCAGTAGTCCTCAAAGTCGTTGGAGTTCAGATCCACTGTTTCGCCATTGGCGGCGCTGTAGACAATGGCGGAGCTGGAGCCGGAGGAAACGCCCTCAATGACCTTAAAGGTCATTGTGCCGCGATAGGAGTTGCCGCGGCTGTCATAGGCACGGAAATTGAAGCTGGCATTGCCGCGGGTGGTGTCCGGGGTGAAGACCACGTCGGACAGGCTGTAATAGCGGTTGCTGCTGCTGTAGCCGTCAGCATAGTAGTAGCGGCTGGTGCTGGCGTCCAGGTCGCCGTTGCGGTCATGCACATCTACAAACTCCACATAGTCCAGGCTGCGGCTCATGGCCCGCTCGATCTGGTCGACGATGGAGCGGCCGCCCTCATCGTCTGTGTCGCCCAGGCGGTAGCCGCCGTTGGTGTCGTAGACCGTGGCGCTGACAGAGAGGTCGTAGTAGTAATCACCGCTATTGTAGTCGGAGCCAACCACAGTCCAGGAGACAGAGTCGGTGTAATACCCATCAAGGGTTGCCGTACAGGTCAGGGTATACTCGGTGTCGGCGGCAAGGGACGAGCCATACACTGTAAAGGAATCGTACCAACGGCTGGTGTTGGGTGTCGTATCTTCTGCGATGACGGTCGAGCCGCTGGTCAGCCTCCAATCGTAGGTGACGCTACTGTAATAGCCATAATAGTCGTCATAGTAGCGCGTATCCACGTTCACTCCAAAGGTTACAGAAGATCTGTAGCCCACAGCGACACGGGACTCCGATGAGTAGTTGTCCTTATACAGGAAGTCATATCTGTCATACTTGGCCGCCAGCGCCGCTGGCATGAGGCTGCAAACGATGGCCAGCGCCATCAACAGGGACAGGAGCTTTCTTGCGTTGTGTTTCATAGTCCTTTCCTTCCTTTCTCGGTTCGGTGTGCGGCGTTGCGCCGCTGTTGGCGCTCTTTTACTGATATACCCTAGCAGGCAATTGTGACGGGAACGTTTCCAAGGTGTATCTCTTTTGCATCATTTTTACATAGCGTCCCTGTCTCCGCCTGTTGGATTAGACGCAGGAAGTGCCTCCCAGGTTCCCTCCCTGCCAGTTTTTCCGGTATTTACCAGGTTTCAATCAGATGTGGGAGAACCGGTACTCGGTGGTATAGTCATACCGCCGGCCAGGGCGCAGGAGGATGTCCCCCCACTCCGGGTGGTTTGGGCTGTCGGGGAAGAATTGGGTCTCCAGGCAGACCGCCTGGCGGGGCCGGTGGGGCACGCCGCGCTTGCCGCAGACCGGGCCGTCCAGGGCGTTGGCGGTGTAGAGCTGGAGCCCCGGCTTTTCCGTCCAGGTCTCCATGACGATACCGGAGCGGTCGCCGGTCAGCCGGGCCGCCCGGCGCAGGCCCTGGGCGGCGTCCAGGACAAAATTGTGGTCATAGCCGCCCGCGTTGCGCAGCTGCTGGTCGTCGGCGTTCACATCCCGGCCCAGGGTTTTTTCGGCGGTGAAGTCGAAGGGGGTGCCCGCCACAGGCCGGGCCATGGCAGTGGGGATGCTGTCGGGCCCAACGGGGGTGTACCGTCTGGCGGACAGCCAGAGCCGGTGGCCCATAACATCACCGCCGCCATTGAGGTTGAAATAGCTGTGATTGGTGATGTTGCAGTAGGTCGTTTGGTCACAGGACGCCTCATAGCGGATCGATACCGCCCGCTCCGAGAGGGTGTAAGTAACTTGGAGGGCCAGCGTGCCGGGGAATCCCCCCTCGCCATCGGCTGCGGTGTAGGTGAGGGCAACAGCGCTCTCACCGGCCTGGCGCCCCTCGAATACCCGGTGGCTGAAGCCCCTGGGCCCGCCGTGGAGCTGCTTGGCGCCCTCGTTAGCCTCCAGGGGGACGCGCCTGCCGTCAATGAGGCAGCTGGCGCCTGAGATCCGGTTGGCGTAGCGGCCCACTACAGCGCCTATGTAGCTACCGCCGGCCTCGTACCCGGCCACATTGTCATATCCCAGCACCACGTCCACCAGTTCACCGTTCCTGTCCGGCGTGCGCAGGACGCGCAGGGCCGCGCCATAGGTGAGGACCTCAGCCTCCAGCAGCCCGCAGCGCAGGGTGAATTTCTCCACAGCCTGCCCGTCCCGGGTAACGCCAAAGGCCTCTTGAATCACTGCCATAGCGATCTCCTCCTTGTCCTTATTTTCAAGGGGGTCTTCCAATGTCTAGTATAGCGCGTTTCCTGGGAAAAAACAAGGTTGATTTCACTGCAGCCTCCGGCTATAATTTCCAATAGAGTACCAAACGCTGGATTTTGATGAGGGAGGAACTGTTATGGAGCGGACAAGGGAGCAGTGGCGGGCGGCGGGGCCCGTCTTTGGGGATCTGATGGATCTGCGGGAGACAGTGTGGCTGAACCCCGCCCTCCGGCCTGCGGCAGAGGCGCTGGCCGGCGCACCGGTGACAGCCGGGGACGTGGCGGATGCGGCGGCGCGGCTGGAGCGGTTTGCGCCCTATCTTGCCGCCGTATTCCCGGAGACAGCGGCGGCCGGAGGGATGATTGAGTCCCCCCTGGTGGAAGCCCCCGCCATGGGGCGGCTGATGGGGGATTTCCCGGGGCGGCTGCTGCTCAAGCTGGACAGCCACCTGCCCATCTCCGGCTCCATCAAGGCCCGGGGCGGGATTTACGAGGTGCTGTGCCTGGCGGAGGAGATCGCCCTGCGGGAGGGCTGCCTGCGCCGGGAGGACAGCTACCGGAAACTGGCGGAGCCTGCCTGCCGGAAGGTGCTTGGCCGGTATGCGGTGGCGGTGGGCTCCACGGGGAACCTGGGGCTGTCCATCGGCATCATGAGCGCCATGCTGGGCTTCCGGGTGACGGTCCACATGTCCGCCGACGCCCGGCAGTGGAAAAAGGACCTGCTGCGCAGCAAGGGTGTGACGGTAGTGGAGTATGCGGGGGATTACAGCAAGGCGGTGGCAGAGGGCCGCCGGCAGGCCCAGGCGGACCCCTTCTGCCACTTTGTGGACGATGAGAATTCCCGGACGCTGTTTCTGGGTTATGCCACAGCGGCGGGCCGCCTGGCCCGGCAGCTGGAGGAACTGGGTATCCCCGTGGACGGGAAACACCCGCTGTTTGTCTATCTGCCCTGCGGCGTGGGCGGGGGCCCCGGCGGCGTAGCCTTTGGGCTGAAGCTGCTCTATGGGGACAATGTCCACTGCTTTTTTGCCGAGCCCACCCACGCGCCCTGTATGCTGCTGGGGCTGGCCACCGGCCTCCACGACGAAATCTCGGTGGAGGACTTCGGCATTGACGGCAGGACAGCCGCCGATGGCCTGGCAGTGGGCAGGCCGTCCCGGTTTGTGGGGCGGATCATGGCGCCGCTGCTCTCTGGCTGCTATACAGTGGAGGATGGCAGGCTCTACCGCCTGCTCCGCCAGCTGGCGGACAGCGATGGGATCCGCCTGGAGCCCAGCGCGCTGGCGGGCCTGCCCGGTATGGGCCATCTCTGCGCTGGGGCGGGTGCGGCCTACGCCCGGGAATGGGGCATCGCACTGGAGGAGGCAACCCATATTGCCTGGGCCACCGGCGGCAGCATGGTCCCGCCGGATATCTGGCAGGGCTACTATGACCTTGGCAAATAAACAATACAGAGTGTTGATTTTTCCTAAAAATCAACACTCTGTATTTTATCTCCTTTTGCAGAGAAACACTCTTCACCGGAAGGATCGTGCTTGATCCCCGATGTTATTAAAAATAAGCAAAAAGATACCTCCCGGCACATCTGGAAGAACAGCACCAGGAGGTATCTTTTTGCATTCTTTTGTATAGGATATCACTCAAATAACAGCATTTTCCCTCAACTTAATGAAAATCGTGGAATTATCGGTTAAGTTAAAATTTTTTCTGCCTATTGACAAAAGTATACATTTTCAAATATAATATTTATTTTATGTTACACTTTTTTAATCGGCTGCAAGTTCGGAAAAATAAGTGGTTCTATAAAATTTTTTGACCTGTCCCCTGCGATTTGCAAACGTATACGTTTTTTGTTACAATTAAAGTGCCGTACAAAAGCGCATGGACAAGCGCAAAATCGACAGGAAACCGTTCTATGGTTTGACTTTAATTGCATTAAAGAAACCCCATAGGAGGTTTTACTTAATAAGGAGGAATCCCTTATGCGAATACATTTGGCAAGCGCCCAGAGTATGTTGAGACTTCAAATGCAGAATCCAATGCAAAGAACCATGGGACAAGTGCAGAATTCCGGTTTAGAAAAGATCATTCAGCAGGTAAATACCAATTATGGCGGCAAAAAAAGCCGTGATACCGTTGAGCTGAGCCAAAAGGCGCTGGAATTGCTGAATGTTGGTGACACCAAAAAAACAGATGCGGCAAAAAAACCGGAAGCGGCGGCCGGCTATCAGAAGTACGCGCCTGGAATGTTTACCAAAGAGGAGTGGGCTGAACAAGCGATTTTGGCACAAAGAGATGGAATCCAGACGGTTTCCGATGTAATCGACTACGCCAAATCCAAATTGCAGTATACCATGTCCAAAATTTCCGAGCTTGAAAACTATTTGAACGGCACAGGTACGCATAGCGATCCCAATATGACAAAAGAACTGGCGGAGACGTATCTGCATAATTACAAGCAAAGTATTCAGTCAGACTATACAGACATTATTCAAAGCCACATAAATCCACATCGGTCCACAGTGGATGAATATGATGGGTTATCAGGCGGGCTGGCATCGAAGGTAATAGGAAATCAGCTCGATTCTATTTCCGCTGAATCTTTGGGGCTTTCCAATTTACCAGATGATCCTCATGAAATTATGGAAGCGTTGGAAAACGCATCCAAGATACTGGCCGGAATGAAGCAGAACGCGGAAGATGCCTATCAAGAGATGACTGGCGGCAAACAGTTAACCGAACCCGCTAGAAGCACCTCGATCTTTGATGGGAAATCCAGCCTTAACTTTTTTGCGTCCCAGATGGAAAAATCCCATAGAATCATAGATACTGCACAGATGAAATTCACTGGACAAACATTTTCTATCAGTAAATGACAGTGAATTTCATCAAACCTTCAGCCGTCAACGGAAACGGTATAAAACCCTTTGGATAGCGGCTGGCTATTGATGCACTCCAAACGAAAACGAACACCAAGCGGCGGCCTTGAAACTGATTTCAAGACCGCCGTTTCCCGTTTTCTTATAACTGACGCGGCGGCAAAAGGTGGTTCCGCCGCGTCTTTCTGATAGCTGGAATATTGGCAGAACCAGAAAGCCGGATTCAGCTTTCTGGTTCTGCTTTCTCATGATGTCCGCCTGTTTTTAGAAGGGGGACTTTTTTCTGCTCTTAACTTAATGGCATTGGATGCAGCCCTTTTTTCTTTTCAGGAAAGGGATCCGTTACCTATTGCATGTTCAGCTGGTAGCCCTCCATCCCCGGCATAAGGCGCAGCAGGGAGTCCACTGCGTTGCGGGCCTGCTCGTCGGCGCTGGTGAGAAGGCCGTTGTCAATAGCCCGCTGCTCCATGGCGGCTTTCTCGTCCCGGGTAAACCCGGTGTAGTCCTCAATGGTGATGGGATTGAAGATGTTGTCGCTCTCGTCAAACACCTCAATGCTATCCTCCGGGATCTCGTGGGATAGGATGCCGCTGTCCGGCAGCGTTACCGTCACCGTCTTCCCGGTCTCGTCTACCTCCACCTCCACACCGCTGAGGTCAACCCCCGCCTTGATGACCCCATCATAGGAGACAATGAAGCTCTTGGTTGTGAGGGGGACCTTCCAGCCGTAGAAATCTACATGGTTCTCAAAGCGGCCCATGTTGGTGTAGTAGTAGGCCACCGTCACCAGCTCCTGGGCGGAGCGCAGCCGCTCCCCCAGCAGGTCGCTGGTGATTACCGGCGTCTCCTCCTGCCCGCCCTGGCGCAGGCCCAGCAGGAATGCAGCCAGCATGGCCCCGCACACCAGCACCACTGCCGCCAAAACCAGCAGCAGCCTGGTCCGTAGCCGCATCCGCCTGCGCCCGGATTCTGTCTCTGTCATGGTGCGTGTCTCCTTTGCTATGCCCCGGCGGGCAGGCGGCTTACTTCTTCAGCTCGGGCAGGCTGGCGGCAGCCATGGACTGCCCCACACGGCGGAACTTCTCATCCGGCAGCTCGGGGACGATCTTGCCCTCCAGCTCCGGATACTCCCCGGCCAGGACCTTCTTGGCGGTCTCCAGGATCAGATCTCCGCCCTTCCCGCTCATCACGCGGCCCAGCAGCAGCACATGGCGGCAGCCGTAGAGGTCGTGGTAGTAGGCCAGGGTGTGCCCCAGGTATACGCCGATAGACTCATAGACCTTGGCGGCAGCCTCGCTGCCCTCCTCCATCAGCTTCTGGACAACCTTCAGCTTCTCAGCGGGGCTGAGGCTCTCGTCCAGCTCGATACCGGCACGGGGGGCCAGCTTGATGACGCCGTCCTGGGAGAAGTACTTCACGCCGCAGCCGATGTCGCCGCTCCACTCATCCCGCATGGCGTCGGGCTGGGCGTCCACGGGGACAAAGGCCAGCTCATTGAGCCAGCCGGTGATGCGGCCCTGCTCGTCCACGTAGCCCACCGCCTCGCTGGTGCCCATGGCGATGCCCAGCACGCTGTTGTCATTGAGGCTCATCGCCCCGGCCAGGGCGGAGACGTCGCCGTCATTGATGACGGAGTAGGGCACGTCGCCAAATGTGTCGGTGATGGCCCGGATGTAGATATCCTTTACCTTCGCGTCATAGATCTCCTTGGGGACCTGGAGGAAGAGGGAAGCATTCATGGTGCGGTTGTTGATGAACACACCGGCGGAGCTGACGCCCACCGCGTCCACCCGGGGCATGTGCTCAGCGGCGGACTTCAGGGCCGCTACAATGCCCTCATAGTGGTAGTCGGGGTCGGAGTTGATCTTGGGGAACCAGACAACCTCCTCGGAGTAGACCGTCTCGCCGTCGATGACCGCGGAGACCTTCCGGTCGCTGCCGCCTGCGTCAAAGCCGATGCGGCAGCCCTCCAGGTGCCCGCCCATGGCCTTGGGGGAATCCTTGGCCGCGGGGAGCTCCTCCACCTCCACGACCTCGAAGGGGTGCTCAAAGACGCTGGCCATGTAGTCCCAGTCGAACTCCTGCCCGCCGCCTGCGCAGTAGACGCTGCGCAGGTATGCGCAGGTGTCCGCGTCGCCGCTGACATAGATCTTGAATCCGCCCTTCATCCACAGGATGGTCTTGACCAGGCGGTTGATGTAGTAGTGGTCCGCCTCCGCCATCTCCGGCGTGCCGTGGATGAAGGTGTGGCAGGCGGCCATCTGGCCGTCGGCCCGCTCCACAGCGATGCCCACCGGCTTTTTCGCGTCCGCCAGGAAAGCGCGGTTGAAGCGCAGCAGGGGGATAAACTCAGGGTCCAGGGGAGGGACGTGCTTGAGCTCCACAGAGATACCAAATCTGTTCATGTCGTTTTCCTCCAACTTCATAAGTCGCCGGCGTCGGCCCGCCGCGCGTTGTTTCCCCATTCTACCATGTTTTTTTGATTCTGTCACCTAGAAACCAAAATTTTTTCGGAATTGCCCGGATTGCAAAAGCTTTTTGAAAATGCTACAATAGATCTACCACTGGAACCCACGACATAACAGAAGGAAGAGAGGTCGAAAACGATGGATCGGCAAAAATTACAGGAGGCCCAGAGCTGGGTACGGGCTGAGCTGGACCGCTCGGCGGATTTCTGGCTGAAAAACGGCATGGACCGGGAGCACGGCGGCGTGTACACCTGCCTGGACCGGAAGGGCGAAATTTACTCCACGGACAAAAGCGTGTGGATGCAGGGCCGCTGCGGGTGGATCTACGCCTTTTTGTGCCACACCTACGGCACAAAGCCCGAGTGGCTGGAGGCCAGCCGCAGCTGCCTGGACTTCATGGAGGAGCACTGCTTCAACCAGGAGGCCGGCGGGCGGATGTACTTCACCGTCACCGCCGAGGGCAAGCCCCTGCGCCAGCGGCGCTACTACTTCTCCGAGGCATTCTGCGCGGTGGCAAACGCGGAATACTACGGCGTGACCGGGGAGCGCAAGCGCCTGGAGCGGGCCCGGCAGGCCTATGACCTCTACTGGGACCTGAGCCGGGGCATGGCAGACCCCACCGGCCTGGGGCCCAAGACCATCCCGGAGACCCGCACGGGCCGGGCCTTCGGCATCCCGATGATTATCCTCAATGTCACCGGCGTGATGCTGCGCACGGACCCGGAGCGGAAGGCCCTCTATGAGGAGCGAGCCGCCCAGTGTGTGGACGAGATTTTCCGCTACCACGTCAAGCCGGATCTGAAATGCGTGCTGGAGAATGTGGCCGAGGACGGCTCGCCCCGCCTCTACTACACCGAGGGCCGCACCGTGAACCCCGGCCACGACATTGAGGGCGTCTGGTTCCTTCTGGAGCACGCCAAGCGCACCGGGGACACGGAGCTGGTGAAGAAGTCGGCCGAGATCTTTGACTGGGCCATCAACGCCGGCTGGGACCAGGAGTACGGCGGGCTGCTCTACTTCATCGACGCCCTGGGCAAGCCGCCGGAGGCCTACGAGCACGACATGAAGCTGTGGTGGCCCCACAATGAAATCCTGATTGCCTCCATGATGCTCTACCGCGACACCGGGGACGAGAAGTATCTGGACTGGTTCTACAAAACCCTCGGCTACTGCAAGGAGCACTTTGCCGACCCGGACTATGGCGAGTGGTACGGCTATCTCCGCCGGGACGGCCTGCCCACCCAGCCCAGCACCAAGGGCAGCACCTTCAAGGGCCCCTTCCACATGCCCCGCAGCATGATCCTGGTTGACACCATGATCAGCGAGATTCTGGCCCGATAAATCAGGCGGCCGGCCGGGAACGGAAACGTCCCCGGCCGGTTTTTTCGCATTGCCGCCGCCCACCCGGCGGAAAACAGCAAAACAGTGGGGGCTTTTGGCCCTCACCGCGGATTTTTGTATTGAAAAGCGGGAAGATTTACAGTATACTCATAAACAAGGACTTTTCCAGCCAGGAGGCGTTATGCATACAGTTGTCACATCGATTGACCCCGGTTCCCCGGCAGAGCGGGCCGGGGTGCGGCCGGGGGAAATTTTACGTTCCATCAACGCCCATGCCATCACAGACGTGCTGGACTACCGTTTTTTCGGCTATGACCGGAACCCGTCTCTGGTGCTGGAGGCGGAGGATGGCACGCAGCGTACCCTGCGGGTGAAAAAGCCGGAGGCGGAGGAGCTGGGGCTGAATTTTGAAACCTACCTGATGGATGTACCCAAGCCTTGCAGCAACCACTGCCTGTTCTGCTTCGTCGACCAGATGGCCCCGGACTGCCGGGACACCCTCTATTTCAAGGACGATGACGCCCGGCTCAGTTTCCTCATGGGCAACTATATCACCCTGACCAACCTCTCCCCCCGGGAGGTACAGCGGATTATTGACCTGCGCATCAGCCCGATCAATGTTTCCGTCCACGCTACAGATCCCAAGCTCCGCTCTGCCCTGCTGGGCAGCAAGGCCGGGGCGGAGAGCCTGGAGCACATGAAAGCCTTTGGCCGGGCGGGCATCGTCATGAACGGGCAGATTGTACTGTGCCCCGGCTTCAACGACGGCGACCAGCTCCAGCGGACCATGGAGGATATGGCCGCGTGGGGGTTCGCCAGCTGCTCCATCGTGCCGGTAGGGCTGACCAAGTACCGGGAGGGGCTGGCGAAGCTGCGCCCCGTGGGCCCGGCGGAGGCGGGCGCGGCCATTGACCAGGTAGACGCTTTCGGCGCAAAGTGTCTGGCACAGCAGGGCTCCCGGGTGTTCTTCTGCTCTGACGAGCTGTATATCCGGGCGGGCCGGGAACTGCCAGAGGAGGACTACTACGAGGACTATGTACAGCTGGAGAATGGCGTGGGGATGCTGCGCAGCCTGATCAGTGAGTTTGAGGCGGGGCTACGGCTGGAGGATGGAGGCGTGGACGCCTCCCCCTATACCATTGCCACAGGTGTGAGCGCGCAGCCCTATCTCCAGGCGCTGGCAGGCAAGGCACAGGAGAAGGCCGGTGTTACCGGCCAGGTTATCGCTATTAAAAACGACTTTTTTGGCCACACGATAGATGTGGCGGGGCTGGTGACTGGCGGGGATTTGATTGCCCAGCTCAAGGGCCGGGAGCTGGGGAGCCGCCTGCTGATTCCGGTGAATATGCTCCGCCACGGCGGGGATGTGTTTCTGGACGACCTCCACGTGTCCGATGTAGAGCGGGAACTGGGGGTACCGGTGACGGTGGTGGAGCAGGATGGTTTTGACCTGCTGGATGCGATTCTGGGGAGGAAATAGGGGGCAGTCATTCTTTTTCTTGAAAGAAAAAGAATCAAAAAGAACTTGAAACGACGCTGATATGGTATTTACCGCAGCTCCAGCATGAGGGATGCCCCCAGGCGGAAACCCCGGCGGAACCAGTCCAGATTTTCTTCGTTGGCAACCGCCGTTTGGGCAGCACCGATTTCACTTACCATATCCAGACCTATAATGGACTGCACTTTGTCCATGACGGCAGCTTCTTTTTCACATAGAGCAAGGTACTTTTCCGAACATTGGCGGTCTTCGTAGAATCCGCTTTCATAGATTTCTCTTATCATGTCGATCATAGTGGGGCCTCCTTATATCTTAGTGGTACCTATAGTATAGTCCAAAACTTTGGATTGTTTTGTGAGGTAGTAAATGGAACACAGCGAGATTATTCTGAAAATCATAGAAGATCGGGGGATTACACCCTATCGGATGGCCAAAGATACTGGAATATCAAATAGTTTGTTTACTGAATGGAAAAGGAAACCCACTTCAAAAATTTATTCTGGCAATCTGGTTTTGATTGCCGACTATTTAAACTGCTCTGTTGACTATCTTCTCGGCAGGACAGACGACCCATTGGGCGGCATTGACCCCAATTGATTCAATCGACAGCCCCGGGGCTCCGCGCCCCGGACCCGCGGTTCCTTTGCCACCAGCGGCAAAGGAACCAAAACGCCGCTTAGGGGCTCTGCCCCTAAGAACCCCTCCGCGGAAGTCCGGCAATGACTTGTAAGGCTTTCTGCCGCTGAATAGCCCGCGTCCTCCTGTCAGATGGCGGTTAACCAACTTCGCCTGCCGGCCCTCGACCCGGCAGACCCATCTATGTATTCCGTCCGGGAAGTGCTTTCCTCTTAGAGGAGATTTTCTTTTGTTTGTTGACTGCTTCTTTACAGTTCTGAGATCTTCCGCTATAATCAGTCATTGTTGTCTACGGAAATATTATATCACCTAATTCGGTGATGTCAAGAATTATGTTAAATTTTCATTATGATTCAAAAAAAATTGCAGATAGGATAAGAGAACGTGCGAAACAGCAGGGAAAACCCTTGCGCGAAGTTCTCTCCGACTGTGATTTAGGCATCAACACCGTGTCTAAAATCAGCGGCGGCGCTGATATACTGACCTTAAATTTTGCCAAAATAGCAGACTGCCTACACTGTTCCGTTGACTATCTTCTCGGCAGGACAGACGACCCGTTGGGCGGCATTGACCCGCAATAACCCTTTATAAAGTTCTTTTTGATTCTTTTTCTTTCAAGAAAAAGAATGTTTACCCTGTTTACCAACTAGAAATGGAGTACAATAATGGCAAAGCCGATTGTAGCGATTGTGGGGCGGCCCAACGTGGGCAAGTCCGCACTGTTCAACAAATTAATTGGGAAGCGCGTTTCCATTGTGGAGGACACGCCGGGCGTGACCCGCGACCGCATCTACGGAGAGACGGACTGGAACGGGCGGAAATTTACGCTCATTGACACTGGCGGCATTGAACCCCGCACTGACAGCGAAATCCTCTCCTTTATGCGTGAGCAGGCGGGGATTGCCATCAACCATGCGGACGTGATCGTCTTCCTGACGGACATCCGCACCGGCCTGACCGCCTCCGACCAGGAGGTAGCGTCTATGCTTCTGCGCAGCGGGAAGCCGATTGTCCTGGCAGTCAACAAGATGGACTCGGTAGGGACGGTGAACCCGGACTTTTACGAGTTCTACAACCTGGGGATGGGAGATCCTATCGCAGTCTCCGCCGTCCACGGCCACGGCACCGGGGATCTGCTGGATGAGTGCGTCAAATACTTCCCGCCGGAGGACGGCGAGGAAGAGGATACCGACTGCATCCAGGTTGCCATTATCGGCAAGCCCAACGTGGGTAAATCCTCCCTCACCAACCGCATCCTAGGCCAGCAGCGCACCATTGTCAGCGACGTTGCCGGTACGACCCGGGATGCTATTGACAGCTATTTCGAGAACGAAACCGGCAAGTATGTCTTTATTGACACCGCCGGGATGCGCAAGAAATCCAAGGTTGACGAGAGCATTGAGCGTTACAGCGTCCTGCGGGCGCAGATGGCTATCGAACGCTCGGACGTATGCCTCATCCTCATTGATGCTCAGGAGGGTGTGACGGAGCAGGACACCAAGGTAGCCGGGCTGGCCCATGAGGCAGGCAAGGCCAGCATCATTGTGGTTAACAAGTGGGATCTCATTGAAAAAGACGGCAAAACGATGGACAAAATGCGGGAGGAGGTACGCCGGGATTTGGCCTACATGACCTATGCCCCGATCCTCTTCATCTCCGCCGCTACGGGACAGCGGGTGGAGCGGCTGTTTGAGCTGATCCAGTATGTGAACAACCAGGCGGCTACCCGGATTACCACCGGGATGCTCAACAGTGTCCTGGCCGACGCACAGACCCGGGTCCAGCCCCCCACCGACAAGGGCAGGCGTCTGAAAATCTACTACATGACCCAGGCGGGCGTCAAACCGCCCCATTTCATCTGCTTCTGCAACGATGCGCGGCTGTTCCACTTCTCCTATCAGAGATATTTAGAGAATCAAATACGCACTGTATTCGGTCTGGAGGGGACACCGCTCCGGATGACGATCCGGCAAAAAGGGGATAAGGAGGACTGAGGGTATGGATGGGATTTTAGAGTCTGTCGCTTTCCTGCTATTTATCACAGCGGCGGCGGCCTATTTTCTGGGCTGCTTCAATGGGGCGGTCATTATCTCAAAATATATCCTGCGTGACGATGTGCGCAACCACGGCAGCGGCAATGCGGGCCTCACCAATTTCTACCGTACCTTCGGCGGGCCGCTGACGCTGGCAGTGATTTTATGCGACGTGCTCAAGGCCGTCATTGCGGTATGGCTGGGCACATGGCTGCTTGGGCAGGCCACCGGCTGGCTGGTGATGAGCAAATACTGGGCGGGGGTGTTCTGCCTGCTGGGGCATATGTTCCCGTGTATGTTCCATTTCAAGGGTGGCAAAGGCATCCTCTCCGGCGGCACCATCGCCATCATGATTGACTGGCGGGTTGCTTTGGTCGTCTGGGGCGGGTTCCTGGTGCTGGCGGTTTTAACAAAATACGTCTCCCTGGGCTCGCTATGGGCCGGGGTCAGTTTCCCCTTTGCCAGCTGGTTTGTGTACCATGATTGGATCATCCTCCTTTTAGCGATTGCCTGCGGCGGGCTCGTGACCTGGGGCCACCGGGCCAATGTCAAACGTCTGCTCAACGGCACGGAAAACAAGTTCTCCCTGCACAAGAAAAAATGATGCACCCTCGTCAGGCCATAACTCCGCGCCAAAAACGTTATAAACGAATTCTATCACACAACCGGTTCGTTGTCAACGAAAATTTGATTGTGTCTATGTTGACAGCAAAAAATCACTATACTATAATTTTATACTTAGCAAGGGAGGGGAGTCGGATGCTGGTAAACAGGATCACGCTCGTGCGCAAAACACTAGGATTGACGCAGCGTGAATTCGGGGAAAAAATGGGTGTCAGCCGCGATGTCATTGGCAACATTGAGTACCGGCGGGTCCCTCCCAAAAAGCTCTTTTTACAGCACATGTGTCAGCAATACAAGGTAAACGAGCATTGGCTGGAAACCGGGGAAGGCGAAATGTTCGACGAATGTCCAGAAGAAGGCACCAAATTTGATAAATTCGATAGACTTTATTCTATATTCAAATCGTTAACACCAACATACCAGGACTGCGCTTTGGAGCAGATTAAAAGCTTGGCTGATCTGCAAGATCAAACCAAGGACTAGCGGTTTCTTCACAGGTCAACCCGTTTCAAGTTTTCTTTTTGATTCTTTTTCTTTTTCAAAAGAAAAAGAATGTTTACCGAAATCTAGGAGGCGATTCGCTTGAAAATCACCGTACTTGGCAGCGGCGGGTGGGGGACTGCCCTGGCGCTGCTGCTGCTGGACAACGGCAACGACGTTACCTTGTGGTCCTACCGCAAGGAGGAGGCGGCGCATCTGCGGGAGACGCGGGAAAACCGGCTGCTGAAGGGCGTGATGCTGCCCGAGACGCTGGTAGTCACCGGCAGCTTGGACTGCCTGGCGGAAAGTGAGGTTGTTGTGTTGGCAACACCTTCCTTCGCCGTGCGGGAGACCACCCGGCAGGCCGCCCCCCTGCTGCGGGAGGATGCTGTGGTAGTGTCCGTCGCCAAGGGGATTGAAAAAGATACGGCCCTCTGCCTGACCCAGGTGATCGAAGACGAGCTGGGCGGCAGGCAGAGGGTAGCCGCACTCTCCGGGCCCTCCCACGCTGAGGAGGTGGCCCGCCGGGTGCCGACGGGCTGTGTGGCCGCCTCCCGGGACATGAAGGCGGCAGAGCTGGTCCAGGATGTGTTTATGAGCCCTCGTTTCCGTGTGTACACCAACAGCGATGTGATGGGCGTGGAGCTGGGCGCGGCCCTGAAAAATGTGCTGGCCCTGTGCTGCGGCATCAATGACGGCATGGGCCTGGGGGACAACACCAAGGCCCTGCTCATGACCCGGGGCATGACCGAAATGGCCCGCCTGGGCGTGGCCATGGGGGGCCACAAGGAGACCTTTGCGGGCCTGAGCGGCATGGGCGACCTCATTGTTACCTGCACCTCCATGCACTCCCGCAACCGCCGCTGCGGCATCCTGATCGGTGAAGGCAAGCCTGTCCAGGAGGCGATAGCCGCAGTGGGCGCCACGGTGGAGGGCTACTTCGCCGCGTTCAGCGCCCACCAGCTGGCGGAGAAGATGGGCGTAGAAATGCCTATCTGCCAGAGCGCTTACCGTGTCCTCTATGAGGGACAGCCGGTAGAGAGTGTGGTCGAAAACCTGATGAACCGCAGCAAACGCCGTGAGGTGGATGAGAGCTGGATCTGACTGCCGCCTATTTCTCCCCCCTTTTCCAAGATGTCTTGCAGATAAATTGTCTCACCATCTTGACTTTTTTGTGAATTACGATATAATCTAATTTATCATATTACTTTAGGTGGTTTTTGAGATGACATATAGATTGATCTGCGACAGCTGCACAGACCTGACCGCGGAGATGCTCCAGGAGCCACACACCGTCAAGGTCCCCCTCACCATCCAGGTAGGGCCTGAGACAGTGGTTGATGACGAGACCTTCCGTCAAAAGGAGCTGCTGCAAAAGATGCGGGCTTGGCCCGACGCACCAAAGACAGCCTGTCCCTCCCCTGCCGCTTATATGAAGCAGTTTTTGGAGGAGGGGGATAACTATATTGTCACGCTCTCCGGACGGCTGTCCGGCTCCTACAACGCCGCCATGCAGGCAAAGGCCCTCTATCAGGAGGATGGCGGCAAGGGGAATGTCCACGTCTTCAACTCCTGCTCCGCCTCCTCCGGCCAGGTGCAAATCGCCCTGCTGATCCGGGAACTGGCGGACAGCGGCCTGTCTTTTGGGCAGGTTGTGGAGCAGGTGGAAGCCTTCATTAGCCGGATGAAGACCCTTTTTGTGCTGGAAACCCTGGATAACCTGCGTAAAAACGGCCGGTTGACCAAGGTGCAGTCACTGGTGACAGGGGCATTGCGGGTAAAGCTTTTGATGGGCGCAACCCGTGAGGGGGAGATTGAAAAACTGGGACAGGGCCTGTCCATCCGGCAGACCCTGGCGCGGATGGTCTCCCGCATAGCGGAGGATGCCGATCACGCGGGCCGCAGGCTGGTCATCGCCCACTGTAACTGCCCGGAGCGGGCTGAGCATGTACTGGAGATGGTGCGGCAACGCTGCCAGTTCCGTGATGTGCAGATTGTCCCTACCAGCGGGATTGCCACGGTATACGCTAATGATGGCGGGATTGTGGTTGCCTATTGACCTGTGGGACGGTTAACCCTCCTGGATATCCAGACAGCGCACGGCCTACGGGCTGGAAAATTGACCTTTGAGACGGAGTGGCACAGCGGAAGCAGTGCCGCTCCGTTTTCTTATACCCCCGATGGCAGAGACAGGATACCAACCAAAGAAAAAGGTGGTACTGCCTGGGATAATCCCAGGCAGTACCACCTTTTTTACCTGTTAACTCCGTCGCGGAAGCGGTAAACCCACAGGCTTGCACCCCCGACGGAGCCTCCCCAGAGCTCCTAAAAGCCCTTGGGGATCAATTGTTTGCTGGCTGCTGGAACTCATGCGCTTCCTGCAACACCATGTCCTTGACCTTCATCAGGCGGGTGATGTTGCCGCGCTCGTTCTCGTCCAGCTTCATGGAGATATACCGGATTTTTTGCTGGAAATCGGGGATCATGACGTACTCCAGGGCGTTGACGCGCCGCCGGGTCTTCTCAATGTCCTCCGCCAGCAGCTGCATGGTCTTCTCCACCTCCGCCAGCTCCAGCATATCGTGGAACACGTTGGCCAGGGCCTCCAGGGCGGCGTCCAGCTCACCGGAGGTCTGGGCGAAGCCGTAGGGGTAGATCTCCGCAGGGTCCTCATTGCGGGTGTGGAACTGGTAGACAGGCACATTGACGGACATAATGTTCTTAAACTTCATATCCAGCTCCACGCTCTGCTTGGGATACAGCAGGGCCTGCTCCAGCATCTCCGGACTCATGAGGGCCGCAGCCACGGTAAAGGCGGCATTGGCCTGCTCCAGGCCCTTCTCCACCTTGGCGCGCAGCTCACGGTTGCGGCGGACGATCTCCAGGAACTGCTTCATCAGCTCATCCCGCTTGTCCTTGAGGAGCTTATGGCCCCGGATGGCTGTTTTCAGCCGGCCCTTCAGCCGGGTCAGTTCCATTCTGGTTGGGTTAATTGTTGCTGAGGCCATCTGTTCACCTCTTTCCTATATGACGGCGCACCGGCATTAGTCCTTCTTGGGCAGGTACTTGTCGATCATATCCTGCTTGATGCGCTTGAGCTCACTCTTGGGCAGGATGCTCAGCAGCTCCCAGCCCAGATCCAGGGTCTCGATGACACTGCGGTTGGCCTCGTAGCCCTGGGAGACATAGCGCTTCTCGAACTCGTCGGCGAACTTGGCAAACAGGAGGTCGGTGGGGCTCAGGGCCGCCTCGCCCAGGATGGTCATCAGCTCCTTGGCCTCCTTGCCGGAGGCGTAGGCCGCAAAGAGCTGGTTCATGGTGGAGGCGTGGTCCTCGCGGGTCTTGCCCGGGCCGACGCCCTTGTCCTTCAGACGGGACAGGCTGGGCAGGACGTCTACCGGCGGGTTGATGCCCTTGCGGAACAGCTCCTGGCTGAGGATGATCTGGCCCTCGGTGATATACCCGGTCAAGTCGGGGATGGGGTGGGTCTTGTCGTTTTCCGGCATGGTCAGGATGGGGATCATCGTGATGGAGCCGGGCTTGCCCAGGTGGCGGCCGGCACGTTCGTACATCTGCGCCAGGTCGGTGTACAGGTAGCCGGGGTAGCCGCGGCGGCCGGGCACTTCCTTCTTGGCGGCAGAGACCTCACGCAGGGCCTCGGCGTAGTTGGTGATGTCGGTCAGGATGACCAGAACGTGCATATCCTTCTCGAAGGCCAGGTACTCCGCAGCGGTCAGGGCCATACGGGGGGTGGAAATACGCTCAACAGCGGGGTCGTTGGCCAGGTTGGTAAACAGCACGGTACGGTCAATGGCGCCGGTGCGCTTGAACTCGTTGACGAAGTACTCCGACTCCTCGAAGGTGATGCCGATGGCGGCGAAGACCACGGCGAAGTTGGAGGCGGAGTCCCCCAGCACCTTGGCCTGGCGGGCGATCTGGGCCGCCAGCTGGGCGTGGGGCAGGCCGGAACCGGAGAAGATGGGCAGCTTCTGGCCGCGGACCAGGGTATTCAGGCCGTCAATGGAGCTGACGCCGGTCTGGATGAACTCGTTGGGGTAGTCGCGGGCCGCCGGGTTGATGGGCTGGCCGTTGATATCCAGATACTTCTCCGGCAGGATGGCGGGGCCGCCGTCGATGGGCTGGCCCATGCCGTTGAACACACGCCCGAGCATGTCGCCGGATACGGCCAGCTCCAGGGGGTGGCCCAGGAAACGGATCTTAGAGTCACGCAGGTTGATGCCGGCGGAGGACTCGAACAGCTGGACCACGGCCTTGCTGCCGTTGACCTCCAGCACCTTGCAGCGGCGGATGCTGCCGTCACTCAGTTCGATTTCGGCCAGCTCGTCGTAGGTGACGCCCTCCACCTGCTCGACCACCATCAGAGGTCCGGAGATCTCATGTATGGTACGGTATTCCTTCATCATAAGTCAGCACCTGCTTTCTCCACAACAGCGGCGATCTCCCGCTCCATCTCCGCGCTGATGGCGGCGTAGACGTCCACATACTGGTCGGCCTCCACGTACTTGGCGCGGCCGATCTTCTCCTTGGAGGGGATCTCCAGCATGGGGGCCAGGGGCGCGCCCTTGGCGATGGCGTCGCGGGCCAGCCGGTCAAAGTCGAGGATCATGGCCAGCATCCGCATCTGCCGGTCGTGGCTGGAATAGCTGTCCACGTCCATAAAGGCGTTCTGCTGCAGGAAGTCCTCGCGGACCATCTTGGCCGTCTCCAGGGTGAGCTGGTCATTGGCGCTCAGGGAGTCCTTACCGACCAGCTGGACGATCTCGTTGAGGTTCTCCTCCTCCTGGAGCAGGCTCATAGCCTTGTTGCGGTTCTCCATGAAGGTGGGGCCGAAGTGCTCGTCGAACCAGGGCTTCATGGTATCCAGATACAGGGAGTAGGAGTTCAGCCAGTTGATGGCGGGGAAGTGGCGGCGGTAGGCCAGGGAGGCGTCCAGGGACCAGAACACCTTGACGATCCGCATGGTGCCCTGGCTCACCGGCTCGGACAGGTCGCCGCCCGGAGGCGACACGGCGCCAACGGCGGTCAGGGAGCCGGTGCGGTCCTCGCTGCCCATGCACTGCACCACGCCTGCGCGCTCATAGAACTGGGCCAGGCGGGAGGCCAGGTAGGCGGGGTAGCCCTCTTCACCGGGCATTTCCTCCAGACGGCCG